>NZ_JBTEYL010000029.1:0-65997 GCF_054330215.1 Pseudomonas sp. Ma2-10 | reverse complement strand
CGCTGGAGAAGTTACCGACCTGGCCGAATAGCCGGCTGGATGAGTTGCTGCCATTGAGATCAGCTGCCGAGTAAAGGTGGCTGGGCTGGAGGCTTACGATAAAGCGACGATCCGACGTCGCCGTCTGCCTTCGGATATGGTGCTTTGGCGGGTAGTCGGGATAGCCCTTTTCAGGGGCGAGCCGGTTATTGAAGTCGCTCGCCGATTGAATATCTGCGCTAATGGACTTGCCAACGAGGTGCTCCTCGCCATAAGTAAGCTGTCCCAAGCTCGCCAACGTCTAGGCAAGCAACCCCTAGCCTGGCTATTTCAGCAGTGCGCCAACGCATGAGCGCTACCCACAAGACGACTGGCATGGACTCCAGGTCTTTGCAGTCGGTGGTGCCTTATTTCGAACACCGGCAACATCCGCCTTGCAAGAGTATTTCGGCTCCGGAAATACCTCTTACGAACGTCAAACGCCTTATCCGGTATTGCGCCTTGTTGCGCTGATGAACGCCCGCTCGCACATCATCGCCAATGCGGCCATCAGTCCTTACCGCAGGGGCGAGATCCCACTGGCGAGGGATTTCGTTGAGGCCATACCCAACGATTCGGTGACACTGCTGGATAAAGGAGTTTTCAGTGCAGACTTGTTGTCTGAGCATCCAAAGCCCTGAGAAAAATCGTCACTGGATGATCTCGGAACGCAAGGGCACGGTCCGTACGGAGATTGAGCGCTACGGCGATGGGGATTACATGGTGCAGATGAAGGCCTCGCCACAGGCGCGTAAAAAGAACCCGGTTTTGCCTGAGCACTGGCAGGTGCGAGCCGTTACCTATGAGGTCGAAGGCAAGGAAATAACCGTTTTCACCTCGCTGCCCACTTCACGTTTTAGCGCAGAGCAGGTCGCCACTCCTTATCACGAACGATGGGAGATCGCGCTGGATTTTCGGGATATCAAAAGCTCAATGCAGGATAACGCGTTGACCCTTCGCAGCAATACCGTGGATCTGGTGTATCAGGAACCGCGGGGGCTATTGCTGGCGTACAACGTAGTACGGCGCGAGGCCAGCCAGACTGCTGTTGCGCATAAACGAGCTCCCAGCGAGGTGAGCTTCAAGTTTGCCTGTCAGCACATCGCTAGCCATTTGGTCGTGATGGCTGGCGCCGTGTCGCCATCACACACGCCAAGACGCCTGGAAGAGCTTCGCGGCAGCATAGGTGTGCTCTTCAAAACAAAACGCCCCAGGCCAGCAAGACCCAGGGCGGTGAAGATATCAAAAAGCCGGTATCAGATTAACCGCAACGCTGCTCCGCTTAAGTGAACAGCATTACACCGTGAGGTGAGCCTTTTTTCCCGGTTACCCGAGTTGCGGTGAAGCCTGATGTTTAGGCTTTGACCTGACCGATCAGCGTTGCCCAAGGGATGCTGCTCACCGGTCCGAGCGTGAAGCCAGAGCCAGTAGCGGCCAGATTTTTGTTGTAGAACCGATCATGCCCCAGCGCTTCGGACCATTTCTCGCCAAACGCTTGCCGAGCCATTGGCGACTGCGCCAACACCCCCGACTGAATGACCTGCACGTGCGGCGTCCAGACCGTCAGATAACCGGCCTGACCGACTCGCAGACATAGATCGACATCACCAAAGGCCTCGGCGAAGTGTTCGACATCAATGCCGTCTGCCGCTTCGAACAACTGCTTCGAGATCATCAGGCAGGCAAAGGACACCGCCGAGCAGTTCTGCTCCACCACCAGCCGGTTCATGTAGCCCGTGGCAGTCTTCGGCTCACCCACGAACGGCGAACCTACTCCGTCGTTGAAACCGAGGATCAGGCCGGCCTGAGTGACAAAACCGTCACGGTCGATCAGCTTGGCGCCGGCCACACCGACTTCCGGACGAAGCACCTGGTTGAGCAGGGATTCGATCCAGTTGACGTTGACCACTTCGCTGTCAGCCGCCAGCGTGACCAGGTATTCACCCTGGGCGTGCTGGCTGGCGGTATTGATAAAGCCCCCTGTCGCCAGGCCGGGCTCGACACTAAACAGACGCACGCGATTGGCCTGTGGGCCCTGGCTATCGAGCCAGTTGCCCAATGGCGCCGAGTAAGCCGAATCGTCAGCAACCAGCAATTCGTAACGCTGGTATCGGGTGCGCTGCAACACACTGCGTATACAACGCTGCAACGTTTCAATATCACTGACGCCATGCAGGATGACCGAAATCATCGGGCGCTCGGTGAAGCGGTAATCGATTTTGTGCGTGCCCGACACCAGAGTACTGACGTCAGCCTGATACCCTCGGGTGGCGAGGTGGCGCAGCAAAGTCCTGCGCTCATCAGCGCTGTTGTCTTTTTCCGGCGCCTGACAAATCAGCAACGGCTCGTCCAGATGCGCAAGGCCGTCCAGTCCGCCCTGCTCGATCAGACGCAACAGCAGGTCAAATTCCAGCGCCTTCTTGAACTCGCGAGAGTAACCGCCCGCCTCGACCATCACGTCCCGGCGCACCAGCCAGTGGCGCGCCATCAGGGCCGGGTAGCTTTGCAGCAGATCGAGGTTGAAGCCCGGACGGAAGACATCCGCCAGCGTGCCGTTCTCCTGACGCTGGAGTTCATCCATCGCCACGGCATGACATTGCGGCGCGGCCAGCAGCTCCAGGCTCGCCTGATACAGGCCGCTCGGCGTCAGTTCGTCACCCGCTTCGGCCAACACTATCCAGTCGCAATCAGTCTGACTGACCATCTGGTTGATCTTGTCGACGTAGTTGCTTTCATTGACCTTGACGAAATGTAGGGTGTTTTGCAGCGTGGTTTCGGCCGGCAGGTCGCCGGTGGTGAACACAATGATCTTGAACGCTCGGCAATAGCTGTTCATCACGCTGTCAAAGGTCACCTGCAGCTTGAAGACGTCGGCTTCCAGGTCCAGCAACAGGATGCCAAACGTCGGACCGCCAGCGTTGCGCGCCAGATGCCGGGTGATGTCCTTGACCTGAGCGGCACTCGGGTCACGGGCCTCCAGCCAGCGCAACAGCTGGCCCGAGCGCGTGGCATCGAACAGCCTGCCGTTGTCCTCGAGTGTCGCAGCGCCCAGACGCTGCCCCCACGCCAGAACCTTCTGCGCGTGCGCCTTGGCGCCTTCGGTCTGCAGCGAGCGAGCAAGTTGCTGCACCACGTCCTGATTGAACGCGTAAAGCTCGAAGGCTTTCAGCAAGCGCTCATTGAGCGGCTCGGCACTGGCGTTGCGGTGAACGCGCGACAATTCCTTCTGTTTGAGCATCGCCGCTTCGAGTTCTTCGAGTTGCAAATGACCTGTCGGCACCGCATGCAGGAGAAACTCAAGCGCCGTCAGCACATCAAAAAACGCCTGGTTGTAGAACGGCAATTCAACGTACTGCGTCGGCTCGAAACGACGAACCGGCTCGCCGAGAGAAGCATCCCAGCGCGACTCAAACAGCTTCTCGGTGAGCGCGCCGAACGTGATGCTGTTGCGCTGGTGCAATGCATACGGAACTGGCAACAGGCGCACTTTGGCGCCCGCCGTCAGCCCATGGGAATAACCGTTTTCCTGCAGGGCCGGGTTGAAGTCCGCAGCCAGCATCGCATACCAGCGCTGCAGTACAGCGGTGCGAGTGACCGCCGTGGCCAGGGAGGGCGAATCGCTGGCCAACACTGCCAGCCGGGCTTCGGCCGATTCGTCGCTGTAGTCTTCGCAGCCCTTGCGGTCACGCAAGTAATAATCGACACGATCGGCATGCGCTTCGAACGCCAGGCTGTAACCCTGGCACGTGCCGTATTCGGCATTGGCTTCAAGGAAGGCCAGCGATTGATCGAGCGCGTCGGGCAGCAGGAAGCTTTCGACTTCGACCACGGCCATGTACGGCGTGGTGATCTGCCCGATCACCTGGCGGACTCTGACGCTGAAATGTTCGGCACGTAACGCAGGGACATGCAGGTACTGAATACCGGAAAACGTTGCGGCGATATCGGCGTCTGCATCGCGCGACGAATCGACCACCAGCACAGTGCAGGGCCAGCTGCTGTAATAGCGCAATGCACGGCGCACGGTGCGCGGCTGATCATGGGTCAACAGCACCAGGGTAAACCGCTCGTTCAACGGAGCAGGTGTTCCATTCGAGAAATTGCTTTGCATATGAATTCCTATAACGAGCGGGTAGCCGAATCAACGGCATTGCGTTCTATTGGCAGTTCGACGTTGACACTCATCAATCCGGCAACCAGCCATCGGCCCAGTACTGCAGGTTATCGCCGCGCAACATGAAATCGCGCAAGACCACTTCGCGCAATTCGTCACCCATCCGATAACTGGCAGCTGGATCCGACAGGTGCATGCGAATCGCCTGCAACCATTCATCGGTACTATTGGTGAGGATTCTCGTACAGGGCAAATGGCCTCGATACGCCTCGGTGTCGGAGCAAATCACCGGGTAGCCGCAGGCGCCGTACTCGAGCAACCGCAAATTGCTTTTGCAGTCATTGAAGATATGGAATTCCAGCGGTGCCAGGGCGAGGTCGAGATTAAGACTCGCGAGTTTTTCCGGGTACGCCGAGAGGCTGACGCCGGAATGAAACTCGTGGACATAGGGCCTGAGCAAGTCAGGGCACATGCCGAAAAACACCCATTCGACTTCATCCGCCAACTCGCGGACAACGTCGGCAATGAGTTCCAGATCACCGCGGTGACTGGTGCCACCACCCCAGCCTATGCGTGGCTTGCTCGAGGTACGACGCTGGCTCATGAGGTGCGTCCACAGATTTGGCGCCAGCATGTTAGGCACCACGCGAATGCTGTGGTGCATATCAGAGAGGACACCCGCCAGTGCATGGGTCGAAACCACAACCCGGTCGCACATGGCGATCCCTTTGCGCATTAACGCCTCGATGTTGTCGGGCATGTTGCGGGTGTGTTCGTTCTTCTCCGGGATCCGGGCGACGTAATCGTCCAGCTCGTAAATGCGCATGGCCCGGGAATAGTTTTTCACCTGGACGATGTCGTTGATTTTGCCGGTGTTGTAGCGACCTTGCAGAATGATGACGTCCGGCGACTGACGTTCGATTTCGATGATTGACGGCATGTCGTACGCCACACGCCCGACAATCCGCCCCGCCGCCTGCAGTTCGAACAACGGCTGGCTGACGCGGTAGTGCCCGATTGCCGAACTGTTCAGTGCCAACCCCAGAACCGACGGCACATTACGCGTACACAGAGGATTCCATCCAGTGCGCGCGCCCGGATTCAGGCCAAAGCTGTTGCCACTCAAATTCAGGTTGCGGTTGTAAGCAGGGTCATTGGCAATCTGCGGTAACCAGCGTTGATAAAACGCTTCCTGCTCAAGCTCCAGCTGCTGCTCCCGGAACTCTTCAATTCTGGTTTGCGCCGAGGACGCCAGCACAATATTGGAGAACGGTGTGGTGACGATCAGGTAACCGTCCTTGCCAACGCGCAGGCATAGCTCAAGGGCGTTGATGCCTTGCGTGCTGATGGCTTCCTCAAACCCGCCAACACTGTCGAATACGTGCTTGCGTACCAACAGGCAATGGTCACTGACCGCGCTCCAGTTCTGCACCACTTGCAGTCGCTGCATGTAGCCGCCGGAGGTCACCGGCTCATTGATAAACGCCCTGCCCGCCAGGCCATTCAGGCCCAGCACCAGCCCGGCATCAATCACATTGCCTTGCCGGTTGAGGGTACGCGGCCCGACGATCCCGACTTCCGGGCGTTGCCCATGATTGAGCAACTCATCAAGCCAGCGTTCGTCATGCGCCACGCAATAGGGGCTGAGCAACAACAGATAATCGCCCCGTGCCTGCTGCGCCGCGAAGTTCTTGACCTGCGCATCGTTGCTGCTCTGCGGACGCGAAAAAATGCGCAATGTGTCACTGCCCAACTCCGCCATGGCCTTTAGCCAATGCCGTACTTCTGTGCTTTCACTGGCATTGTCGACGAGGATGATTTCGTAACGGGTGTACGCCGTGGTGCTGATCAGGCTGTTGATACAGCGCTGCAGCGCGCTCAACTCGTCTTTTACGGTGATGATGATCGACACCAGCGGGCGCTCCGCAGAGTGGTATTCGATCCGCGGAATCAACTTCAGCAACGGACCGGGATGCAGCACATGCCCGACACCGATACGCTGCAGATGAGTGGTGATCAGTCGAGTGTTTTGCTCGATCACTTCAGGTAGCGATAGCCATTGGGCGAAGGTAAACGTCGACTCGACCTGCACTTCGGCGATGTGTCCGATGGCGTGCGGCCCATCCGTTTCGACCAGGCGCCAGATCAGGTCGTGCGGCGCCAGTTCTCCCAGCGCCGTATCAAACCCGCCCAGCGCCAGGAAGCGATTGCGCTCAAACGTCAGGGTACGACCGACATAGGGGTAACCGCGCATCAAGTCGAGGTTGAAGTCGGGCTTGAAGATCGGCTCGACAGACTCGTCGTCCACCAGCGCGCCTTCGTCGCTATAGATGCAGGACGCGCCTGGCGCTCCGACAATCCGGTCGGCCAGGACCAGCATCGCGGATTCGGTCAGCCGGTCACCGGCACGCAACAGATAGAACCAGTCGGCGTGGTGCAGCTCTGGCAGCAACTGGTTGAGCTGCTGCGGCCAGTCGGATTGCAGCGGCAGGCGCTGAACCTTGTCATCCAGTTCGCCTGTGCCATTCGATAACAGCACCACCGATTCGCAGGCGTATGTCTGGGCCGAGATGCTCTTGAGGGTAACGTCCAGCCCGTAGACATCATCGTCGGGGTCGATGATCACCGGAACGATGACGGGACGATGTGGCCAGCGTGCGATCTGCCGGGACAACACTTGTTTACGTGACGGCGTGAAACGTCGACATTCGATCCATTGCGCATAGAGATCGGCGTAACTTTCGGTGTCCGTGCCTACCTGTACCAGAATAATGCCTTGGCGCGAGGCCATGACCGCATACAGATTGAGCTCATCCCACTCGCGGGTTTCTGGCGCTGTCAGTTCGTCCAGCATCACGTAGCGCACCCAATCAGTGGCCGGGGCTTCTTCGCCGCTGCGCTGCGCGAGCATTTGCCCCAGCCACGTCCACTCGACAATGGCGGCAGAAACCATGTCCAGGCGCTTGCTGAGACGCTCTGGATACAAGCGTTCGATGCTGCCGACGTCGCTGAGCTGTACCAGATTGCCGCGTCGCAAAAGGCAAATGTACAGGGCGAAATCGAGCAGCGCGACGAATCCGGCGTCCGCCTGCGCCAAGGCGGGTAGCAACGAGGCGATGTCTGCCCGACGCATCAGCGAACAGCTGAAACCGCCGAGAATATTACGCGGGGTTTTCTCGAAACTGGCCAGCAGGTCCTCGCCTTTGAACAGCGCGTCAAATGGCGTAAGCCCGAAGTTTTCCATGCGGATCGGCAATACGTAATCGTCCGCATCGACCAAATGATGCTTGCTCACCACCAGAAGCACTTCAGCATGCTCGCTCAAAATGGCGGCCTGCTGGCTGATGGTGGTCACCAGTAACTGATCGTCGTCACACAAGAACTTGATGAACTCGCCTCGGCACTCGTCGAAGCAACGCAGAATGTTTTGTTGGAAGCCCAGGCGGACAGGGTTGCGCAGATACCGCACAACCACCTTCGACTCTATGCTAAGGGACTCGACGATTTGCTCGATCTCGTCCGTGCGGCAATCATCGCAAATGACGATTTCAAGGTTTTCGTAGGTCTGGTCGAGTACGCTTTGCAGCGCTGTACGGAAGAAGCGCGGGTTGAACGCAGGGATGGCAATGCTGACAAGAGGAGTAGGTTTCACACACGTGACTCTCGACCGGCCGGCGTCAACTCGCGCGAGAGCAGAACGTCCTGAACCGTAAAAAGAAAAAGGTCAGGGATCGCATTAAGTCATGCGACCCCTGCACTGAATCAGACCTTGTTGAACAGGCCCAACTGAGCGATCTTGCTGAACGCCAACTGCGAGGCCTGCAACATGGTTTGCTGCAAGGTCAGGCGAGTCATTACTTCGGCTGGATCGGAATCACGGATCGTCGACTGTGTTTGCGCGTTCGCCAGCACCAGCGCCTGGTTGGTATCACTCTGAGTATCCAGAGCCGAGCCGCGACCGCCGACCGAGCTCAAGCCGGAGGACAATTGATCGATACCGCTGGCAAGGTTACCCATACCCGACGCCATCGCCGCCAGTTGCTTCTGGGTCGCGACGGCGTTACCTGTGGTCGGCGTGTTCAGTGCGGTTTTCAACTGGCTCACGGTGTCCAGAACGTTCTGGGTCTCATGGGTGTTGACCGCCACGTTGAACTGATCGCCTACCACCAGTGGATTGGCCGGGGTGTCGTTCAGCGTGAATTCTACACCCGATGCGGTGGCCGTATTACCTACCAACGTTCCGCTGGAGACCGGCTTGCTGTCGGCAGTGATGGGGGCGGCGTACAAGTCGAACGCGCTGGCACTGGTGAATTTCAGCACCGCCGAGCCACCCGGAAAGCTGGCATGGTAAGCGGCCGGATCGGTAATTTTGGTGCTGGTCGCCTGGACGGTGCTCGGGTTGCCCGGTCCACGGGAAACGTTGAACGTGTCCGGCTTGGCTTCCAGTTTGAACGTACGTCCGGCCAACGCTGCGCTGGGGTCATTGACGTTCAGGGTCAGGTCGACACCGCGAAAGCTCACGCTCTGGTTCGTGCCGCTGGTGATGACGCCGCCCTGAGTGGCTTCACTCGTCACGTCGCTGCCGCCTGCGTCAGTGATCTTCAACTGAGTGCCACTGGTAAATTCCACCAGGTACGGCTCGCCGCTGCGAAATTTGTTGTTGTACGACACGTTCGACGACACTTGCCCATCAGACAGGGTCACAAGACCGTCATTCATCGACCCGGTAACCTGGGTGCGGCTGGTGTTGATTGCTTGCTGGAACACTTCCCAACCGGTGCTGTTGGTGGCCATCAACATGCTGTCACCGATCGGCAGGTTCAGGGTCACCTGGTCGCCGTTATAGCTGTAGGTACCGTCGGAGTTGCGTGTAAACGGAGCGGTATCGCCCTTGGAGCCGGCGAAGATGTATTTGCCGTTTTCATCCTGGCTGTTCATCAGGCTCAACAGCTGCTCTTCGATCTGGCCCAGTTCCGAGGCGTTGGCCTGACGGTCGCCATCAGTGTAACCGGCGTTGTTGGCACCGATGGCCAACTCTTTGGCGCGCTGCAAAACGTTGCCGATGCTGGTCATCACCGCTTCGGTCGTACCCAAGGTCGCCTTGATCGTGCTGGTGTTGGCCTTGTACTGATCCAGCATCGAAGCCTGCTGACCCAATTGCAGTAAGCGCGAAGCACCGACCGGATCATCAGCCGCGGTGTTGACGCGAATCAGGCTGCTGGCCTCTTCGCTGCTCTTGACCACATTCGCGAAATTCTTCTGATAGTTCGCAGCCGAGGACTCGTAAAACTGGGCGGTAGAAATGCGCATGGGCTACGACTCCTTAAATACTGTTGATCAGTGTGCTGAAGATTGTCTGCGCAGCCTTGATGATCTGCGAAGAGGCGGTGTAGTACTGCTGGTACTTGACCAGGTTGCCGGTTTCCTCATCAAGGTCGACACCCGAAAGCGAGTCGCGGGCCCCTTTGGCGTTCGCCAGAATGGCTTCGGTCGCGGCGCTGTCGAGCTTGCCCTGGGCGGCCTTGGAGCCAACGCCTTCGACCAGTTTGCCGTAGGCGTCATTCAGGGAAATACCTTTGCTGGCAGAGCCGGTGTCCACGGTCTGTGCAGTCTGCAAACCAGCCAGTGTTGTACCGTTACGGTTATCCAGACTGCCCGGTTGGCTGAGCGAGACGTTGATCGCCGTGCCATTGCCCGGCGAGCCGGCCACGGTCATGTCGAAGCTGACGGTGTATTGCGTGGCGGGTGCAGGCGGGATCGGCGCCCCACTGGCGTCCTTGAGAGGAACTGTCAGGCTCAGGGTGTTGTTCTCGCCTGGCTTGATGGTGCCACTGCTGATAACCCCGCCCTTGGCATCCAGAAACTGGTAGTCCTGGCTGGTGCCGTCGGCGGACACCGCACCGAATACAACCTTGGTAGGCGTGGAGTTTTTCAGGCCGTTCTGCATCGCGGTGGCAGTAACCGCGTCGTAGATGTCGAACTTCGTCGTCAGGGTCGGCTGGCCGCTGGCTGGAATCGTCAGCGTGCCATTGCCGCCTGCAGCAATGGCCGCACCCAACGGTGCCGCGATGGCCAGACGTTTGGAGTCGGTCATCTCGGTCTTGATGTTGGTGGCCGCGTTACGGGTCGGGGTGATCTTGAAGGTATCGCCGGCAGCCGCGGTGCCACCGCTCAGCTTCAAGGAAAAACCGTCGATCACCAGCGCGGGGGTGGTCGTAGTGCTGTAGCTGCCGCCCACAAACGTATTGTCTGGCAAACGCTGCACGGTGTAGTCGGTGGCGCTGGTGAACGTGACCTTGTAATCGTTGATGGTCAGCTTGCCGGTGTCTTCGATGCTGACATCGAAGTTGCCCGAACCCACGCTGTTATTGCCGGAGGCGATGCTGCGCTGAGCCATCTGTGCGGCACTGTTGATGCTGTTGAACAGGTTCGAACCGAAGTCACCGTTCTTGTCGATGCCCTGGGCTTGAATGCTGTTCATCTGATCGGCGACGACCAGGGCGACGCGACCCAACTCGTTCATGGCCGGGTCGAGCACAGTGCTGCGATAACGCAGCAAACCGCCGATTTCGCCACCGGTCATGATCGACGTGATTTCGATGGTGCTCGAACCACGATTGAGTTGCAGCGCCAAGCGGTTCGGGTCGTCATTGCCCGGCACGACTTCCAGTTTGTTGACGGTGTTGCCCATCACCAGCGGCTGGCCACTGCCCAAATAGATATCGATGTTACCTTCGCGTTCGACGATCTGCGCGCCGGTAAAGGTCGAGAGCTGGCGCACGGTTTCGTTGCGGGCGTCGAGCAGCTCGTTCGGCATGCCGCCGGAGCTGGAAATCTCTGAGATTCTCTGGTTCAACTGCGCCACGGTAGCGGCCAGCTTATTGACCTGATCGGCCATGTTCGTCAGGTTGCCGTTGATGTTCGCGTTCTGCACGTTCAACTGGCTGGACACCGAATTGAAACGGTTGCTCAAGGCCTGGGCATCGCTGATCAGCAACTGGCGTGAAGCATCGTCACCCGGCTTGGCGTTGACGTTCTGGACCGAGGCGAAGAACTTGGTCAGTGCGCCGTTCAGACCGGTGCCGCTGTCGGACAACAGTTTGTCCAGCGGCGTGACCTGCCCCAGGTACGCGGCCGAATCACTATTGAGCGACGTGGTGGTCTGCAGTTGCGCATCAAGGTAGCTGTTGTACACCCGACGAACATCGGCCAGGGTCGTGCCGGTACCGATGTAGACATTGCCGAACTGCTGCGAGGCTTTGGTGCCCTGCACGGTCTGCTGACGCGAGTAACCCGCGGTATCGACGTTGGCGATGTTGTTACCCGTCGTCATCAACGACGATTGGCTGGCTGACAGCCCCGACATCCCGATGTTGAGCAAACTCATGGTTCAGACCTTATAGCTTATGCCTATAGAGGCGTGGTGGTAGCGCCCGCCGCAGCGTAGTTCTGGTAACTCGTCATCTGCTTGGCTATCTGCGAAATCTTGCTCGCGTAGTTCGGGTCGGTTGCGTAACCGGCCTTTTGCAACTCGCGTACAAACTGTTCTGGGTTATCGGCCGACTTCACAACATCTTGATAGCGATTGTTGGTTTGCAGCAGCGTCACAAGGTCATGGAAGCTGTCCTTGTAAGACTCATAGGAACGGAACTGAGCCGTCTCCTTGATCATCTCGCCATTCCTGAATTCGCTGGTGATTGCCCGCGCCGATTGGCCTTTCCAACTGCTGCCGGTCTTGATGCCGAACAGGTTGTGGCTGCTGCTGCCATCCTGGGCACGCATGACCGATTTACCCCAACCGGTTTCCAGCGCGGCCTGCGCCACCAGGTAACGCGGGTCGACACCAATGCGTTCGGCGGCCTCTTTGGCCATCGGCAGCATGGTGTTGACGAATTCGTCGGCGGAGCTGAAGGCTTTCTTCGCTGGCGCCAAGGGAATTTGTGCGACGGCACGCCCATGAATCTGCAAACCCGGATTCGAAGCCGCTTGCGCATTCGCCAGCCAATCACCATTGAACAACGGCCCCGAACCGGTGGACGCCAAGCGCTCCGGCAATGCAGTCGTGTTGACCGTCGCGGCTATCGTCGTGGTGGCGCTCGTCGTGGCGGAAGGCACGAGACCGGCCAACAAACGATCAGCCAGTTTTGGCGGCAGTGCCAGACGCCGCTGATTGATCAGCGCCATGTCATTGCGATGGGCGCCCTCGCCCGCGTTGGCAGGCGACCTCACCGAGCGCGAAGCCCACAACGGACGCTCGCCATTGAGGCGCGACAGCGGCCCGTGGGTGGCGACCGTACCGGCGGCAATCGGTGTTTGCACGGCGGCTTTGGCGGCCGCTTGCTTGGCGGCTGACGCGGCAGCGGCCTCACCCGGAGCCAGCGGTTTGTTCTTCGACATTTGACGCATCAGCACGTCAGCCAGACCAATACCCCCCCCCTCGCGGGACATGGAAACGGCCAACTGCTGGTCGTACATTTCCTGGTACTGCTTGGCTGCCGGCGTGTTGAGCGGATTGTCCTGGCCCAGCGCGTCGGTGGCCGAGCGCATGGACTTGAGCATTTCACCGAGGAACAGCGACTCGAATTCCTGCGCAACCTTGCGCATGTTCGCGTCACTGTCCTTGTCGCCGACCTTGAGTTGGTTCAGTCGATTGAGGTCCGAATAGGAACCCGAATCGTTGCTGCTGACCCCCAATCCGCCTTTGCGCATATCCATGGTCGCCGTCCTCAGATCACGATCAGATCGGCTTGCAACGCGCCGGCCTGTTTCAGTGCTTCGAGGATCGCCATCAAGTCACCCGGCGCCGCGCCGACCTGGTTCACCGCTCGCACGATTTCGTCGAGGGTGGTGCCCGGGCCGAACTTGAACATCGGCTTGGCTTCCTGCTGGGCGTTGACCCGCGAGCGCGGCACGACCGCCGTCTGCCCATTGGACAGAGGGCCGGGCTGACTGACGATCGGGTCTTCGGTGATGGTCACGGTCAAGCTGCCGTGAGTCACGGCGGCCGGGGAAACCTTGACGTTCTGGCCGATCACGATGGTGCCAGTACGGGAGTTGATGATGACTTTCGCCACCGCCTGACCCGGGTCGACTTCAAGATTCTCGATGATCGACAAATAGTCGACACGCTGACTCGGATCGAGCGGCGCACTGACACGAATCGAACCGCCGTCGAGGGCCTGGGCAACGCCAGGGCCGAGCATGTCGTTGATCTTGTCGACGATGCGCTTGGCGGTGGTGAAGTCCGAACGATTGAGGTTCAGGGTCAGGCTGTTGCCCTGGTTGAAACCGCTCGGCACCGAACGCTCAACCGACGCACCGCCCGGGATGCGACCGGCCGACGGAACGTTAACAGTGATCTTGGAGCCGTCACGGCCCTCGGCATCAAAACCGCCGACCACCAGGTTGCCCTGGGCGATCGCATAGACATTGCCGTCGATGCCCTTGAGCGGCGCCATCAGCAAGGTGCCGCCGCGCAGGCTCTTGGAGTTACCGATGGACGATACGGTGATGTCGACCTGTTGACCTGGCTTGGCGAACGCCGGCAAATCAGCACTGATCGACACCGCCGCGACGTTTTTCAACTGCACGTTGCCCGAACCTGGCGGCACCTTGATGCCGAACTGCGAGAGCATGTTGTTGAACGTCTGCAGGGTGAACGGGGTTTGCGTCGTCTGGTCGCCGGTACCGTTAAGTCCGACCACCAGGCCGTAGCCGATCAATTGGTTGGAACGCACACCGGAAATACTGGCGATGTCCTTCAGCCGCTCGGCTTGAGCGTTGAAGGCTGCGGACAGCAACAGGGCGGCCACCATCAGGTGTTTGAAGTTCAACGTAGCCACCTAGAAAGGGAACAGCGGGCTGAGGAAGAAACGGTCGAACCAGCCTGGCTGACTCGCATCGGCAAACGCACCGGTGCCCGAATAGGTGATGCGCGCATCGGCGACACGGGTCGACGACACGGTGTTGTCGGTGGCGATGTCATCGGCACGAACGAGCCCGGCAATCCGCACCAGTTCATCACCGGTGTTGAGGGTCAGCCACTTCTCGCCACGCACGGCGATGATGCCGTTGGGCAACACATCAGCGACGGTCACGGTGATTGAGCCGGTCAGGCTGTTGCTTTGGCCGGACTTGCTGTCACCCTTGGTTGCGCGGTCACCTTCGTAACCGACGTCCAGACTCAGGCTACCGCTGCCCACTGGATCACTGGTGCTCAGGCCACCACCGAAAAACGAGCTCAGGCCGATGCCGGTTTTGCTGTTCTTGGCCATCTGCGAATTGGCGTTCTTGCTGGCCTGGGTGCGCTCGTTCAGGGTGATGGTGATGATGTCACCGACCCGGAACGCCTTACGGTCGCCGTACAGGTTCTGTTCGAAACCGGCCTGGTAGATCGAGCCGTTATTGGCCGCAGCCGGCAGCGGCGTGCGCGGCAACACCGGGGCGTAGTAAGGGTCATTGGGCTTGGGCGCCGGACCGACGCAGCCCGAAAGCACGGCGATCCCACTCAGTGCCAGAACAGATACGAAGCGATTCATGACCCTACCTCACGGTGTTGCAGGCGACCTGATGGCCGCCTCATAGACTTGATTACAGATTCTGCGTTACGAACGAGAGCATCTGGTCGGCGGTGGAGATCACCTTGGAGTTCATCTCGTAAGCGCGCTGAGTGGTGATCATGTTGACCATCTCTTCAACGGTGCTGACGTTCGAGGTTTCCAGGGTGTTCTGCAGCGTGGTGCCGAAACCGGCCAGGCCCGGGGTGCCGACTTGCGGCGCGCCGCTGGCAGCGGTTTCCAGGAACAGGTTGTTGCCCACAGCCTGCAGACCGGCCGGGTTGATGAAGTCGGCGGTTTGCAGGTTGCCGATCACCTGGGAGGCCGGGTTGCCGGCAACGGTGATGGACACGGTGCCGTCGCGACCGACCGTGAAGGTCTGGGCATCGTTCGGGATGACGATCGCGGGTTCCAGGGCGAAGCCGCTGGCGTTCACGATTTGACCGTTGGAGTCCAGGTGGAACGTACCGTCACGGGTGTAGGAAGTCGTGCCGTCCGGCTGCAGAATCTGGAAAAAACCGCGACCGTCGATGGCCATGTCCAACGGTTGTTCGGTTGTTTGCAGGCTACCGGCGGTGAAGTTTTTCTGGGTGCCGACAATGCGCACACCGGTACCCAATTGCAGACCCGACGGCAATTCACTGTCCTGGGTCGACTGGGCGCCTGGCTGGCGTTTGATCTGGTAGAGCAAGTCCTGGAACTCAGCGCGATCACGTTTGAAACCCGTGGTCGACACGTTGGCCAGGTTGTTGGAAATGGTCGTCAGGTTGGTGTCCTGGGCGGACAGACCTGTTTTGGCAACCCATAGAGCCGGAAGCATTCGATTCTCCTCGTGCGCCTGTTTTACGGCGCGACGTTCTGATAATTAGCTGATCTGCAAGACCCGAGCCATGGCCTGGTCGTCTTCTTTGGCGGTGTTCATCATCTTGATGTGCAGTTCGAACTGCTTGGCCAGGGCCAGTACCGACGTCATCTCTTCCACGGCATTGACGTTGCTCGATTCAAGGAAACCAGAAACCAGTTTGACGCCAGCATCGGCTTGCGCCGGCTTGCCGTCC
The DNA here is from genome assembly GCF_054330215.1 of Pseudomonas sp. Ma2-10. Lineage (NCBI taxonomy): Bacteria > Pseudomonadati > Pseudomonadota > Gammaproteobacteria > Pseudomonadales > Pseudomonadaceae > Pseudomonas > Pseudomonas sp. Ma2-10. The sequence goes on along the minus strand of NZ_JBTEYL010000029.1, from coordinate 50,251 downwards.
TTGGTGTGAATCGAACCGTCCAGGCCTTTGGTCATGTTCTTGAAGTCCGGGTTGACCAGTTTGATGCGGTCGACTTCCGCCATCACGCGAGGACCTTCGCCCATCGCACGAATGCTGATGGTGCCGTCCTCGCCCACTTCGATCTGCTGCTCGGGCGGCACGGCAATCGGCCCGCCATTGCCCATCACCGGCATACCGTTGCCGGCCCGCAGCACGCCCAGGGCGTCGACGTTCAGGCTGCCGGTGCGCACGTAGCTTTCGCCACCGTCAGGGTTCTGCACGGCGATCCAGCCGTTGCCTTGCACCGCGACATCGAGGTCGCGACCGGTTTCCACCAATGCGCCAGGGGAGAAATCGGTGGCCGGACGTTCGGACAGGGCAAACGCACGCGCCGGAAAGCTGTCACCGAACACCGGCATCGAACGCGCCTGTTCCAGGTCTTTCTGGAAGCCGTTGGTGGAGATGTTCGCCAGGTTGTTGGCATGAGCCTTCTGCGCCAGTGCATTCTGGCTGGCGCCGGTCATTGCCACATAAAGGTACTTATCCACACTCTTTCCTCTGCATGCCGGACGTTTGCCGTCCACTGCTGTACTGATGAGCCTTAAGCAATTTGCAGACCAACTTTTTTCTGGCGGCGCAGGGCCCGGCAAACAAAGGACTTGAGGAATTCTGGCGGGATTGGAGGATTGTGTCGAAGACGAAAAACCGGCGGNATTTGCAGACCAACTTTTTTCTGGCGGCGCAGGGCCCGGCAAACAAAGGACTTGAGGAATTCTGGCGGGATTGGAGGATTGTGTCGAAGACGAAAAACCGGCGGTGTTATGCCGGTAAGTGGCAAGGAGCGGCCTTTGATCGCTCCCACGCTCTGCATCACCAGCGCCAGGTAAGAACCGAGAGAGAGGGGGGGGGGGGGGCGCTTGTTCACACCTCAATCACCTCGCGCGGCCGGAATGTCGATGACTGGACGACTGTGACTACAACTGGTGGTACCCGTTGCAGACCAAGGATGCTTTCTTCGTCACGCGCGTTTCGACTACCCAGCCACTAACGCGCAAACATTGTTCGCCAAGGAGTACCGCACACAAATACAACACCAACTTATCGGCACGGAGGGAGTTGGCCGATTTTTTGCTGGAGTACCCACACATCAAGAGCCAGCTGTCGGTTTCATGGCGCTGCAGCCGCCGATATTGACCGCGATGCAACGCCACGTCACAGGTACTCCCGAGCCGTGTGCCATTTTTCAGTCACCCCGAGCAGCGTACCCATGGCTAATCCCATTACCGTTACCAGCCCGCTACTACCTCCTCTGGAAGAGTTTACGCCTTACCTACAGCGGATCTGGGACAGTAAGCGCCTGACCAATGGGGGCCCCTTCCACGAACAACTGGAACAGGAGCTGGCTGAATACCTCGGCGTCCAGCATATTTCGCTGTTTTCCAACGGCACCCTGGCATTGGTGACAGCCCTCCAGGCGCTGCGCATTACTGGCGAAGTCATCACTACACCCTACTCATTCGTGGCCACCTCTCACTCGCTGCTGTGGAACAATCTCAAGCCTGTGTTCGTGGACATCGATCCGGTCACCAAGAACCTCGATCCACGACGTATCGCCGAAGCCATCACCCCGGCTACTACGGCGATCCTTCCAGTTCATTGCTACGGCATTCCCTGTAATGTCGAGGGCATCCAGGCCGTCGCCGACACCTATGGACTTAAAGTTATCTATGACGCAGCACATGCCTTCGGTGTCCGACACAACGGCGAGAGCATTCTCAACAACGGCGACCTATCGATTCTCAGCTTCCACGCCACCAAGGTATTCAATACCTTCGAAGGCGGCGCCATCATCTGCCCTGATGAAAAGATCAAACGGCGCATCGATTACTTGAAGAATTTCGGTTTTGCCGATGAAGTCACGGTCATGGCTCCCGGTATCAACGGGAAGATGAACGAGCTGCAGGCAGCATTCGGCGTACTGCAGTTGCGCCACATTGACGAGGCCCTCAGACGTCGACAAAAGGTGTTTGAGTATTATCGGAGCGCTCTGGAAGGCATAGAGGGTATCAGCCTCCTGGAGCAACCGCAGGGGCTGGACTGGAACTATGCCTATTGTCCGATCCTGGTCGATGGTGAGCGCTTTGGGGTGAGCCGGGACGAGCTGTACGACCGCTACCGTGCAGAAAACATACACGTGCGCCGGTACTTCTACCCGCTGATATGCGAATTTCCGATGTACCGCGGCCTTCCCAGTTCGGATCTCTCTCAGCTGGGTAATGCCTACGAAGTGTCCCGCCAGATACTGTGCCTGCCGATCTATCCGGATCTAGATGCGAAGACCCAGGCGCAGATCATCGAGGTGCTGCTCAAGGCCCGGGCGGCATGAGCCTGGCCCGCACCTCGAATGTCAGCTCCCCGGCAGCTGACCAGCAATACCGGATTGCACTCATGCAACCTTACTTCCTGCCCTATCTGGGTTATTTCCAGTTGATCGCCGCAGTCGACTTTTTTGTCATTTATGACAATGTGCAGTTCATCAAGGGCGGCTGGATCGAACGCAACCGCTATCTGCTGGGACAGGAGCCGAAGTGGTTTCGGGTGCCGCTGACCAAAGGCAGTCACACTCAGCAGATCATGGAAAAGCGTATTGCCGAGACATTCGCCCCTGGCGATATCCTCAACAAGCTGAGCTTCGCCTATCGCCACGCGCCCCACGCTCCGCGCATGCTGGCATGGCTGGAAGCGCTGCTGGTCGAGCCTGCTAAGAGCATTGCCGAACTCAACGAGCGGATACTACGGGCATGCTGCTGCCTGATCGGGCTGCAAACGCCGATCATCCGTTCCAGCGATCTGCCGATTTCCGCTGACAGCAAAGCCCAGGACCGGGTACTCGAAGTGGTTCAGGCCATCGCTGGCACCCACTACCTCAACCCCTTCAATGGCGGTCATCTCTACCAGTCCGAAGCATTCCAACAGGCCGGTTTCACCCTTGAGTTGCTCAAGGCCAACTTACCCGACTACCGACAGGGATCGAGTGAACAACCCTTCGTGCCCGGCCTGTCGATTCTCGACGCTTTGATGTACAACGACGCGCAGACCGTGGGGGCTTGGGCAAAACATGGAGAGATTGTCCGTGCCTGAAGCCATCGGCGGTTATTTCGAACTGGAGCTGCGCAAAGGGCAACATCCTTACCCGCAGGCCGTTGCCTTCAACTCGGCCCGCTCAGCCTTCAAGGCTCTGGTGTTGGCGCGCAACCTGCGCCGGGTTCATCTGCCTGTCTACATCTGCGATGTCATGCATGACGTGCTTCAAGGATCCGGCATCAAGGTGTTGCGATATGGACTGTCCGAACAGCTCGAACTGCCGGACTTCCCAGCCCTGGAAGCCGATGAGGCTCTGCTGTTCGTCAATTACTTCGGACTCAAGGCCGACTACATCAGCGAAGTGCTCGCTGCCCGCTACGGCAAGCAACTGATCGTCGACAATTCCCAAGCGCTGTTTTCTCAGCCGCAGTCGGGGATTGCAACACTTTATTCACCACGCAAGTTCGTCGGCGTTGCCGATGGTGGCTGGCTGGCCAATGCTCCTGCTGATCTGCCGCAAGCTGGGAGCAGCCGCTCCCAGGCGCGTTTCGGCGCGCTGCTGGGGCGCCTTGAAGACCCCCCCCAGCATCACTATGCGGCGTTCCAGGCATTGGAGCAGGCGCTGAAGAACGACGGCATCAAGGCCATGGCCGCCAGTACCGCCCGCCTGCTCGACAGCATCGATTACCACGAAATAGCCAGGCGGAGGATGGACAACCTGGCGCAACTGCGCCAACGCCTGGACCACCGCAACCGCTTCGCTGCCTGGCCCGCACAACCTGTTGCCGCATTGTGTTACCCGCTGCTGGTCAAGTCCGCCGAGACAGCGACCCGGTTACGCACTCAACTGCTGGACCAACACATCTATGTGCCCAGCTACTGGCGCGAAGTGCTAAGTAGCCCAACATCGCCGCCCATCGAAAGGGACTGGGCACAGTGCTTGCTGCCGCTGCCGATCGACCAGCGATACAACGTCGATGACATGAATCGTCTTGCCGACGCCATCCTTCAGAACACGGGGAAATCATGAGCATTCTAGGTCAACGCGTCTTGCTCAGGGCACTGGAGCTTGAGGACATGCCGCTGCTGCATCAATGGTCCAACGACGAAGCTCTCTGGAGCCTGCTGGGCGGCTGGCATTTCCCTACCTCACGGGAAGCGCAACGGGAATGGCTACTGGGCCTCAAGAACGACCCGTTCAACCAGCGCTTCGGTATCGAGGTCCAGGGCCATGGCCTGATCGGCACGGCGAACCTGATCGGCATCGACTGGAAAAACCGCACCGCCGAACACGGCATGATGATCGGCGACCCCACCCTGCGCGGCCAAGGCCATGGCACCGACGTGATTGCCACGGTGATGGGCTATGCCTTCGACGAACTGGGCCTGAGCCGTCTCTCGACCACCATCATTGAGTACAACGCAGTGTCCTTGGCGACATACACCCGCAAGACCCCTTGGGTCATCGAGGGCGTTCAGCGCCAGTGGTACTACCGCAAGGGCCAGCGCTGGGACCGCATCATGCTTGGCGTAAGCGCCGAAGAGTACCGCACCTGGCAAGCCGCGCGGGGAGACAACCTATGAATCAGGTCTTGCATGAGCTGCAAGCGAACGGCTACGTCTGTCTGCCCTCCCTGATTACGGATCCGCTGCTCGGTCAACTGCTTGAAGACCTGGGTTGTGCCATAGATCGTTGCCGTCGGGTACAAGTGGAGAACGGTATTACTCAGAGAACCGAACAGACCGCGCACCATATACTTACGCAGGACTCCAGTTTCGTTGAATTGCTCGATCGATTCGCCGGATGGGGGATCGTCGACATCCTGCAGCACATGCTCGACGGTGTAGCAGTCCTCAATTCGTTTGGCGGTCTGAACAACCTGAACAGCACCGACGCCTACGTGCGTAATGTGCACCGGGACGTGCGTTCCTGGTCAGCCGAGTCCATGCAGATGGCCCAGGCGCTGGTGCTGCTCGACGACTTCACCGTCGACAACGGCGCGACCCTGTTTCTGTCGGGCTCACACACCGCACCTCAAAAACCCGACCGTCAAGTATTCGAGTCTCAGGCCCGCAAGGCCCTGGGCAGCGCCGGTTCGATCTACTTGTTCGACTCACGCATCTGGCATGCCGCCGGCGTCAATCGTACCGACCAGCCACGACGCTGCCTGACGTTGACCTTCACGCGCAGCCATTTCAAACCGCAGTTCGATTATTGCCGAGCTCTCGGTGAAGACTTCTGCCGCTCGCAAACACCGACCATGCAACAACTGCTGGGGTGGTATGCCCGTACTCCCTCGACCCTTCATGAGTGGTACCAGCCTGAAGAACATCGTTTCTACAGGAAAAGCCAGGAATAACACCATGTCCGTACGCGATTACAACAAAGAGTTTCAGGATAACGCTCACCGCAGCTACTTCTACGATTTCGATGCGCGCCTGCGACGCTACATGCTGGACAGCTTCGGCCCTTGGCTGGCGGAGGGTCCCACCCTGGAAATGGGCTGCTTCGAAGGTGCTTTTACGACGCTGTTCGCCGAACGCTTTGCCGACCTGACAGTAATCGAAGCGGCCAGCGACCTGATCGACGTCACCCGGAAAAAGGTCGGTTCAGGCATCAGGTTCGTCTGCAGTACCTTTGAAGAAGCCGAGCTGGTACCGCGCTTCGATAACATCTTCCTGATCCACACCCTGGAGCACCTCGACGACCGCCAGGCGGTGCTCAAGCGCGTGCACAACTGGCTCGCCCCCGGCGGTCGTTTGTTCATCGCCGTACCGAATGCCAATGCACCCTCGCGCCAGATCGCAGTCAAAATGGGCTTGATCGAATACAACAGTGCCGTGACCGAAGGCGAGCGCCTGCATGGCCACCGGGCAACCTACACCCTCGACACCCTCGACCACGAAGTACGCAGCGCCGGTTGGCAAGTTAGCCACCGTGGCGGGGTGTTCTTCAAACCACTGGCCAACTTCCAGCTGGACAAGGCCCTGGAAACCCAACTGATCGATGACCGTTTCATGGATGCCTGCCATGCGCTGGGCATGGTCTATCCAGACCTGTGCGCCAGTGTCTTCGTCATTTGTGAGCAGCCCTCCAGTCCCAAGGCAACCGTATGACCACCCCATCCCTGCATGGCAAACCACGCCACCCTTATTACATCTTTGCTCCCGACTATCGGGAGACCTCTTCGGGCGTGTGCGTACTGCACTACCTGTGCCACGTCCTGAACCTGTCCGGCTACGAGGCCTATCTCACCCCATGCCAGGTCAACCAGAAACTGCGCACGCCGATCCTGACCGAGGAACTGCGACGGCACCATCGGTCGATCGGCTTGGCGCCGATTGCAGTCTATCCCGAGGTGATGGACGGCAACCCGATTGGCGCACCGATCGTGGCTCGTTACCTTCTGAACCGCGAAGGCTTCCTCACCGGCCACGCGATCACCGTGCAGAAATCAGACCTGTTCTTCTATTACACCCAGGATTTTGGCGGCGACAGCAATAGCAGCAACCTGCTCCTGTTGCCAGTCATCGACTCGGAGTTGTTCTCGCCGCCAACCGAGCCAGTGCAGCGTAGTGGCAACTACCTGTATTTGCACCGTTTCGAAAAGTCTAAAGTCGACTACTCGATACTGCCGGACGATATCGAAGTCCTGAGCATGGCCAACCCGAAAACCCTTGCCGAGCTGGCGCAGATTTTTCGAACGGCTTCAACACTTTACACTTACGAAATCTCAGCGACCTGCACCGAAGCCATGCTCTGTGGCTGCCCGGTTATCTATATGCCCGGCGGTCACGTCAAGACCCTGCCGTTCATCGAGCAGTTCGGTGAAGCGGGCTCGGCACTCTATGAAGAACCAGGCGGACTGGAGCGCGCCCGCTCAACAGTGATGCAGGCTCGCAGGCGCTGGCTGGAACTTGAAAAGGCCTTCTGGCCCCAGCTGGAGCGTTTCATTGATATCACTCAGCAGGCCGCCACCGAACATGCTCTTGACATCCATGTACCCTCCATCAAGGACTGGCTGCGCAACCGCGTGCTGACGCCGATCCAGCAGCAGCTGGTCGATCAGCGTCGCCATCAGCTCAGCGGAGAAACCAGCCTGACGTTGCTGGTACTCGATCCCTTGGGCGATTCCATCGCCTTGAGCGATACCCTGGAAAGTCTTGCACTGTGGCAATCCCACTCCTCGATCAGGTTGCGCATGATAGTCCTGAGCACCGCGCCAGGGCCTGCCAACCTGCCCGGCAGCCTGCGCTGGCTGACCTGCGCTAAACCAGGCGCTATCGAGCTGAACGAAATTCTGCAGGCAGACGACAGCGACTGGATCATGCTGCTGACGGCTGGCGACGAGGTCCTGCCCGCCGGCACTTTGATGCTCGATCTGGAACTGCCTGGTGCCAACGGCTGCCGGATGATCTATTGCGATGGCATGTATCGCTCAGAGAATGGCCCTCAAGCTGTGTTCCGGCCTTGCATTAACCTCGACTACCTCTTGAGCCTGCCATTGGCCATGGCCAACCATTGGCTGATCCGTCGCGAGCTGGCGCTGCAGATCGGCGGTTACGACCCACAGGTGCCCGCGGCGCTTGAACTGGACCTGATCCTGCGACTGATCGAAGCCGGTAGCATGAACGGAATTGCCCACCTGAGCGAGCCGCTGGTAGCAAGCAACACACCCAACCTTGCCGATAACCCGGACGAGCTCCATGCCCTGCAACGGCACCTGAGCAATCGCGGCTACACGAACGCCAGGGTCCTGCAGGAACCGACCAGGCATTACCACATCAAGTACGGCCATGATCAACAGCCCTTGGTGTCGATTCTGATTCCTACCCGGGACCAGTTACCGCTGCTACAGCGCTGCGTGGAAAGTCTGTTGTCGATGACACGCTATCCACACTTTGAGATTATCCTGATCGACAATTGCAGCGAGACTGAAGAGGCACTCACCTGGCTGAGCGAGATGGATTCGATTGGTGGTGACAGGGTCCGAGTCATCCGCTTCCCCCATCCGTTCAACTACAGCGCCATGAACAATATGGCGGCCAGCCAGGCGCGCGGCGAGTACCTGGTGTTGTTGAACAACGATACGGCAATCATCCGCGAAGATTGGTTGGACGAACTGCTCAACCACGCCTTGCGCCCCGAAGTGGGTATCGTCGGCGCCAAGCTGATTACTCCGGCAGGCACCATCCAGCATGCAGGCCTGATCACCGGCCTGCGCGGCCCTGCCGGCAGCCCATTCACCGGTCAGGCTGCCAACGGCGGCGGCTACATGCAGCGCCTGCTGGTCGACCAAAACACCAGCGCGGTCAGTGCCACCTGTCTGATGATCCGCACGAAGATCTACCTGGAAGCCAGCGGTATGGATGACGCGCTGTTCCAAGTCACCTGCAACGATCTGGACCTGTGCCTGAGGGTGGTGAACCTTGGCTATCTGAATGTCTGGACACCTCATGCTGTGCTCTTGCATGAGGGTGAAGCGACCTGGTCAAGCGTCGGCAAGAGCCAACTCAACCAGCAACGCTTCGCCATAGAAGAAGAGCAAGCCTTGAGCAAATGGCTGAGCGTCTTGGCCAATGATCCCGCCTACAACAGCAACCTGTCGTTGCGCGGCGCCGGCTTCGAGCTGGAAGCCATCAACGAGCTGACCTGGCGACCGCTGTCCTGGCGACCACTTCCGGTGGTGCTGGTACATCCTGCGAAGTCGGCAAAAGCTGCCAATCTGCGTATTATCGAGCCGCTCACTGCTTTGCGTGACAGCGGAAAAATCGAAGGCTGCATCAGCAACAGCCTGTTACCGGCAACGACGCTTGCGCGCTACAACCCTGACGTCATTGTGTTCCAGCATCAGGCCGACCCGCTACGTCTGGAGCAGATGCAGCGCATCAGCACCCTCTCCAAAGCGTTCAAGGTTCTTGAGCTGGATGCGCTGACGCCAGCGATCCCGGGATGGATGACTTCACTGCAACAAGCGGCAAGTCTGGTCGACCGCATCATTGTAGCGACGCCTGCGATGGCCGAGGCCTGTGCCGGGTTGCACCCGGATATTCGCGTCCTCGAAACACGTCTGGATAGCAGATGGGGCAACCTCGACAATGTGCGCCAGACGTTTGACATCCCTCGCATAGGCTGCGCCATCGACCCGGCGCAGCCCTTCGTTCAGCCTTTGATCATCGAGCTGATGCAAGCGCTGGCCGGTCAAGTGGAGTGGGTACTCTGGGGCGATGTGCCAACGTATCTGCGGCCGCTCGCCAGCGAGGTTCATGACTACGTTCACGACAATCCCGATGTCATGACCAGCCTCAACCTGGATATTGCCCTCGCACCACAGGGCTTCGGCCAGACCGACGAAAGCGCAAGCCCGCTTCATCATCTGCAGTATGGCGCTTGCGGCTACAGTGTGATCGGCAGCGATACCGCCGATTACCCGGGCGATCTTGCCATCACGCGTGTAGCTAACAGCCGAGAACAGTGGCTGGAGGCGATCAGTGGTCACCTGGCCGATCGGCACGCCTCACGACAGCAAGCCGCCCGACTGCGTGAGCAGGTGGTGAACAACTGGGTCTTCGACGATGCCTATGCGGCACGCTGGGTTCAGGGGTGGATGCCCGACTGACGGAGACCTGAAAGAGGCGGCCGGGGCCGTGCGCTCGGCCGCCCGGTTATCAATCGGCCAACACCTCAAGATCCGCCAGAAGATGAGGTTATCTAGCTTGCTAACGGCTGGGACGCTGAGCGTCCCAGACTGCATGCTCACGCGGAGCATGGGAACGATCAACAGATTCAGGTGTTGTCTTTACCGACCTCGTACTCGCGCAGTTTGTTGGCAATGGTGGTATGCGAAACCCCCAGCCGCTTGCCCAACTGCCGACTGCTCGGATGTTCGGAATACAAACGCTCCAGCACCGCCTTCTCGAAGCGCCCAACAATCTCGTCCAAGCCACCCTCGAGCGAGAAATCGCCCAGTGGCTGGCGCACGCCATAGTCCGGCAGGCGAATATGTTCGGCCTTGACGGTTCCGCCTTCGCACAAGGAAACCGCCTGAAACAACACATTTTCCAGTTGCCGGACATTGCCCGGCCAATGGTAGTGACTGAGCCGCTCCATCGCGGCGGGCGCCAGCTTCGGCAGCGGGCAACCAATCTGCCGACTGGCCTGATCAAGGAAGTGTTCCACCAGCGGTGCCAAACCATCGAGGCATTCGCGCAGTGGCGGGATGTGCAGGGAAAGCACGTTCAAGCGGTGATACAAATCCTGGCGAAACTCCCCCCGCGCGCACAACTCGGACAGGTCGACCTGCGTCGCGCAGATCACTCGTACATCCAGGTAAACCTCTTCATCACTGCCCACACGACGGAAGCAACCGTCCTGCAGGAAACGCAGCAATTTCACCTGCAAACGCGGACTCATTTCCCCGACGCCATCGAGAAACAGCGTACCGCCCGCCGTCAACTCCAGCAGACCGAGCTTGCCTTCGGCCCTCGCCCCTTCGAAAGCGCCGGGGCCGTAGCCGAACAGCTCCGTCTCAGCCATGGATTCCGGCAGGCCGGCGCAGTTGAGCGCCATCAACGGTGACTGCCCCCGCGGACTCGCCAGGTGGCAGGCTCGCGCCAACAACTCTTTACCTGTACCGGTTTCACCTTCTATTAATAGCGGCGCATCCAGCGGCGCCATGCGTCGAGCTTCGCGCACTACTGCCGCCATCACCCTGGAACTTTGGAAAATGCTGTCGAAACCACGCAGTTCCTGCTTGCGCACGTTATAGATGCGCTCACCGACCCGGTCGGCGCGGTGTAGCGTGAGAACCGCGCCGGCCATGGCTTCGCTGTCGTCATGCTCCGATTGCAGTGGCGCGATGTCGGCGAGAAATACGTCGCCCTTCACCTTCACCCGCAACCCGTTGATCCGCGACTTGTTGGCGCGCACCAGTTCTGGCAAGTCGAAATCCTCGGCGTAACGCGACAGCGCAATCCCCGGCACCTCATCCACCCGCACCCCGAGCAACTGCGCCGCCGCGCGATTGGCCGCGACGATCGAGCCGCCCATGTCGATCGACAGCACCGGAAATTCCAATGCACCGAGCAACGCATTGAGCTCCATGTGCCGACGTTCGCTGGGCATCAGCCCTACGCGCTTGACGCCAAAAACCCCGGCAATCGACTCGAACTTGGGACGCAACGCTTGAAACTGAATGTTGATCAGGTTCGGGCAATGCAGGTAGATCGCATTGCCCTGCTCACCGCCGACCTCGCCGCGTGCGACGTTGATCCCGTACTCCACCAGCAAATTAAGAATGTCGCGCAGGATACCGATGCGGTTCTGGCAGTGAACTTTGATACGCATATGAAGGCCCGAAACAGGAGAGATCGAAGGCCCGAGCCAGGAATTTTCTGCGCAGGCGCCAACTTTGTCGTCAAGATTATGTGACACCTGCCAGCCATTTCAACCCCGAAAATCCCAATCACTACGCCACAACGATTAAGACGTAACGAAAACTTTACGAAAACCGAAGAGTTTTCCTACGCACGGCGCAACCCACGTGCTGCAACGCCGTATTTCTTGAGGTATTTCTAGGTCCATAGCAGGACATAACAAGAACGAAATCCCCTAGCAGGAGAGCAGCATGAAGCAGACGCAATACGTGGCTCGCGAGCCCGATGCGCAAGGTTTTATCGACTACCCCGCCGAAGAACACGCGGTGTGGAACACGCTGATTACTCGCCAACTGAAAGTGATCGAGGGTCGTGCGTGCCAGGAATACCTGGACGGTATCGAAAAACTCGGCCTGCCCCACGACCGCATTCCGCAACTCGGTGAGATCAACAAGGTCCTCGGTGAAACCACCGGGTGGCAGGTCGCCCGGGTACCCGCACTGATCCCCTTCCAGACCTTTTTCGAATTGCTCGCCAACAAGCAGTTCCCGGTGGCGACGTTTATTCGTACCCGCGAAGAGCTGGATTACCTGCAAGAGCCGGACATTTTCCACGAGATCTTTGGCCACTGTCCGCTGCTGACCAACCCTTGGTTCGCCGAATTCACCCACACCTACGGCAAACTTGGCCTGCAGGCGTCCAAGGAAGAACGCGTGTACCTGGCGCGGTTGTACTGGATGACCATCGAATTTGGCCTGGTCGATACGCCAGAAGGCCAGCGCATCTACGGCGGCGGCATTCTCTCCTCGCCTAAAGAGACCGTTTACTGCTTGTCGGACGAACCGGAACATCAGGCCTTCGATCCACTGGAATGCATGCGCACGCCGTACCGCATCGACATCCTGCAACCGCTGTACTTTGTTTTGCCGAACCTCAAGCGCCTGTTCGACTTGGCCCACGAAGACATCATGGGCATGGTCAAGCGAGGCATGCAGCTAGGCTTGCACACCCCAAAATTTCCGCCGAAAGCCGCGTGATCCACGGCTTTTAGAATCAAGTGAGTCTGTCAGGAACCACCGCTTTGCTTTAGCGTGGTGACACTGACGGCCGATTTCCAATAATTCGATTTCAGGAACCCATCATGTCCACATTGAACCAAGCCCACTGCGAAGCCTGCCAAGCCGGCGCGCCTCAAGTCAGCGATGAAGAACTGCCGGTACTGATCAAACAGATCCCGGACTGGAACATTGAAGTGCGCGACAGCGTGATGCAGCTGGAAAAAATTTTCCTGTTCAAGAACTTCAAGCACGCGTTGGCGTTCACCAACGCCGTCGGTGAAATCTCCGAGGCTGAAGGTCACCACCCGGGCCTGCTGACCGAGTGGGGCAAAGTCACCGTGACGTGGTGGAGCCACTCCATCAAAGGTCTGCATCGCAACGATTTCATCATGGCCGCGCGCACTGACGAAGTGGCCAAGGACGCCGAGGGCCGCAAATAATGCATTTCGACGCCATAGGTCGAGTACCCGGCGACCCGATTCTCGGCCTGATGGAGGCCTATGCGCAGGACCCCAACCCGCGCAAATTCGACCTCGGCGTGGGCGTCTATAAAGATGCCCAGGGCCTGACACCGATTCCCCAGTCCGTGAAGCTCGCCGAGCAACGTCTGGTGGATCGCCAGACCACCAAGACCTACATCGGTGGCCACGGTGAACCGGCGTTCGGCAAGGCCATCGTCGAATTGGTGCTGGGTGCCGATTCCCCGCTGATTGCCGAACAACGGACCGGCGCGACGCAAACGCCGGGCGGCACCGGCGCGCTGCGTTTAAGTGCCGATTTTATCGCCCAGTGCCTGCCAGGGCGGGGCGTGTGGCTGAGCAACCCGACCTGGCCGATTCACGAAACCATCTTCGCGGCAGCCGGAGTCAAGGTCAGTCATTACCCCTATGTTGGCAGCGATAACCGCCTCGACGTCGAAGCGATGCTCGCAGTACTCAACGAAGCGCCGAAGGGCGATGTGGTGCTGCTGCACGCCTGCTGCCATAACCCGACCGGTTTCGATCTGTCCCACGACGATTGGCGCCGGGTGCTGGACGTGGTGCGCAGTCGCGATTTGGTGCCACTGATCGACTTCGCCTACCAAGGCTTCGGCGATGGTCTGGAACAGGACGCCTGGTCAACTCGGCTATTCGCTGCCGCGTTGCCGGAAGTGCTGATCACCAGTTCCTGCTCAAAGAACTTCGGCCTGTACCGCGACCGCACCGGTGCGCTGATTGTCTGCGCGAAAACCGCTGACAAGTTAGTGGATATCCGCAGCCAACTGGCCAACATCGCCCGCAACCTGTGGTCGACACCGCCGGATCACGGCGCGGCCGTGGTAGCGACCATCCTCGGTGATCCCGAGCTCAAAAGCCTCTGGGCCGACGAAGTGCAAGCCATGCGCTTGCGTATCGCCCAACTGCGTAGCGGTTTGGTTGAAGCGCTTGAACCTCATGGTTTGCGCGAGCGCTTTGCGCACATCGGCGTGCAGCGCGGAATGTTTTCCTACACCGGTTTGACGCCGGACCAGGTCAAACAACTGCGCGATCATCACAGCGTGTACATGGTCAACTCAGGCCGGGCCAACGTGGCCGGGATTGATGCAACGCGTCTGGACCTGCTGGCGCAAGCCATCGCTGAAGTCTGCAAATAACCATCAAGCACCGCCAGCCCCCTCTGGGAGCGAGCACGCTCGCTCCCAGATTATTTGAGGGTGCCTCTCCGGCGGACCTGTCTAGACAACCCCTTCCGTCGCAACAGTTGGATATAAAAGTCTATTTGTCATTTTTTCTGCTGTATCCTCCCCAAGCTTTATAAAAGCGCGGATCTACCAGATCTATCAACAGACTTTGCGAGGAGCGCGATATGCACGAGATCCCTAATCTCCCCTTCCCAAGCCTGCACGAAACTGAGCAGACGCCCACGCAACAAGCCGGTACCCAACAGCCCGAACCGAAAGAAGCCACTGAAAGCCGCAAGGCCGACAGCGAAGACTGAGTCACCCTGCAATGCCAGACCGTGTGGAAAGCGCTAACATGCGCTTTCCACACCGCCTGAACCCTTGAGCCCCACCATGACCGACGACTTCAGCCCTACTTTTGACGAAGCTCAGCAAGCCAGCGTTCTGATCGGCACCACCGAGAAGATGATCGATATCTGGAATCGCCTGCCCCCCGAGAAACAAGCCGCGCTGCTCGCCCGTTTCGGTACCGAAGAAAACGCCCTGGCCGCCCTGGTCACGACGCACCTGGTCGCTCCCGCCAAACCCTGATTCATCCCCGCCCGGCAAATAGTTTTACTTTTTCCACGACCCGTCGCCGCTCGCGCCGCTATCATAAGCAGCCTATCTATCCTGCTTCCCCGTGGATCTTTACCCATGCCTGAAAACCAGCGCCCCCTGGCGGTCACGCTGCAAGTCGTTTCCATCGTCCTGTTCACTTTCATCGGCTATCTGAATATCGGCATTCCCCTGGCCGTGTTGCCGGGCTACGTCCACAGCGATCTGGGCTTCGGCGCCGTAATCGCCGGGCTGGTGATCAGCGTGCAATACCTGGCCACCCTGCTCAGCCGTCCGTATGCCGGGAGAATCATCGACAACAAGGGCAGCAAACTCGCTGTGATGTACGGCCTCGCCGGCTGCGGTTTGAGCGGCGTGTTCATGCTGATTTCGGCCTGGACCCAGAGCCTGCCGACCTTGAGCTTGATCAGCCTGTTGATCGGCCGTCTGGTACTCGGCAGCGCGGAAAGTCTGGTGGGCTCTGGTTCGATCGGCTGGGGCATCGGCCGGGTCGGCGCGGCGAATACCGCCAAGGTCATCTCCTGGAACGGCATCGCCAGTTATGGCGCACTGGCCGTCGGCGCACCGCTGGGCGTGTTACTGGTCAATCAGCTTGGCTTGTGGAGCATGGGCGTGAGCATCGTGCTGCTGGCCGTCCTCGGCCTGGTGCTGGCCTGGCCGAAAACCGCCGCGCCGATTGTGGTCGGTGAGCGTTTACCGTTCATGCATGTGCTCGGTCGGGTGCTGCCACATGGTTGCGGTCTGGCCCTGGGCTCCATCGGCTTTGGCACTATCGCGACGTTCATCACGTTGTATTACGCCACGCAGCATTGGGACAACGCGGTGCTGTGCTTGAGTGTGTTCGGTGCCAGTTTCATCGGTGCGCGGCTGCTGTTCGGCAATCTGATCAACCGCCTCGGCGGCTTTCGCGTGGCGATTGCCTGCCTGTCGGTGGAAACACTGGGGCTGTTGCTGCTATGGCTGGCGCCGGACGCTCATTGGGCATTGGCCGGTGCGGCGCTAAGCGGATTCGGTTTCTCGCTGGTGTTCCCCGCGCTGGGGGTGGAAGCGGTCAACCTGGTGCCGGCCTCAAGTCGTGGCGCGGCAGTCGGGGCTTATTCGCTGTTCATCGATTTGTCGCTGGGGATTACCGGGCCCCTGGCCGGTGCGATTGCGGCAGGTTTTGGCTTTGCCTCGATTTTCCTGTTCGCTGCACTCGCCGCCCTGAGCGGTCTGGCACTGAGTGTTTACTTGTACCGGCAGGCGCCGAAGCATCTCAATGAAAAGTACCGGGAAGAACGCCAAGCCCGCTAAAAATCGACCTTGCCACGCCCGGCCTTGATGCTGCCGCGTTTGGTCTTGGATTCGAGCCGACGCTTCTTTGAACCGAGGGTCGGTTTGGTCGGACGACGTTTCTTTTCGACCTTGGTGGCACTGAGGATCAACTCGGTCAGCCGCTCCAGCGCATCCGCGCGATTGGCTTCCTGTGTGCGGTATTGCTGGGCCTTGAGGATCAACACGCCTTCGCTGGTGATACGACTGTCTCGCAGCGCCAGCAGCCGTTCCTTGTAGAACTGGGGCAAGGACGAGGCCGGAATGTCGAAACGCAGGTGCACCGCGCTGGAGACCTTGTTGACGTTCTGCCCACCGGCGCCCTGGGCACGGATGGCGGTCAATTCGATCTCGGCATCCGGCAGATGCACGTTGTTGGATATCACCAGCATGGAAAAGCGTCCCGGTTCAGAGCCGCTAGAATACCGCGAATGAGATTTACGACGCGCAGAAGATCAACTGTGGGAGGCTATAGATGACAAACCCGGCACATGGCCGGGTTTGTTGTTTCTGCGTGCTTCGCTTACTTCGCGTTTGCCGCCTGCAACGCGTGCCGATCACGACGCTTGTTCTTGATGCCATAGCACATCCACATGAACGCGACCCACACCGGAATCGCGTACACCGAGATCTGAATCCCCGGAATCAGCAGCATGACGCCCAGAATGAACACCACGAACGCCAGGCAGACGTAGTTCCCGTACGGGTACCACAGGGCCTTGAACAGCGGCGTCTGCTTGGTCTTGTTCATGTGCTGGCGGAACTTGAAGTGCGAGAAGCTGATCATCGCCCAGTTGATCACCAGGGTGGCAACCACCAGCGACATCAACAGTTCCAGCGCATTTTGCGGGATCAGGTAATTCAGCAATACGGCAATCAATGTTACCGCCGCCGAAGCAAGGATCGAACGCACTGGCACGCCGCGCTTGTCGATCTTCGACAAGGCTTTCGGCGCATCGCCCTGTTCGGCCATGCCCAGCAGCATGCGGCTGTTGCAGTAGGTGCCGCTGTTGTACACCGACAGCGCCGCAGTCAGGACCACGAAGTTGAGGATGTGCGCAGCGGTGTCACTGCCGAGCATCGAGAACACTTGAACGAACGGGCTGCCGCTGTAGGAATCACCCGACGCGTTCAGGGTCGCCAACAGGCTGTCCCATGGCGTCAGCGAAAGCAGGATAACCAGCGCACCGATGTAAAAAATCAGAATCCGGTAGATCACCTGGTTGATGGCTTTCGGGATGACGGTTCTCGGTTTGTCGGCTTCAGCTGCGGTGAAACCGAGCATTTCCAGGCCGCCGAAGGAGAACATGATGATCGCCATGGCCATCACCAGACCGCTGACGCCGTTCGGGAAGAAGCCGCCGTGGGCCCACAGGTTGGTCACCGACGCTTGCGGGCCGCCGTCGCCGCTGACCAGCAGGTAGCTGCCCAACGCAATCATGCCGACGATGGCCACGACCTTGATGATCGCAAACCAGAACTCGGCCTCACCAAAGACTTTGACGTTGGCCAGGTTGATCAAGTTGATCAAGACGAAGAAGCCGGCTGCCGAGACCCAGGTCGGGATGTGTGGCGCCCAGTAGTGGATGTATTTGCCGACCGCGGTCAGCTCCGACATGCCCACCAGAATGTACAGAATCCAGCAGTTCCAGCCCGACAGAAAGCCGGCGAAACCGCCCCAGTACTTATGGGCGAAGTGGCTGAAGGAACCGGCCACCGGCTCTTCGACAATCATTTCGCCAAGCTGGCGCATGATCATGAAAGCAATGAAGCCGCAGACGGCGTAGCCGAGGATCATCGACGGGCCGGCGGATTTCAGGACGCCGGCCGAGCCGAGGAACAGCCCCGTACCGATCGCGCCACCGAGGGCGATCAGTTGAATATGGCGATTTTTCAGGCCGCGTTTCAGCTCGCCTGAATGCGAGTTTTGTCCACTCATGAAAAGGGTCTCACGCAAGGTTTGATGATGTTCGTTAGACGTTGCTGCTCGGTTGCGATGTCAAGCAGCGCCGATCAAACCCCAGCGAAGGCAAAAGGCGTTCAGCTTTTTTACAACGGTCATGCGTCACCTGTTTGTTTTTATCTGTGACGAAATCGAACCCGACACGCTTGTGGCGCAGCGGAGTGAACAAGGCGGATAGCCTTGAGGTTTGCGCCGATGCGCAGGAGGTCACAGTTAAAACGCGGCGCATTGTACACCTGTAACCCCCTGCTGCCAGACACCGCTGGATCAGCGTGTCATTTGCCGGGATTGCCTGTGTCCGCCTCGAGGGTCTCGGGCGACTGCAAAAATAGAGTCAAACCTTTGCGGGTCATCGACGGAAGCGACGGGGAAATCGCTCCATGGGGAGAGATGGAGATGAGTCACGGCGTACATTGCGCCTCCTTCTTGTTTTGCACCTGCACGACAGGCTTGGGGCGCATCTCACTCTTCAACCGCGCCTGAAACAAGCGGGCCAGAGCCCTGCGCAAGGATCAATTGGCTGTCAGTCGGAAGGTTTTCCTTACACCCCTTGCGCAAGCGTCTTACCAAGGGCTTTGAGGCTTGATTTCGTCAGTATTTCTTTACATGCCGTAACGTAAATTTGCCAAATCAGATCTGACTGTAGGCTGACTGCAAATTGACGGTTGAACGTTTCCTTAGAAGAAGGTCGAGTTAGTTTTTTGTTTTTTATTAAAAAATCACCCATCAAAAAACAGAATAAAAAGTTCAAATAAATATTATTTGATTATTTTTTTGCAGTTTGAAAACCTCTGAACTAGGTTCTCAGCAACTTGCCAGGACGCATCAATCAGCAAGTGGGCGGGTTATTCAATGACTGAAAACGCGCCGCAGCACTTACCGAAAAAGTCATCTAGGAGATTCACAATGCAAGCACTTGAAAAAGACTTGGAAACTGAACTGCAACTGGACGATTGGTTTGAAGCGCCGACCCACGAAGCCGCCGTTGAAATGATGCAAGCCGACGCGGTTGTTCCGTTCGGCACGGCAATGTGGCCTCTGTAAGTCATCCCGGCAGGCACGATCCGGCCGGTTGTGCCTGCCACTTTTTCTCGGTTTGTCAGGGAGGACTACATGGATAAGCAACGCGCCATTTCGCATTTCCTTTACTACCTCGAACATCACCCGGCCCTCGCCGCCATCAATCCGGCGAAGGTCTTGCTCGGCCACACGGCTGATTACCAGGCACTGACGGGCGCCATCGCCGAACAGGTCGGTGACAGCCCACGATTCAGTTTCAGCGCGATGAGACTGGATCTGGAACCTACGGATGTGCTGGCCCAAGCGATTGCCGACAGCGATCTGTACATTTTCTTCTACGACTCTTCTACCCTGCCCAACCCACGCCCCGACGGCCCGGAATTTGTCCGCGCGCTGCAAGGCGTCATGGCCGAGAATTGGAAGAAGTCGCTGCTCTTCAAGGATTACGGCGATTACTTCTACGACACGTTCAGTGTCACCCCGCAGCGCATTGCCGGGTTGAACAGCCACTTGATCCAGCGCATGTCCCATGCCACCACGTTAAGTTTCAAAGATGATCACGGCTCGTGGTTCGAGACACCGTTGAGCAGTATCAAAAAGTGGACCGACATCAACGGCGTCGGCAACTTCGATTTGGCGCCAGGTGAAATTGCCACGCACAGCGACGCCATTAACGGCCGGGTCAAGTTTATCGGGACGTTTCTCAGCACGATTCCATTTGCCCGCAAATACGGGGTGCTGGAGTCACCGCTAGAGTTGTGGATCGAGAACTCGACCATCAGCAAGATCGCCACCGATGTGCCGGGGCTGGAGCATGACTTCAACAAGTACTTGGAAGCCAATCCATCCAATCGGCGCATCGAGGAGCTGGGAATCGGCACCAACGAAGGCGTTAAAGCGTTGTATGCGCGCAATGCCGGGTTTGAGGAGCGCCATTGCGGGCTGCATCTGGGATTGGGTGGTGGCGCGAAGGGTAGCCATCATCTGGACCTGATCTTCTGCGGCGGCGTGTTGGCGCTGGATGATGAGCCTGTGTTTGATGGGCGGTTTGTCTTCTGATCAGCCAGACGAAAAAAAACGCCAACCCGAAGGTTGGCGTTTTTCATGTGGCGCTTACCGATTACTCAGGCTTGCGACGACCGAAGCCTGGACGCTGGCCCGAACCGGCGGGCGCACCACGACGCTTGCCCGAAGGCGCATCCTTGTCGACCAGAACGATGCCTGGACGCTTTTTCGCCGGTGCCTTGGCCGGACGCTTAGTATCGGCCGGACGGTCTGCCACTGGCGTACCGCGACCGGCTGGAGCACCGCGATCACTGCGTCCACCGCTTGGTGCACCACGGCCTTCGCCGCGCTCGGTGCGGCCATTGGCCGGACGCGGCGTGCGTGGGCCGCGCTCGCCGTCTGCACGGGGTGCAGCTGGTTTGCGGGACGGACGTTCGCCTTCGATCTGCGGCTCACGGGAGTCACGCGGTGTAGCAGCAGTCTGGTTACCGATGGCTGGACGCAACGAACGCACGCGGTCGGTCTTGCCCATTGGACGCGACGATTTACGCTGCATGCGATCGAGCTTGTCTTTGCTCTTGGCGTTCATCTGCGGCATGGCCACAGGCGTCAGGCCCACTTCAGCACTCAGAATGTCGACTTCGTACTGGCTCATTTCGCGCCAGCGACCCATCGGCAGGTCGGAGTTGAGGAACACCGGGCCAAAGCGCACACGCTTCAGACGGCTGACCACCAGGCCCTGGGATTCCCACAGACGACGAACTTCGCGGTTGCGACCTTCCATCACCACGCAGTGGTACCAGTGGTTGAAACCTTCGCCACCTGGCGCCTGCTTGATGTCGGTGAACTTGGCCGGGCCGTCTTCGAGGACGACGCCTGCTTTCAGGCGCTCGATCATCTCGTCATCGACTTCGCCACGCACACGTACCGCGTATTCACGGTCCATTTCGTAGGATGGGTGCATCAGGCGGTTGGCCAGCTCACCATCGGTGGTGAACATCAGCAGGCCGGTGGTGTTGATGTCCAGACGACCGATGTTGATCCAGCGACCTTCTTTCGGGCGCGGCATCTTGTCGAAAACGGTCGGACGGCCTTCCGGATCAAGGCGGGTGCAGATTTCGCCGTCAGGCTTGTTGTACATGATCACGCGGCGTACCGACTCGGCGGCTTCTTCGCGCTTGATCACCTTGCCATCAATGGTGATGGCGTCGTGCATGTCGACGCGCAGCCCAAGGGTGGCGTCTTTGCCATTGACCTTGATGCGGCCGTGGCTGATCCAGGCTTCTACGTCACGGCGCGAGCCGACGCCGATACGGGCGAGGACTTTCTGCAGTTTCTCGCCTGCTGGGCCGATTTCCTGGTCGTCTTTCTGGTCGTTGATACTCATCTGGGCACCTCCCGGTGTGGTCTGTAAAACGGGGTACTTGGCGAAGGGATCGCCGAAGGGTCGCGAATCATACGCTCATGGGAGCGTTCGCGCATCAGAGACTAGCTGATCAATGGCAACTTACCTGGATTTCCGCCGACCGGTGGCGCCGAGATCGTTACCACGCTCTGCGTGGGAACGATCATCAGTCGTCTTCAAATTCGCGGCGTTCGGCCTCGATTGCTTCGGCGAGGGCCCGGGCTTCGGCTTCTTCGTCGGTCAACTCGGGCTCGGGCCTGTGTTGTTCAAGGGCGGCAACGGCGGCCAGGAGTTTCTCTCGAGCTTCACCAATGCCAAGCACATCATCTTCCTGATCTTCTTCGACTGTGGCTTCGGGCTCGGGCTGATCCAGAATCTCTTTGGTCTCCGTCGCCGCTGCATCGCGTAACAGATCGTCGAAGTCGGTCTTGAGCCCCTCCTCCATGGTGTCCAGTTCCAGCAACAGCGTGTGGAAACTGGTTTCCTCCTTCGGCTCTTCCGGCTCGGCGCTGGCATCGGCCAACGCCTGCAGTCCGGCAGGCACCGGCGCGTCGTCGAAATCGAGCACCGGATCAGGCTCAAGCTCGCGCAATTCGGCCAGCGGTGGCAAATCGTCGAGGTTTTTCAGGTTGAAGTGATCGAGAAACGCCTTGGTGGTCGCAAACATCGCCGGTTTACCCGGTACGTCGCGGTAACCGACGATGCGGATCCACTCGCGCTCCAGCAACGTTTTGACGATGTGACTGTTGACTGCCACGCCCCGCACGTCTTCGATTTCGCCCCGGGTGATCGGCTGGCGATAGGCAATCAGCGCAATGGTTTCGAGCATGGCGCGGGAATAGCGCTGCGGCCGCTCTTCCCATAAACGCCCGACCCACGGCGAAAACTTTTCGCGGATCTGCAAGCGATACCCAGAGGCCACTTCCTTTAGCTCAAAGGCTCGGCCGTCGCAGGATTTGGCGAGAATGGTCAGGGCTTTCTTGAAGACTGGCGGCTCCGGACGCTCGCCCTCCTCGAAGAGTTCGAACAGGCGTTCAAGCGATTGCGGCTTCCCCGAGGCCAACAGAAAGGCTTCAAGCAATGGCGCCAGCTCGCGGGGTTCAGTCAGGTTCATGATTTAACTCGTTATTCGGCTCGGGCCCGCACGTGGATCGCTGCGAACGGCTCATTTTGCACCAGCTCGACCAAGGATTCCTTGACCAGTTCGAGAATCGCCATAAAGGTTACCACCACCCCCAGACGTCCCTCTTCAGCGGTGAACAGCTCGGCAAAGGGCACAAAGCCGCCGCCCTTGAGGCGCTCCAGCACATCGCTCATGCGTTCGCGGGTGGACAGCGCCTCGCGGCTGACCTGGTGACTTTCGAACATGTCGCCACGGCGCAGGACCTCGGCCATGGACAACAGCAGCTCTGAAAGACGCACGTCTGGCAACAGCTTGCGTGCCCGGGCTTGCGGGGCGTCGAGCTTAGGGACTACCACGTCACGCCCCACACGGCTCAGGCCATCGATACCTTCGGCTGCAGCCTTGAAGCGTTCGTACTCTTGCAAGCGGCGGATCAGTTCAGCGCGGGGGTCATCTTCTTCGGCTTCGATCGTTTCGGCACGCGGCAGCAACATCCGCGATTTGATCTCGGCCAGCATCGCGGCCATGACCAGGTACTCGGCGGCCAGTTCCAGACGCACCGATTGCATCAACTCGACATAGCCCATGTACTGACGGGTGATTTCCGCCACCGGGATGTCGAGGATGTTGATGTTTTGCTTGCGGATCAGGTACAGCAGCAGGTCGAGGGGACCTTCGAAGGCTTCGAGAAAGACCTCAAGCGCATCCGGCGGAATGTACAGGTCCTGCGGCATTTCCATGACCGCCTGGCCATAGACCATCGCGAAGGGCAACTCTTGCTGGGCTCCGGCCTGACTGTCGACAACGGGTTCTACTGCCGACATCTACGCCTCGGCCATGAACGGCGTCGGGTCGCCACAACCAACACGGATCACTTGCGGCTCGCCGTCGGCGAGGTTGATCACGGTGGACGCCTTGATCCCCCCAAAACCGCCGTCGATGATCAGCTCGACCTGATGCTCAAGCAACTGACGCATTTCGTAAGGATCGGTCATCGGGTCGGTGTCGCCGGGCATGATCAGCGTCACGCTCATCAGCGGTTCGCCGAGTTCCTCCAGAAGTGCCAGGGCAATCGGATGGCTCGGTACGCGCAGGCCGATGGTACGTTTTTTGGGATGCAACAACAGCCGCGGGACTTCGCGGGTGGCGTTGAGAATGAAGGTGTAAGGTCCCGGAAGGTGAGCTTTAAGCAGGCGGAAGGTGCCGGTATCGATCTTGGCAAACAGCCCCAATTGCGACAGGTCGCTGCAAATCAGCGCGAAGTTATGCTTTTCGTCCAGCTGTCTCAACCGGCGCACGCGCTCCACGGCATTCTTGTCGCCGATTTGGCAACCAATGGCGTAGGACGAGTCTGTGGGGTAAATCACCACCCCGCCGCTGCGGATGATCTCAACAGCCTGTTTGATCAGGCGCGCTTGCGGGTTTTCCGGATGAATCTGGAAAAATTGACTCACATTCTCTACCTGTTCAGACGGCGGCAATAATTGGGTCATGTTTGAATCGACACCACAGTGGTGGCAGATCCTCCGGGAGCGGGCGGTACTCACCGATCTCGGACCAGCCTCCAGGGCCATGAAAATCACTGCCGGCGCTGACCAGCAGACCGAATTCACGGGCGAGAATCGCCAGGCTGCCCACTTGCTCGGCGGGCTGATGGCCATTGACCACTTCGATCGCGTGGCCCCCTGCTTGAATATAGTCGGCAATCAGCCGGCGACGTTTGCTGCGAGTGAAATCGTAGTGCCATGGATGCGCCAGACTGACCCAAGCCTTGGCCGCGCGCAGGGTTTCGACCGTGTCTTCCAGGGTCGGCCAGTGTTGCTTGACGTCCCCCAGCTTGCCGGCGCCCAGCCATTTGCGGAACGCTTCGGCGCGATCCTTGACGAAACCTTCACGCACCATCCAGTCAGCGAAATGTGGGCGGGCCGGCGCATTGCCGCTGTCGCCCAGTTCCTGCTGGATGGCCCGAGCCCCTTCGAGCGCGCCCGGCATGCCTTTCAATGCCAGTTTTCGGCTTATTTCTTCGGACCGTAACCAGCGGCCATCGTGCAATTTTGCGATGGCCTCGACCAACGGCGTGGCATTGACATCAAATCCGTAGCCCAAAACGTGAATGGTCGCGCCGCCCCAGGTGCAGGACAATTCGACGCCATTGACCAATTGCATCCCCAGCGCGGTGGCCGCAGTGCGAGCTTCGTCGAGGCCCTCGAGGGTGTCGTGATCGGTCAAGGCCAGGACTCGCACGCCTTTCTCGAACGCACGCGCAACCAGTACTGCAGGCGCGAGAGCGCCGTCGGAGGCCGTGCTATGGCAGTGCAAATCAACATTCACAGGACTTTTTTACCTCAATTCAGCTGACGCTATCGCGCGCCCATATGTTTGTTATTATGCCGCCACATCCTGCTTCTGGCTGCCACTGTGAAACAATTCATCGATTTCATCCCGCTCCTGCTGTTCTTCATCGTCTTTAAACTCGATCCCCGGGTCGTCGACATCGCCGGTCATGAGTTGACTGTAGGCGGTATTTACAGCGCCACCGCCATGCTGATCATCAGCTCCCTGGTGGTTTACGGCACGCTGTTCATCAAGCAACGCAAGCTGGAGAAGAGCCAGTGGCTGACCCTCATCGCCTGCCTGGTCTTCGGCAGCCTGACCCTGGCGTTCCACAGCGAAACCTTCCTGAAATGGAAAGCCCCGGTGGTGAACTGGCTGTTCGCCCTGGCGTTCATTGGCAGCCACTTTGTCGGTGAGCAACTGCTGATCAAACGCATCATGGGCCACGCGCTGACTCTGCCGGAGCCGGTCTGGACCCGCCTGAACATCGCCTGGATCGGTTTTTTCCTGTTTTGCGGTGCCACCAACCTGTTCGTCGCGTTCACCTTTCAGGACTACTGGGTTGACTTCAAAGTCTTCGGCAGCCTGGGCATGACGCTGCTGTTCCTGGTCGGCCAGGGCATTTACCTGTCCCGCCACCTGCACGACGCCGATACCACAACGCCAAAAACCGAGGACTGACATGCTTTACGCAATCATTGCCACAGACGTCGCCAACTCCCTGGAAGCCCGCCTGGCCGCACGGCCTGCACACCTTCAGCGCCTGCAAGTGCTCAAAGGTGAAGGTCGCATCGTGTTGGCCGGTCCACACCCGGCGGTCGACAGCAATGATCCGGGCGCTGCGGGTTTCACCGGCAGCCTGATCGTCGCCGAATTCGATTCCCTGGGCGCCGCCCAGGCGTGGGCCGACGCTGATCCGTATATCGCCGCAGGCGTCTACGACAACGTTTCGGTCAAACCGTTCAAGCAAGTCCTGCCGTAGTATCCCTCCAGCGCGATGAACCTTATCGGTTCATCGCGCGCTCAACGCTCATTATTCTCGTTTACCGGCCGACAACCTGCCCAATACTCGTATTGAAATCAGGAGTGGCGATGCGCAAAGGTCCGTTGTGTCTGATGTTGGTGACGTTGTCGATCGTGGCCCCGGCTCACGGTGAAGAAAGCGCCGAGGGCGGTAATTCCACACCGCTGTCCCTGAGCGCCGGCAGCCAGATCACCGAGTTGCAACAGCGCTTGAAGGTAAGCGAACAGCAACGAGAAGTACTGAGCAAACAACTGCAAAATACCGATGCCGAACGCGAAAGCGCCCAGCTGAGCCGGTTGAGCCAAGAGAATCAGCGCCTCAAGCTGCTGCTCAAGGAAGCCCAGGCCAGCAGCCCGCTGCAGCGTCTATTGACCGATCAGCAGCAGTGGTTCGTCATTGGCGCCGCCGTAGCGCTATTGGCGCTGCTCTGCGGTATCTTCGCCAGTGGTGCCACCAGAAAACGTAGGCAATGGCTAAATTGAGTGAGTCATGAGCGAGCTGTTATTAATTGATGATGACCAGGAGCTGTGTGAGCTCCTGAGCAGTTGGTTGAGCCAGGAAGGCTTCCAGGTCCGCGCCTGCCACGATGGTCAGAGCGCCCGCCGCGCATTGGCCGAAACGTCGCCGGCAGCCGTGGTACTGGACGTGATGCTGCCTGACGGCAGCGGCCTGGAACTGCTCAAGCAATTGCGCGGCGATCACCCGGACTTGCCGGTGCTGATGCTCTCTGCCCGCGGCGAGCCGCTGGATCGCATCCTCGGCCTGGAACTCGGCGCCGACGACTACCTGGCAAAACCGTGCGATCCGAGGGAGCTGACAGCGCGCCTGCGCGCCGTGTTGCGCCGCAGTCATCCGACAGCGGTCTCCAGTCAGCTCGAACTCGGCGACTTGTGTTTCAGTCCGGTGCGCGGCGTGGTCAGCATCGATGAACAGGAATTCACTCTCACCGTCTCCGAAAGCCGTTTGCTCGAAGCCCTGCTCAAGCAACCCGGCGAGCCGCTGGACAAGCAGGAACTGGCGCAAATCGCCCTCGGCCGCAAACTGACGTTGTACGACCGCAGCCTGGACATGCACGTCAGCAACCTGCGCAAAAAGATTGGCCCGCACCCCGACGGTCGCCCACGGATCGTGGCCCTGCGCAGCCGCGGTTATTACTACAGCCTGTAAGTTTTGTCAGGCCGACGAGAAATCGTCTTTACCCAAGCCTTACGCTCCGCTGACCGCCGCTGACCTTGATCTGCGTAATCTGTACTCATCCGGAACGTACCGGGAACGAGACAAGGAGATTCACCATGCGCAAGACTCTTATCGCTCTGATGTTCGCTGCCGCCCTGCCGACCGTTGCCATGGCCATGCCTGAAGGTGCCGGCCCGATGGGTGGCTCGATGGACGGCTCACGCCATGGCGGTCAGATGCACGGCATGCACGGCAAAGGCCCGTACAGCCAGCTCGACCTGAGCCGCGAACAACGCGGGCAGATCCGCAAAATCATGGGCGAGCAGATGCACGAGCGTAAGCAAGTGGTCGACAAGTACCTGGAAAAACTCTCGCCCGCCGACCAGAAAGCCATGAAAGATGAAATGGCGACCAACCACAAGAAAGCAGACGCTGACGTGCGTGCCTTGCTAAAACCGGATCAACAGAAGCAATTCGACGAGATCCAGAAAAAACAGACTGAGCGTCGCGCCGAATGGGCCGAGTTCAAGGCCTGGAAAGCGCAACAGCCGAAAAAGGCGCAATAATGTTCTAGCGTCATATCACAGCCCAACGGTTAATCGCCGTTGGGCTTTCTTTGCTTGAGGATTTTTTGTGCGCTCATTGTTCTGGCGTATTCTGGCCAGCTTCTGGTTGGCCATCGCTTTGGTTGCAGGGCTTTCCATTCTGCTGGGGCACATGCTCAATCAGGACGCCTGGATTCTCAGCCGCCACCCGGGCCTCAATACCTTGGCCGAGCAGTGGACGCAAACCTACGAGTCACAGGGTGAAGACGCGGCCCAGGACATTCTGGAACAGCGCAAGCGCCAGTATCACATCGACGTTCAAGTGTTCAACGAGAGCGGTGATCCAGTGGTGCGCGGCACCTTCCCACATAGGGCGGCCGCCTTCGAAGCGCGGCGACACAACGACGACCGTCGTCTGCCATGGCGCCGACTGACCGATGAGTACACCAGTGCAAAAACTGGCGACACCTACCTGCTGATCTACCGCATTGCGCACCCGGAGCTCGACGCGTGGCACCGCGAAAGCTTGCTCTGGCCATTGAGTGCGCTGGGTATCTCGCTGGTGGTGCTGACCTTGTTCAGTCTGTTTGTGACGTTATCCATTACTCGCCCACTCAATCGCTTGCGCGGCGCGGTGCATGATCTGGGGCAAACCACCTACCAACAAAACAGCCTGGTGAAACTGGCCAACCGCCGCGATGAGTTCGGCGTGCTGGCCAACGACTTCAACCGCATGGGTGCGCGCCTGCAAAGTTTGATCGGCAGTCAGCGGCAGTTGCTGCGGGATGTATCCCATGAACTGCGTTCACCGCTTGCCCGGCTGCGCATTGCGCTGGCACTCGCCGAGCGCGCCAACCCCGAAGAACGGCAAAAACTCTGGCCGCGCCTCACTCGGGAGTGTGATCGACTGGAAGCGCTGATCAGCGAAATTCTAGTTCTGGCGCGAGTCGATGCCGACAACGCCGGCGCTGAAGAGGTTGATCTCAATGCGCTGCTCAATGCTTTGCAAAAGGATGCTCAATTAGGCTCGCCGGAGCAGAACGTACACCTTGAGACCGAACCGCAGCTGAACCTGAAAGGCTGGCCAACGATGATCGAACGCGCCGTCGACAACCTGCTGCGCAATGCTCAGCGGTTCAACCCGCAGGGGCAATCGATTGAAATGCAGGCCGTGCGTCAGGGTGAGCGGATTGTGGTCAGTGTGCGTGATCATGGACCGGGCGTAGAGGCCGCGCATTTGAGGCTGTTGGGCGAGCCGTTCTATCGGGCGCCGGGGCAGACGGCGGCTGGCCATGGTTTAGGGTTGGCGATTGCGCGCCGTGCGGCGGAACGGCACGGCGGGAGTCTGGTGCTGGCCAATCATCCCGATGGCGGGTTTATCGCCAGCCTGGAGTTGCCGTTGGTACCCGGAGTCGCCTCTTAGGGGATTATTCCCACGCAGAGCGTGGGAATGATACTTACACGGCTGGCCAGGCGCTGACGAATTCAGCCAGGTCGGCTTTCTCCGCCACACGCGGTTCCTTCTGCGGCGTGCCAAGGTAAAGAAACGCAATCACCTCTTCCCCGTCAGCCAGACCCAAGCCCTTGGCCACATGCGCTGAATACGCCAGCTCACCCGTGCGCCACACTGCGCCAATCCCTTGCGCATAAGCCGCCAGCAAAATCCCGTGAGCCGCACAGCCTGCCGCCAGCAGTTGTTCAGACTGCGGATATTTAACGTGATCCTGCAACCGCGCGATCACCACAACCACCAGCGGCGCACGCAACGGACCGTTACGCGCCTTGTCCAGCGCCGCTTCGGTCACCTCACTGTCCTGCAGCTTCGCCGCTTCGGCCAGCAACTCGCCCATCTGCTCGCGCGCCGCGCCTTCGACTGTCAGGAATCGCCAAGGCTGCAAGTGGCCATGGTCTGGCGCTCGCATCGCGGCACCAAACAACACTTCGCGTTGTTCTGCGGTCGGTGCCGGTTCGAGCAGTCGTGGAACGGAAACACGGTTGAGCAAAGCGTCGAGAGCCTGCATCGGCCACCTCCTGAAAAAAATGTGAAGCCATTCTAGCTGCAACCACCTGGGGAGTGCCGGTTTACATAGCAGGCCCCGCAGGTAGAATGGCGCCCTTCCCTATTTCAGCCCGAGCGGACTTCATGGCGTTGCCGACCTTACGGACTATTGGTTTCATCATCGGCATCTTCCTGATCACGCTGGCCATCGCCATGGTCGTGCCCATGGCCACGCTGGTGATTTTCGACCGCACCAGCGACCTGCCGTCATTCCTCTGGGCGAGCATGATTACCTTTGTCGCCGGCCTCGCGCTGGTCATCCCCGGTCGCCCGGAACATGTACACCTTCGTCCGAGAGACATGTACCTGCTGACCGTCAGCAGCTGGCTGGTGGTGTGCATCTTCGCCGCGCTGCCGTTCCTGCTGACCCAGCACATCAGCTACACCGACTCGTTCTTCGAAAGCATGTCCGGCATCACCGCCACCGGGGCGACGGTGCTCACGGGGCTGGACACCATGTCCCCTGGCATTCTGATGTGGCGCTCGCTGCTGCACTGGATTGGCGGCATCGGCTTTATCGGCATGGCGGTAGCCATTTTGCCACTGCTGCGCATCGGCGGCATGCGGCTGTTTCAGACCGAGTCGTCAGACCGTTCCGAAAAAGTCATGCCCCGTTCGCACATGGTGGCGCGTTTGATCGTTGCAGCCTACGTCGGCATCACCATTTTCGGCAGCCTGGCGTTCTGGTGGGCCGGGATGAGCCCGTTCGATGCGATCAACCACGCGATGTCGGCGATTTCCACCGGTGGGTTCTCAACGTCCGACCAATCTCTGGCCAAGTGGACGCAACCGGCGGTGCACTGGGTGGCGATCGTCATCATGATCCTCGGCAGCCTGCCGTTCACCTTGTATGTAGCGACCTTGCGCGGTAACCGCAAAGCACTTATCAAGGATCAGCAGGTTCAAGGCTTGCTCGGCATGTTGCTGTTGACCTGGCTGGTGCTCAGCACCTGGTATTGGTGGACCACCCAGTTGCATTGGCTGGAGGCGTTGCGGCATGTGGCGCTGAACGTGACCTCTGTGGTAACGACCACCGGATTTGCGCTGGGGGACTACAGCATTTGGGGCAATTTCTCGCTGATGCTGTTCTTCTATCTGGGTTTTATCGGCGGTTGCTCGGGCTCGACCGCTGGAGGGATCAAGATTTTCCGCTTCCAGGTCGCGTACATCCTGCTCAAGGCCAACCTTAACCAGTTGATTCACCCGCGCGCAGTGATCAAGCAAAAATACAACGGTCACCGTCTCGACGAAGAGATCGTGCGTTCGATTCTGACCTTTTCGTTCTTCTTTGCCATCACCATCTGCGTCATCGCGCTGCTGCTGTCGCTGCTCGGCGTGGACTGGATGACCGCCCTCACTGGCGCGGCCAGCACGGTGTCCGGCGTCGGTCCGGGACTGGGCGAGACCATTGGCCCGGCGGGCAACTTCGCCACCCTGCCGGACGCCGCGAAGTGGATTCTCTCGTTCGGCATGCTGTTGGGCCGACTCGAGATCATTACGGTGTTTGTTCTGTGTATTCCGGCGTTCTGGCGTCACTGACAGGCGCAGGCGTCGCCATCAACCGCATTCGGTATTCACCGGGTGTGGTGTCGAACCAGCGTCGGAAGGCGCGGAAGAAATTGCTCGGATCAGCGAACCCCAGCAGGTAGGCAATTTCCAGCAGGGTCATGGTCGGCTGCGCCAGGTATTGCTCAGCCAGTTCACGTCGCGTGTCATCCAGCAATGCCTGGAAACTCGTGCCCTCTTCCTGCAAGCGTCGCTGCAAGGTGCGTTGCGACAGGTGCAACGTCTGCGCCACGGTATCGCGCTTGGGTTCGCCCTGGGGCAACAAACGGCATAGCACCTGCCGCGCCTTGTGGGTCACGCGACTCTCGGAAAACCTCGCCAGGTATTCACCGGCAAACCGGTCGTGCAACAGCGCCATCGCCTCATTGGCGGTAGGCAGCGGTGCCTCCATGTCAGCGCGCTCGAAGATCAAGGCGTCATAGGGCGCGTTGAACACCAAAGGTGCATGGAAGGCTTGTTTATAGGGTTCGAGATTGACGGGCTGATCGCCCTGCACCAATACCTTGCGCGGCTGCAAGGTGCGTCCGGTCAACCAGCCGCACAGCGCCAGAGCACAGGCCAGTGACGCTTCGGCACTCTGCCGGGTCGGTGGCAGATGGTCGCCGTGGACCGTCAGAATCAGCGCGTAGCCTTCTTCCAGCAATCGGAAACTCAGGTCGGCACTTTCCGCAATGATCCGCTGATAGCGCACCAGCCGTTGAAAGCCTTCCGCCAGGGTCTGGCTGGACATCAAGGCGTAGCCCGCCACATGGAAGGAGGCCGGTCGCACCACCTTGCCCATGTTCAGGCCAATCGCCGGGTTGCCGGACAGCTCAACCGCGCGCTGCCACAGGCGTGTCATGGAATCTTGCGGGAAACGCGCATCCGGATCATCCAGTGCCGCGTAGTCTAGCCCTAGCTGCTTGAACAGAACCCGGCAATTCAGGCCGTCCATCTCCAGTGCTTTGACAATCCCCATCGCCCAGCTTGCAGAAGTCGTTCGTTCGCTCATGTCGTCCACTTACATGATAAGCCGCATGCTACGGCCAATTTCCGAAGGATACTAAAGTGGCGCCTATTGTCACTGGCTGATACCAATGATCACTCTAGACTCAAATAAGCTACCCGCAGAACAACTTGCAGTCAGAACAATAAGCACAGAGATCGCAGTCGTGGAAAACATCAAACGTTTCAACAGCTTCGCTGAGTTCTACCCGTATTACCTCAGCGAACACAGCAACAGCTCCTGCCGACGATTGCATTTTATCGGCACGACGCTGGTTATCTTCATTCTGGCCCTGACCATCGGCAAAGGCGCCTGGCTGCTGTTATGGGCCCTTCCGCTGGCGGGTTACAGCTTCGCCTGGGCCGGGCATTTCTTCTTCGAGAGGAATCGTCCTGCGACCTTTCAACATCCGTTTTACAGCCTGCTCGGCGATTTCGTTATGTACCGAGACATGATTCTGGGTCGCGTGCCGTTCTAGGGCCAATGAACCACAGGAGGACAGCCGATGAATGCCAGCGCCCGTTTCACCCACATGCAGGACGGCACGCAAGAAGACTGGGCGATCATCGCCGCAGATTTCAGTGCCTATGCGAGACAATTACCGACACGGATTGTGGCGCACCTGAAATTACTGGAGGGTGATTTTGGCGGCTTTCCGGTGGATCGTCTGACCCATTCCCTGCAAACCGCCAGCCGTGCCTGGCGTGATGGCCGCGATGAAGAATACGTAGTCTGCGCGCTGCTTCACGACATCGGCGACACCTTGGGGTCCTACAACCACCCGGACATCGCTGCGGCAATCCTCAAGCCGTTCGTCAGCGCCGAGAACCTGTGGATGGTCGAGAAACACGGAGTTTTCCAGGGGTATTATTTCTTCCATCATCTCGGGATGGACCGGCATTTACGCGAGCAATTCAGCGGGCATCCACAGTATCAGGCGACCATTGAGTTTTGCGCCAAATACGATGCGGCGGCGTTTGATGCGGCGTATGAAACGCTGCCGCTGAGCTTCTTTGAACCGATGATGGAGCGGCTGTTTGCGCAGCCCAAGCACTCGATTTACAAGGCCGCGATGGAAGAACACGCGCCGGCCTGAAAATCAAAAGATCGTCCGAACGCGGCCGGCCTATGCCGGCTCTGCGATTTTGGTGGCCTTCAATTCAGCCTCCCGCGCCTGGGCATCCGCCAATCGATACAACTCGATCGATCCGTCCCACTGCTCGATCAGCGCCGTGCACGACTCCACCCAATCCCCGCAATTGAGGTAATCCACCCCGCCGACCTTGCGTATCTCGGCATGGTGAATGTGCCCGCACACCACGCCGTGCAACTTGCGCTTGACGCACTCGTGAGCGATGGCTTCTTCAAAATCGCTGATGAAGCTGACCGCGGTTTTGACCTTGTGCTTGAGGTACGCCGACAGCGACCAGTAACCGTAGCCATAACGGGCGCGCCAATGGTTGAGCCAGCGGTTGAGGGTCAGGGTGAATTCGTAGGCCGAGTCGCCGAGAAAGGCCAGCCAGCGGTGATACCGGGTGATCACGTCAAACTGGTCGCCATGAATGACCAGCAGATGGCGGCCATCGGCGGTCACGTGCACCGCCTCGTCCACTAGCTGGATATTGCCCAGAATCAGCGTCGAATAGCGGCGCAGGAATTCGTCGTGGTTGCCGGTGACGTAGATCACCTCGGTGCCGCGCTTGCTCATGGTCAGCAGGCGGCGAATCACATTCGTGTGCGCCTGGGGCCAGTACATGCCGCCGCGCAGCTTCCAGCCATCGATGATGTCGCCGACCAGGTAGATCTTGTCCGCGTGGTAACCCTTGAGAAACTGCGACAGGTGCTCGGCCTGGCAATCCCGGGTGCCCAAGTGCACGTCGGAAATCCACAAGGTTCGCACACGTTGCTTGCGACTGGGTTTGGCGAGTTCGGCGCTGGTCATGGGCAGCCCTCTGGAAACGTTTTTGCAAGCGTGCGCCAGTCGGGTTAATTGCCCATGACAATGGCGAGTCAGTCCGATGACAGCGCCCCACGATTGCCCTCGGTGTAGACTGGCCGCCTTGCCCGGGAGACCTGCGATGAGACCGATCCTCACGCTACGCCAATACACTCATGACCTGATCGTCCATAGCCACAAACACGCGCAGCTGGTGTTCGGACTGTCGGGTGCGTTGGATTTCGAGGTCGACGGGCGAGGCAGCCAGGTGGTCCAGCAGAGTTTCGTGGTAGTGCCATCCAATTTCCATCACGCCTGCGGTAGCGCCAATGGCAGCCGTTGCCTTGTACTGGATGTGCCCAGCGATCAATGGGTTTCTCAGTCCCTGGGGGATCACGCCGAAGCCAGTCGTCGCTTACTCGACAACGCCGGTCGCCAGTCGCTGGGTGCAGGGCAAAGCCAATTGGTCAGTTGGTTGGCGGGCAGTCACGTCAGCGATCCACTGATCGCGCAACAAGGCGCGGTGTTGTTGCTGGCCAGTCTCAACAACGCCAAACCCGAGATCGTCAGCGGTCGTCGCCTGCCTTATGCGGCGCTGAATGCGCACATCGATCAGTACGCAGCCTATCCACTTCAAGTCGCCGATCTGGCACGCGTCGCCGGTCTGTCCAGCGCTCGGCTGCATGCACGGTTCGTTGCTGAATGCGGGCAGACGCCGATGGATTACATCCGCAGTCGACGTTTGCACAGGGCCGTGGGCTTGTTGCGGGATTCGGCGCTGCCGATTGGCGAGATTGCCAGTCGGGTCGGTTACAGTTCGCAGAGCGCCTTTGCGGCGGCGGTGTTGCGGGAGTTCGGTGCTTCACCCAGCAAATTGCGGCGCGAGGTTGGCGACAAAAGGTAATAGTTTGCCGACAGACGCAACTGGTGGTTTCACGGTTCAATGCAGGCGCTGCCGAAGGCTGCTCCTACATCTTTGTTCGCTTGTTGTTAAGGATTGCAATGACTCCCCGTACCGCCCTTGGCGCCCTGCATATCGGCGCACTGATGTTCGGCTTGACCGGTGTGTTCGGCAAACTTGCTGCGGCGTCCCCGGCCATTATCGTTTTTGGTCGTGCCGCATTCGCCGTGCTGGCGTTAGCCGTTTTTGCGCGGTTCGCCAGCACTACTCGCT
Organism: Pseudomonas sp. Ma2-10; assembly: GCF_054330215.1. Taxonomy (NCBI): domain Bacteria; kingdom Pseudomonadati; phylum Pseudomonadota; class Gammaproteobacteria; order Pseudomonadales; family Pseudomonadaceae; genus Pseudomonas; species Pseudomonas sp. Ma2-10. The sequence goes on along the minus strand of NZ_JBTEYL010000029.1, from coordinate 14,829 downwards.
GGCAGAAACTCGAAGCGGTGGACTGGCGCCAACTGTTGCTCAGCGGCTTACTGCTGGCCGCACACTGGGTGAGTTTTTTCATTGCAGTGAAGGTCGCCGGCGTGGCAATCGCGACCCTGGGTTTCGCCAGCTTCCCGGCGTTTACCGTGATCCTTGAAGGGTTGATCTTCCGCGAGCGAATTCGCGCCAACGAAATCCTGCTGGTAGTGCTGGTCAGTGTCGGGCTGGTGCTGGTCACCCCTGATTTCGATCTGGCCAGCGGCGCCACAGTGGGTCTGCTGTGGGCGGTGGGCTCAGGTTTGCTGTTCTCTCTGCTATCGCTGACCAACCGCGCCAGCTCCGGACGAATTCCGGCGGTGCAGGCTGCGCTGTGTCAGAACGTGGTGGTCGCGTTGTGCCTGTTACCGGTGGCGGCACCGCAGTTGAGCGAAGTGCGCGCCATCGACTGGTTGTGGATAGGATTGCTCGGGGTGTTCTGTACTGGCGTCGCTCACAGTCTTTTTGTCGCCAGCCTGGCAGTGATCAAGGCGCGGACCGCGGCCGTGGTTTTCGCCATGGAGCCGATTTACGGCATCACAATGGCCTGGCTGCTGTTTGATGAAAATCCGACGTTGCGCATGCTGATCGGTGGTGCGCTGATCATCGTGGCGATCGTGGTCTCCAGCCGACTCTCTGGAGGTTCAAGCAAGAAGACCGTTGCGGCAGACGCCGCCTCTCACTGAGTGCGGTCGTTGTGCCCCAGGTCGCGGTCCGGATCTATTTGATCGCGGACCCGTTGTTTCAACACTTTGGCTTCCGGGAAACCGCCATCAGTCTTGCGCTCCCAGACCTGAACGTCGTCACAGAAAATGTGAAACACCCCACCGGTTCCGGGTACCAGCGACACTTTACCCAAGTCATCACCAAAGGTGCTGAGCAGTTCCTGGGCCAGCCAGGCAGCACGCAACAGCCACTGGCATTGCGTGCAATAGGTGATGATGATTTCCGGTTTGCATGCAGTCATGATCGACGTGCTCCTGAGCCAGAGGGCGCCGCTATGACAGCCCTGAACTCGTTAAGGAAGGTGTCATCCAGAGAAGGCGAGTGTTCAAAAGGGCTGATAAGGTCCCAACTCGAATCCATCGACAGGTCATCCAGGTTCAACTGAAACTCATCGCTGGGCGCTGCTTCGGGTATCGCAGCCTTGGGGGGAGTAATTGACCCTGCAACGGCCAACGGTGCGGCACTGCTCAATTTTGAGTGTCGGGCGCGAATAGTCTGAAGTTTTCCCAGGTCGTATCCGGCGTCACGCAGGTTGTTTTCCTGTGCTTCGTAGGCGGGGACATCACCCTGTTTACCCAAGACTTCCAACAACTGCTCGGCCAGATCCGTGCGTTGTGGCTCTTTGATCAGCGCTTCCCGCAACAAACCGGCGGCTTCGGAAAAACGGCCATAGGCCAGATAGATATCGACCTCTTCGAGCACATCGCCTGTCGGCGACGCTTCACCCGATTCAGTTGCCGGTTGCGACTCTGACGATTGGGCTACCGGTTCTGCAGTGCGATTGAGCGCCGGTTCATGCCGTGACGGCAAAACAGGTAAAACATCGGGTAATACCTGAACCTGCTGTCGTTGACGCCAAACGAACAACCCCAGCAACACCAGAGCCATCACCGCCAGCAACCCGACAATCAGCCCCCAGTGGTTGGCCTCAGGCTCCTCAACAATAACCGGCGCGGGAGCCACAACGGAGGGCGCAACCGGCTCCACCGCTGCGATCTTGATTTCCGCCAATTGGCTTTGCAGTTCAGTCACCTGCTTTATCTGACCGCCGACCAGTTTCTCCTGGGCCTGAAGCTTCACAGTCAATTCATCGATGGTGGCTTGCAGCTGCTGGCTTTGCAGCACGCTGGCGGCCAGTTGTGCGGCAACGGGATCACTCACAGGCGCGGCGGCAGGTTGATCGACGCGAGGAACGGGGGGCTTTTTGCCTTTCGCCGCAGGTGGCTTCGCAACGACCGGCTCAACCGTCGGGAATCCGGAGGACTGAACGTCGGTCACCGGTTCGTCAGTGATGGGAACAATCCCAGGCGAACCCGGCGGATCGATCAGCACCGTGTACTCGCGCAGCACGCGCCCGTTGGGCTGATTGAGCTGCACCAGGAAATTCAGGAAAGGTTCATTGACCGGTTTGCTGGAGCTCACCCGGATCAGCCTGCGGTTGCCGCGCATGATCGGCGTGAATTTCAGACTATTGAGGAAGAACACCCGTTCGATGCCGGCACGGCTGAACTCGTCCGCTGTCGCGAGGCTGACCGAGAGCTCGGCCTTATCCAGACCTGCGGCATCTTGGAGTGCGATGTCGGCGCGCAATGGCTGATTCAGCGCTGAATGCAGGGTGATATCACCCAAGCCCAACGCGGGCGCCAATGCCGAGTAAGTGACAGCACCACCGACCAAAAACAGCGTGGCGCAACACCGTAAAACCATGTGCCAACTCTCGAGCATGAGCATCCCTTAGATAACCAGAACTATCTTGTACGCGTTCGCACATCCGGTACGAACACGATATTGCCAAGTAGTTCTTTATAGTCTGCCCTGCGGGGTATCTCAAAAGTCCCAGGTGCGTTTATGCCTCAAGATTTTTCCAGGTTGGCCAGAATGTACCCGTGGACACGCATGCAAACCTTCAAGTCTGCCTCATCGACGCCGTCGAACAATTCGTGGCGCAGTTGGGTGGCAATGGTTTCAATTTGTTCGATCAAGGGAAGGGCCGGCGCACAGAGGACGATTTTCTTCGCCCGGCGGTCTTCCAGCACCGATTGGCGTTGCACCAGTCCCTGGTTTTCGAGGCTGTCGAGCAGACGAGCCAGGGTCGGCCCTTCAACGCCGACGCTCTGCGCCAGCTCACGTTGGGTCGGGGCGTCTTCAAAACGCGCCAGGTGCAACAGCACCAGCCAGCGGGCCTGGGACAGACCCAGGCCCGCCAGACGGCGGTCCAGTTCGGCACGCCAGCCGCGCGACATCTGGGCCAGTTGCATGCCAAAGCGGTGTTGGTCGGTTAACGGCATAAAACACTCATGATTAGACTGAAATAAAGAAAAACTAATTATTAGTCAGCTAAGCATGACCCTTGGCCAGAGGCAAGGCTTGCTCTGTACTGAATCGTTACATCTATGTGGCAGATCACCTAAACCTCGAATTCGGATTGCAGCGCCGCCCGAACACAGTACAAAACGCCTTCCGGTACTCTCCCGGCAAACAGAGCGGCAATCTCCGACACTGGCGGTAATTCGCCCTCGCCGTCGAGGAACGCGTCCTGGATTTCGCCCATCAATTCTTCGGGCAGATCCAGCGCTTGCTCCAGCGACAACTGCTGCTTGCCAATCGCTTCGGCGAGCAGGGTGTAGACGTTCTTTTCCGAGCATTGCAGTTGACCGGCGATCTGCAACGGTGTCATGCCGGCTCGGGCCAGGGTGATCAGTTCGTGGCGCAGGTCGGCCACCACTTTCGGCGCCTCGACTTGCCCGCCGAGGACTTCGAGGAAGGCCTCTCCGTAACGCTCCAGCTTGCGCGCGCCAACACCGCTGACGGTGGCCATTTCCGACAGCGAGGTCGGTTGGCTGCGGAGCATTTCCAGCAGTGTCGAGTCGGGGAAGATGACGTACGGCGGCACGCCATGTTCCTCGGCGAGCTTGCGGCGCAGAGCGCGCAAGGCTTCCCACTGTTCGCGCTCTTCGCCGCGTACCAGTTGACTCGCCTGGCTCTTGCTGCTTTTGGCCGTGGTTTGCGGCTTGAGGTCGCGACGCAGCTCCAGTGTTACTTCGCCCTTGAGCAGCGGTCGACAGGTGTCGCTCAGGCGCAGGCCGCCGTAGCCTTCGAGGTCGATGTCCGCCAGACCGCGGGCAACAAGTTGTCGGAACAAGGAGCGCCATTCGCTCTCTCCCATCGCCTTGCCCACACCAAATACCGACAGATGCTGATGGCCGAAGCTGCGAACCTTTTCGTTATCCTTGCCCAGTAACACATCGACCAAATGCCCGACACCGTAACGCTGGCCGGTGCGGTAGATCGCCGAAAGCGCCTGACGGGCCGGCTCGGTGGCGTCCCAGGTCTGCACGCCATCGACGCAGTTGTCGCAATGGCCACACGGCTCGGGCATGTCTTCGTCGAAATAGGCCAGCAGCGTCTGGCGACGGCAGCGGGTTTCTTCGCAGAGCGAGAGCATGGCGTCGAGCTTGTGCTGCTCCAGACGTTTGTGACGCTCGTCGCCCTCGGAGTTCTGCAACATCTGCTTGAGCATCACCACGTCTTGCAGGCCGTAGGCCATCCAGGCGTCCGCCGGCAGCCCGTCACGGCCGCCGCGACCGGTTTCCTGGTAGTAAGCCTCAAGGGATTTCGGCAAATCGAGGTGAGCGACAAAGCGCACGTTGGGTTTGTCGATGCCCATGCCGAACGCCACGGTGGCGACCATGATCAGGCCTTCCTCATTGAGAAAGCGCTTCTGGTGGTGAGCTCGGGTGTCGTTGGGCAGACCGGCGTGATACGGCAGCGCCGGGAAGCCTTGCTCGCTGAGGAACACCGCCACTTCGTCGACTTTTTTGCGCGACAGGCAATAGACGATGCCGGCATCGCTGCGCCGTTCGGCGAGGAACGCCAGCAACTGCTTGCGCGGCTGCTCTTTGGGCACGATGCGATAGAAAATGTTGGGGCGGTCGAAACTCGACAGGAAGCGTTCGGCATCCTGGAGATGAAGGCGATCGACGATTTCTTCCCGGGTACGCTTGTCGGCGGTCGCGGTCAGGGCGATACGCGGGACGCTGGGGAACAATTCCGCCAACTGGCCCAATTGCAGGTATTCGCGGCGGAAGTCGTGGCCCCATTGGGACACACAGTGGGCTTCGTCGATGGCGAACAGGGAAATCTCAAGACTTTGCAGAAAGGCCAGCATTCGTGGCTGAACCAGACGCTCGGGCGCGAGATAAAGCATTTTCACTTCACCGCGCTTGATCCGTGCCGCCAGATCGCGCTGCTGCTCGGCGCTGAGCGTGGAGTTCAATGCCGCCGCCGCGACGCCCAGTTCTTCGAGGGTGGCGACCTGGTCGTCCATCAGGGCGATCAGCGGCGACACCACCACCGCCAGGCCTTCGCGCAACAGCGCCGGCACCTGGAAGCATAAGGACTTGCCGCCACCGGTAGGCATCAGCACCAGGGCGTCGCCGCCACTGGCCACGCGCTCAATGATTGCACCCTGACGGCCACGGAAACTGTCGTAGCCGAAGATGTCCTTGAGGACGCGTTGAGCCTGTTCGAGCATAGAAACTCCAAAAATCACAAAAACATCCCTGCAAGGCTGGTTCAGAACCACGAAGGCTGCACCGACAAATCGTAAGTGCCCATTGCACGACGCTTTACATTTCAGCCGTGACGCCAGCAGGGCATCACAAAACGCGGGAGTATACCCGAGCCCCGTCCGGCAAAGGGTACCGCTGGCGATTCGACGAAAGCGGTGTACCCGGCCACATAGAATCTCCCACAGGGCGCAAAAATGCCGCGCGACTGGCCCAAGCGCTCAAGAAGGCCTAGAATTCGCGCATCGAATATTCCCCAAGGTAGCCCTTTAATGTCCTTCGCTGAGCAACTAACCCGCCTGCAAGTCTTCCTCGACGCTGACGAACTGCATGACGAGGCGCTGGACTACGTGGCCGCCCACGGCTACCTCACTGCGCTGTCGATCTGTTCCGAAACCGTTCCCGAGCGTGAATGGATCGACGCCCTCTTCGCCGAAGAGCCGCATTACGCCGACGACACCGAGCGTGAAGCGATTGAGTCCACCCTGTTGGCCCTCAAGGCTCACATTGCTCGCCAACTGGCATCCGATGAAGAGTTCGAGTTGCCTTGCGACCTGGACCTGGGCGAAGAGCCGGATGACTCTGACCTTCGCGGTTGGTGCATCGGTTTCATGGAAGGCGTGTTCCTGCGTGAAGCAGCCTGGTTCGAAACCGCCGAAGACGAAGTCAGCGAAATGCTGCTGCCGATCATGGTCGGTTCGGGTCTGTTCGACGAACAGCCTGAGTTCGAAGACATCGCCAAAGACGCCAACCTGATGGACGACATGATCGTGCAGATCCCGGAAGCCCTGACCGCGCTGTACCTGCTCTGCCAGGCTCCAGACGAAAAACCGGCGATCCTCAAGCCTCGTCACCACTAAGGTTTTGCCTATGGACAACCCCATAGGCAACCGCTCCCTGATATTGCGTTACGTGCTGCTGGCCATCGGCTGGCTGAGCGTAGCGCTGGGGGTGATCGGGATTTTCCTGCCGGTATTGCCCACCACGCCCTTTCTGCTGCTGGCGGCCGCCTGCTTCGCCCGCAGTTCGCCGCGCTTTTATCATTGGCTGGTTGAACATCCGCGGCTTGGGCCGTGGATTCGCGATTACCTGAGCGGCAACGGCATCCCGCTCAAAGGCAAGGTCTACGCCATCGGCCTGATGTGGGCGAGCATCCTGTTCTCCTGCTATCTGGTGCCCCTGCCGTGGGCACGGGGGTTCATGCTGACCAGCGCCGTCCTGGTGAGCATCTACATCCTCAAACAGAAAACCCTGCAAAAGCCCTGATCGCTGATCATTCCCACGCTCTTCGTGGGAATGATCAACCCCCTTCCTCCGACGACCAACCCTCCCTTTCAAGAAACACCGCCTAGACTTCAGGCATCTGCACCCGAGCGGCCAGACATGTCCCGCAGTCCGCGTAGTCCAGGATGGTCAACGCTCCGACTTCGGCTCGGCGGATGGCTGTTGCTAATCATTTTTCTGTTGGCCGAGGTGGGCAGTGTCGGGGCCAACTGGCGTTTTACGCAGATTCTGCAAACAGCCGAAGATCGCTACGGCCCCCTCGGCCAGGGACGGGGAAGGATCGAGGCCTGGAGTCAAATGCTCAGTAGCGCAGTCAACGCGCCCGAGCGCGAGCAACTGAACGCGGTCAATCGCTTCTTCAATCAGCAACTGAGCTTTCTGGACGACACGCGCATCTGGCATCAGACCGATTACTGGGCCACGCCCGTCGAATCCCTGATCAAGGGTGCCGCTGATTGCGAAGACTACGCACTGGCAAAATATTTCAGCCTGCGCTACCTGGGAATTCCCAGCGAAAAACTACGCATCACCTACGTGAAAGCCCTGACCCAGAACCAGGCGCACATGGTGCTGACTTTCTACAACAGCCCCACGGCCGATCCGCTGGTGCTGGACAACCTGATCGGCGAGGTTCGCCCCGCCTCCCAACGCAAAGACCTGTTGCCGGTTTACGCCTTCAATGCCGAAGGTCTGTACTTGCCCGGCGCCAATGGCGGCAAACGCAGCAGCGACTCGAAAAAACTGTCGCGCTGGCAGGACGTGCTAAAAAAGATGCAGGCCGAAGGGTTCGCCGTGGGCGACGGCTAGCCACCTGAGCAAGGAGCGATTTATGTCACTGCGTAAACAGTTGTTTCTCGCCATCTGCCTGTTCTTGCTGGTGGCATTCAGCGGCAGTTTTTTTGTCAGCCTGGAAAGCTCTCGCGACCAGATGCTCGGCCAGTTGCGCTCCCACGCCCAGGACGCCGCCACCGCACTGGGTTTGTCGTTGACGGCACAAATCGATGACCCGGCCATGATCGAATTAATGGTCAGCTCGATATTCGACAGCGGTTACTTCAGCAGTATTCGAATCATTAACATCGAGGATGCGCAGGTGCTGGTGGAGCGCAGTGCGTCGGGGCAAATCGAGGGCGTTCCCGCCTGGTTTGTGAACCTGGTCAACCTGCACCCACCCGGTGGCGAAGCGCTGATCATGCGCGGCTGGGTCCAGGCGGCACGGGTCGAAGTGTTGAGCAATCCGCAGTTCGCCCTGGCCAAACTCTGGGACAGCACCCTCGCCAGCCTGATCTGGTTGCTGGTGTGCGGCCTGCTCAGTGCCGTGTTGGGTGGCTGGTTGCTGCGCCGGCAATTTCGTCCACTCGACACCCTGGTCAAACAGGCCGAAGCCATCAGCAAACGCGAGTTCCTCAGCCTGCCGAAATTGCCGCGCACACCGGAGTTGAAACGCGTGGTATTGGCCATGAACCAGATGGTTGAGAAGCTCAAGGCGCTGTTCGCCGAAGAGGTCGCGCGCAGTGAAAAACTGCGGATCGAGTCCTATCAGGACAGCCTTACAGGCCTGGCCAATCGACGCTTGCTGGATGAAGAGTTGGCCGACGAGTTGCTGGTCTCCGAGCAGAGCAGCGACGGCCATTTGCTGATACTGCGCATCAACGATCTGGCCGGTCTCAACCAACGCTTGGGCGGCCAGCGCACCGATGCGCTAATCAGCGCCGTCGGTGAGTTACTCAAGCGCCTGACCCAGCCAGCGGAACGTCGCACCTGGCTAGCCGCGCGCAATCGTGGCGGTGAATTCAGCCTGCTGACGCCAGGGCTGGACAGCACCGACGCCGCACACCTGGCCTGTGAAGTCAGCGCCACCCTGGAAAACCTGCGCCTGAGCGGCGCCAGCGACTCCATGCCGGTGGCGCATCTGGGGATTGCCCCTTACCACCCCGGAGAGCCGGCCAGTGACGTGCTGACGCGACTGGATCGGGCGTTGACCGAAGCCCTGCAACATCCCGAGCGCCCGTGGGTTCACTTGGCCGATTCCATCACCGCGCCGAACCCGTCCCGAAACGACTGGCAAACCTGGATCGACGACGCCCTGAACCAAGGCAAGATGCAACTCTACTTCCAGCCGGTGGTGCAATGCACCGACACCAGCCAGGTGCTGCATCACAAAGTCCTCGCGCGCCTGCTCGACTCGCAGGGCGAGGCCATTGCCGCCGGGCACTTCCTGCCGTGGATCGAGCGACTCGGCTGGTCGGCGCGGTTCGACCTGGCCATGCTCGAAGCCACCCTCGACTACCTCATCGTCAATCGTTGGCCCCTGGCGTTAAGCCTGTCCGGCAGCACTCTGCGCGATCCAGCGCAGCTGCAACACATCCTCGACATGCTCCAATCGCTGCCCGAGCTCGCGCCGTTGCTGATTCTGGAAATCGACGAACGCCAACTGCCCCCTCAGGAAGAACTGCAACGTCTGACTCACAGCCTGCTCAACACCGGTTACCGCATCGGTCTGCAGCATTTCGGCGGCAGCTTCGGTCAAATCGGCAACCTGACTCAACTGGGGCTGGCTTACTTGAAAATCGACGGTGCGTACATCCGTCACATTGATGAACAGCCCGATAAAAAGCTGTTCATCGAGGCTATTTTTCGGGCGACCAACAGCATTGATTTGCCGTTGATTGCGGAGATGGTCGAGACCAAAGGAGAGCTGGAGGTGATCCGGGAGTTGGGATTGTTTGGAGTGATGGGGCGATTGATTGGGCCGCCGGAGCCGATGTGAGGGGTTCGACCGTTCGTCTTAAACGCGGATTTTCCTGTCATATATGACAGTAGGCAGAGGCTGGAGCGCGTTATCTAATCCGACCGTATCGGTGCCGCCCATTCGGGAAGCCGGGCGCCTCTTATGGAAGGTACACATTCATGAACAGCCCAATGACAAACGCTGACCCTGCCTCCAATCAACAAATCGTGGTATTCCCACCCGAACGCGGCATCGGTGTGCTGGCCGTCGTCCCGCCCTACCCGGTTGGTTTCAAACCGCAAAGCGACGGTGCCTTGGGGATCAACATCAACATGGTGAAAAGCGACCGTGACGGATTGCGGGTTTACATCATGGCCTATCTGAACATGGCCATTGGCGACGACATCAGGGTTTACATCGAAACAAAAAGCGTTCCTGTCGCTGAATTTTCAGTCACCGAAGCGCATTTCGATGCTGAAGGTACGGCGAAAAACATTCCCTTCCATATTTCCGCCAAAAACATGGAAGCCAGGTTTCTGAAATCCGAGAATAAGCCCTTCTGGTTCGAGGTTGAGCGCATGAGCGGAAACGGCACCGAAGGATCGCCGCCTATTCCGATGTTTTACAAGCACCCAGCGCCGGGAGAAGCGGACACCGACGGCGGTAAGCCATTCAACCAGGGCCTCAAATTGCCCGTTGCCTCGGAAAGCGTCGTCGATCAGACAGTGATCGATGACGGCATGTTCGTGACCGTGCCGGAGTATTTCAACCAGTCCATCGGTGACGTGGTGGTGCTCACCTTCGGGGCTTTACTCCTGAAGACCACTGTCACCGCATCTGGGGATGTAGTTTTTGAACTGACATCGGAAATGCTCGCCACCCTGGCGCCCACCAACAGTCTGGTGGTGCGCTGGGAAGTGTTCGACGTGGTGGAAAATTCCAGCGGCTGGTCGGATGCGCTCATCCTCACGTTCAAACCCGGCATGGTGTTGCTGACCGCACCGATTTTTGAACCGGCCGATTCCGACAATGTGGTGAATCACGATGGGCTTGAGGGCGGTGCCATGGTGATCCTGGTCACCGGGGTATTTGCAAAAAATGATCTGATCGAGCTGACCCTGGAAGGGCTCACCAAAGGAGGCGACCCCGTCACCCACACCTTCAGTGTGACGCTGCCTAGCGCGAGCAGAACAGTGGACTTTCCGGTGTTGAACGAGTGGGTACGCAACCTGATTGGGGGGTCGGCGCGGGCCTCCTATACGGTGACCAAAGCAGGCAAGACCCAGCGCTCGAAACCCGCCGATGCCACCTTCACTGGTACGTCCTTGCCACTGGGCCTGCCGATTGTCGATCCGCTGGTAGACAACAAACTGCCGGTCGACACCCCCGTGGCCACCGTGAAGGTCGCAGAATACGGGCCCTTGAAAAAAGGCGCGAACGTCAAACTTAAATGGCAAACCACCGATCAGGAAGGGATTGTGACGCTGTTCATTTTCCAACTGATCGTCACCGATCCAACACAACCCGCCATCTTCCAGGTACCCGCCAAATACATCGCCCCCTACACCAGTACCCCTTTGACCGTGCAATGCACGGTGACTAATCCGGGTGAGGTAGAAGTGTTTTCGCAATTGCTGCAATTGATGTTTGGCGATGCGACGCAAGTTGTACTGGAGCCACCGTTGCTGGTGAAACCCGCCGCCAATCCGATCGACTCGTTGGGTGATCTTCCGACGGTGCGGGTCGAACTCCTGGCGGCGATTGCGGAAGATAGAGCCAGACTGGTGGAAATGAAGGCGCCTGCCGGCTCCGAACCTTTTCCGCTTATTCCTCTGAACCAGAACAAGCGCGCCAACTTTGTGCTGAGCCGGACGTTTCTTGTCGCCCACCAAGATCAGTCGTTTGCAGTGTTCTGGAACTTGAATCGTGGTGGAAAGAGAGTCGCGTCATCGGAATCATTGACGTTGACGGTCAAACCAATTGCCGCCGAGGACCCACGGTTTCCGACGCCCGAGATCGAGGGTGCCTCCACGGTTCTGGACGTAACCACCTTGTTGCCCACCGCACTGCTTGTCGTGACCGAATGGTTGGGTCAGGTCAGTGAGCAGCCGGTGTGGTTACGCTATGAGGGGGTCACCAATGCCGGGCCGGCTACCCCCTATAACGACCGCGCAGGTGAACCACATAATCAGGGGCCAGGTCTGAAGCGTCCGGTGCCGTTGGAATGGTTGAAAGCACTCAAGGATGGTAGTGATCTGAAAATCAGCTTCTGGGTGAACCTGGATAGGAAGGCGAATTTTGCGACTGCGGTGGCGTTTCCGGTACGCCGCTACCAAATCAAGGCTGTACCCGCCCTAAACCCCGGTGCAGATCGATCACTTAACCTTCCTAATTTCATCGTCGCCGAAGGACGGCCACCGGCCTACTTGCCACCGGAAGCGACGTTCACCCAAACGGCGACAGGTGGCACGCCGCCTTATACCTACATTTCAGAAAACCCGAATATTGCAAGCGTGACAAGTCAAAATGGGACCGTGACATGTAGAGTCAATGGAACGACGAAAATTTTCATCAGGGACGGTAATGACACTCAGGCGTCCTATACGCTCAGGGTCAGCGGCATCAAAACGATGCTTAGGAACGATGCTACCCCCCGAGCTTGGTCTGATGCTCACGCATATTGCGTCAGTCGCGGGGGACGCTTGGCGACGCTGAATGAAATGCTGGCGTTTTATAATCTGTACGCCAGAGAAAATCGAAACGTTGCCGCGCTATTGGGATGGCCTCTCATAGCGGGCCAGTACATTCTTTGGGGTGCATGGACTTCAGATGGAGGAAATGGTCAGCGCTATTATTTTAACCTTGACTCAAGCAATATTAACGGCGGCTCAACGATGTATGGCCTGCATATGGAAAGCAATAGACGCCCCGCTCCTTGCCTGTACGGTTAACACTTACAGGATGAACGATGATGGCGAAGAGAAAAATGAGAAGAGCGGACGCATTTATTTATCCGTCCGATCTTTCGATGCATTGGGCTGGCACAGTGCCCCCTCGCTCTCTAGGTGGGGGCATACAACATTAAACCCGCCATCCCTTCCCACAGGGATGGCGGGTTTTGTCGTTTCAGCTCACACCGTATCCACCTTCAACGAATGATCATTCAACATCCCGTTGATAATCGTCGCCGTATCGTGCCCCCCCGCAATCATCCCACCCGCCCCCGGCGTTACGCCGTAATGGCTGGCCAGATTCACACCCGCCAGGTCGATGGTTTGATTCGGCGCGGCGCCAGCCATTGCGCTGACGTCGATGCGGGTGACCAGTGAATCGCCGCTGCCGGTGACTTTGAAGTGCAGGTAGTCATCCAGCGACGCCGCGGTGCTGTTTTCCCCTTGCAGCAGTTGCGACAGGTCGAGTTTATCGGTGCCCGGCGTGAAGTCGGTGACCACGTCGTGGCCGCTGTTGCCTTTGAGCCACTGGAAGGTGTCGGTACCACTGCCGCCGGTGAGGGTGTTGTTGCCCAGGCCGCCAATGAGGAAGTCGTCGCCGCCCCCACCGTTGAGCATGTCGTTACCCAGGCCGCCGTTGATGATGTTGCTGTTGTTGTCGCCGGTAAGGACGTCGTTGAAGTTTGAGCCGGTGAGGTTTTCGATCGCGGTCAGGGTGTCGGTGCCGGCGCCTATGGTGTTTTGCGGGGTGAGCAGGCCGAGATCGACAGTGACCCCAGCCGTGGCATGGGCATAGCTCGCGGTGTCGACGCCGGGGCCACCGTCGAGCAGGTCGTTGCCCACGCCGCTGAACAGCAAGTCATTGCCAGCGCCGCCGTGCAACTCGTTATTGCCTGTGCCAGCGACCAATACATCGTCGTTTGCAGTGCCAGTAAGGGTGTGATCGTCCTGATAGCTAATGGTCGCGGCGCTGCTATCGCTGCCGCCATGGCTGTCGTTGGCAGCGTAGGTGCTGTGGGTACCTGGCGTGATGTCGTGGGCACCGGCGTAGTTGAGGGTCATGGTCAGTTGATAGTCTTCCGCCCCCTTCCCGCTGCTGCCCGGGCCATCGTTCTCGATGTTGGTGATGTGAATCTGGTACGTCCCATCCGACTTAGCGGTGAGGGTTTGCCCGTCCGCGAGGGCGATCCATGCGCCGCCGTTAAGCGAATACTCCATGGTGATGTGACCGGCCGCCAGGTTGTGGTCCAGGTTGAGGGTTTCACCCTGTTTGAGGTTGACCGTGATGCGGTCTTCATCGCTGGTATTGGCGTTCGCATTGGCGTGGGTGACTGTGCCCAGATAACCGCAGACCACCAGCAGCGCAGTCATGGTCGCAGCGTTGCCGGCAAAGGCACTCCGCACATCTGCCAATGCCTGGTTCGCCGCGCTGTTGTTGCTGGTGCCAGTGAAGTTGATCGTTCCGGTACCGGTGAAGTCCGCTCCTCTGCCAGTGTTGCCGGGTTCACTGCCGATGACGGTCCTGGCCGCGAGATCCTGACCCTCCTTGCCCAGATCCAGCGCCCGTTCGTAGACCGTCACGTCACTGTCGCTGACATTGATAGTAATAGTGGTGGTTCTTTCGTCACCGTCGCCATCGCGCAAGGTGTAGGTGAACACGTCGGTCGCACCGGGACCGTTCACGGCGTTCGGGTTGCTGTGGTAGACCGCGTTGCCCGCCGCATCCAGCGTCAGGTAACCGTAGGTGCCATTGATCTGGCTGTTGAGGCCGCCGATGGCCGAGGTCGAGGTGTCTGAACCGGCGCGCACGCCGACCACCCCAATCCCATCGGCATCGTTGAAGTCGTTCGCCAGCACGTTGCCACTGACGATACCGCCCTCCACTACCGAGGCCGTGTCGGGGTTGGCGGTTGGCAAGTCATCGACAATGTTCACCACGATGGTGCTGGTGGTGGAATGGCCCAGGGCGTCGGTGGCTTTGTAGGTGAAGCTTTCGCTGAGGGTGTTCGCGCCATCGTCGGCATGTGGCGTGGTGCTTGGCGCCGAGGTCAGCGTGTAGGTGTAGGAGCCATCGGGGTTGAGCAGGATCTGGCCGTAGGTGCCAGTGGCGCTGCCGACCAGTGTGTAAGTGATCGCGCCGGTGGCACCCGTGACGGAGCCGACCAGGGTGCCACTGCCGGTTTCAAGCGTGTAGCCCGGCTGACTCCCGGTGACGGTGCCGGGCGCCAGATCCTGGCCATCCTTGTTCAGGTCGAGGGCTTTTTCGTAGACGGTCACGTCGTTGTCGCTGACCGCGCTGATGCAGCTGTTGTTCACGTCGATGGTGATGGTGGTGGTGCTTTCGTCACCGTCGGCATCGCGGATGGTGTAGGTGAACACGTCGCTCGCCCCGGGACCGTTCACGGCGTTCGGGGTGCTGTGGTACACGGCGTTACCGTTGGCATCCAGCGTCAGGTAACCGTAGGTGCCGTTGATCTGGCTGTTGAGGCCGCCAATGGCCGAGGTGGTGGTATCTGAACCGGCACGCACGCCG
>NZ_JBTEYL010000028.1:0-75068 GCF_054330215.1 Pseudomonas sp. Ma2-10 | reverse complement strand
TATCAAGCTGAAGCTAAACGGCCTGAGCCCTGTGGGATACAGAACTCAGGCCGCTTAGGCATAGACATGTAAATCGTCCAGCTTTGTGGGGTCAGTTCACTATGTGGGAACGGTCAAATAACCGGCTCTGAGCCTTTCACTGCTTTCCAGAGTTTGCTGGCAACCCTCACGCCCGCCAACACCACCGCCCCCGCCACAATCCCCGCCACCGCGTTCAGCAACGTCGGCACGACAAACCCGGCACCGCCTGCCCCCGCGCTGACACTCTCAATCCAGTGATGAATCACCGGCACGCCGTGGGTGAGAATTGCGCCACCGACCAGGAACATCGCCGCCGTGCCGATCACCGACAGGCTTTTCATCATGTACGGAGCCGCACGCAGGATCCCGCTGCCAATGCTTTTGGCCACCTGTCCAGGTTTCTGAGTCAGCCACAAGCCGAGGTCGTCGAGTTTGACGATGCCGGCCACCAGGCCATACACGCCAATGGTCATGACGATGGCAATGCCCGAAAGCACGATGACTTGTTGGGGCAGCGGCGCATCCGCCACGGTGCCCAAGGTGATTGCGATGATTTCTGCGGAGAGAATGAAGTCGGTGCGGATGGCGCCTTTGATCTTGTCCTGCTCGAACGCCACCAGATCGATCGCCGGATTGGCCACAGCCTCGACCCGCTCGGCGTGGCCTTCGGCGTTGCGGTGCAAGCATTTATGGGCCAGTTTTTCGAAACCTTCGAAACACAGATAAGCGCCACCGACCATCAACAATGGCGTGACCAGCCACGGGATGAATGCACTGATGGCCAACGCCGACGGCACCAGGATCAGCTTGTTGAGAAATGAGCCCTTGGCCACCGCCCACACCACCGGGATTTCTCGCTCGGCACGCACACCGCTAACCTGTTGGGCATTGAGCGCCAGATCGTCGCCGAGCACGCCAGCTGTCTTCTTGGCCGCCATTTTGGTCATCAACGCCACATCGTCGAGCACCGCGGCAATGTCATCGATCAGCAACAACAAACTGCTTCCTGCCATGAATCAGGCTTCCTTCTTGAATGGGTGCTGCGCAGCATAGCGTGGCCGGGTGCCGCACGGGGCATTCTTGAGCGCTGCGCGAGGCCGGTGCTACCATGCGCAACCGCCAGAACAGGCAAGGAATCACCGGGTTTATGAGCACTATCCGCGAGCGCAACAAAGAACTGATCCTGCGTGCCGCCAGTGAAGAGTTTGCCGACAAGGGCTTCGCTGCGACCAAAACCAGTGACATCGCAGCCAAGGCGGGATTGCCCAAGCCCAACGTCTATTACTACTTCAAATCCAAGGAAAACCTCTATCGCGAGGTCCTGGAAAGCATCATCGAACCGATCCTGCAGGCCTCGACACCGTTCAACGCCGACGGCGTGCCCAGCGAAGTCCTGAGCGGCTACATTCGCTCGAAAATCCGTATCTCCCGCGACCTGCCCTTCGCCTCCAAGGTGTTCGCCAGCGAAATCATGCACGGCGCCCCACACCTGAGTGCCGATCTGGTTGAACGACTCAACGGCCAGGCCAAGCACAACATCAACTGCATCCAGACCTGGATCGACCGCCGTCAGATCGCCCCGATCGACCCCAACCACCTGATGTTCAGCATCTGGGCCGCGACCCAGACCTATGCCGACTTCGACTGGCAGATTTCTGCGGTGACCGGAAAGGCCAAGCTCGATGAGGCCGACTATGAAGCGGCCGCGCAGACGATTATCCGGTTGGTGCTCAAGGGGTGTGAGCCCGACCGTTAGACCGCAGCGCGGCTATTCGCGAGCAAGCCCGCTCCCCGCCCTGAAATGCATTTCTCTGTAGGCGTGAGCCTGCTCGCGATGGCGGTCAATCAGTCACTACACGATCAAGCACTCACCCCAGCATCCGCTGTCAGCCCCAATGCCTCAATCGCATTGATCGCGCACTGTTCATCAACATCAGACAGATCCCCGCTGATACCTACCGCCCCCAGCACGTTCCCGCCCTGATCCCGAATCAGTACGCCACCCGGTGCCGGGACGATGCTGCCCTGCCCCAGACTATTCAAAGCGGCGATAAACGCCGGTCGTTGTTGTGCGTCCAGCGCCAGCAGGCGTGAGCCTTTGCCCAGGGCGATGGCGCCCCAGGCTTTGCCGATGGCGATCTGCGGGCGCAGCAGGCTGGCGCCGTCTTCACGCTGCAGGGTGACCAAGTGTCCACCCGCATCCAGTACGGCGATGGTCAATGGAGCCGCCGAGATTGCACGCGCTGCGGAAATAGCCTGATTGGCCAGGTTGACTGCGACTTTCAAGGTTAAAGCGCTCATGGTGCCGTCCTCATTTTGTTATAGGGAACGCTGCTGGACTGTGTTTTGTTCAGAAGTCCGATGCGACAAATAGAACACAATGAGTTATTTTTTTGTATACAATAATTATCGAAAAGCGCCACATGCGACGAAAAGCCACAGTAGATTGGGCTTCCGACGAATGAAACGTCCGCTTGAGAAAATGGATTGACCTGCGCCGTCTGCCGTGAATACACTCTGCGCAAAGCCAGTTGTATACAATTACAAAACGTATGAGGCACCAAAACCATGAGCAAAATGAGAGCAATCGAAGCCGCCGTTCTGGTGATGCGCCGTGAAGGGGTTGATACCGCTTTTGGCATCCCGGGCGCCGCGATCAACCCGCTGTACTCCGCCTTGCAGAAGGTCGGTGGCATCGATCACGTCCTCGCTCGCCACGTTGAAGGCGCCTCGCACATGGCCGAGGGCTACACCCGCACCAAGGCTGGCAACATCGGCGTGTGCATCGGCACTTCCGGCCCGGCCGGTACCGACATGGTCACCGGGCTTTACAGCGCCTCGGCCGACTCGATCCCGATTCTTTGCATCACCGGCCAGGCACCCCGCGCCCGTATGCATAAGGAAGACTTCCAGGCTGTCGACATCACCGCGATCGTCAAACCAGTGACCAAGTGGGCAACCACCGTCATGGAACCGGGCCAGGTGCCTTATGCGTTCCAGAAAGCCTTCTACGAAATGCGCTCCGGCCGTCCGGGCCCCGTGTTGATCGACCTGCCGTTTGACGTGCAGATGGCTGAAATCGAATTCGACATCGACGCCTACCAACCATTGCCGCTGGCCAAACCAACCGCTAACCGCGTGCAAATCGAGAAGGCGCTGGCCATGCTCGATCAGGCCGAGCGTCCGTTGCTGGTGGCCGGTGGCGGCATCATCAATGCCGACGCCAGCGAATTGCTGGTGGAATTCGCCGAGCTGACCGGTATCCCGGTAATCCCGACCCTGATGGGCTGGGGCACCATCCCGGATGATCACCCGTTGATGGTCGGCATGGTCGGTCTGCAAACCTCGCACCGCTACGGCAACGCCACAATGCTCAAGTCCGACGTGGTGCTGGGTGTCGGTAACCGCTGGGCCAACCGTCACACCGGTTCGATCGACGTTTACACCGAAGGCCGCAAGTTCATTCACGTTGACATCGAGCCGACCCAGATCGGCCGCGTATTCAACCCGGACCTGGGCATCGTTTCCGACGCTGCTGCCGCACTGACTGTGTTCATCGAAGTCGCTCGCGAATGGCAAGCCGCCGGCAAGCTGAAAAACCGCAGTGCCTGGCTGCAAGACTGCCAGCAGCGCAAGGCCAGCCTGCATCGCAAGACTCACTTCGACAACGTGCCGGTCAAGCCGCAGCGCGTTTACGAAGAGATGAACCAGGTGTTCGGCAAAGACACCTGCTACGTCAGCACCATCGGTCTGTCGCAGATTGCCGGCGCGCAATTCCTGCACGTCTACAAACCGCGTCACTGGATCAACTGCGGTCAGGCCGGCCCGTTGGGCTGGACCATTCCGGCAGCGCTGGGTGTGGTCAAGGCTGATCCGACCCGCAAGGTCGTTGCGCTGTCGGGCGACTATGATTTCCAGTTCATGATCGAAGAGTTGGCGGTGGGCGCGCAGTTCAAGCTGCCGTACATCCACGTGGTGGTGAACAACTCGTACCTGGGGCTGATCCGTCAGGCCCAGCGCGGTTTCGACATGGACTACTGCGTGCAGCTGTCCTTCGACAATCTCAACGCTCCGGAACTCAACGGTTACGGTGTCGACCACGTCGCGGTCGCTGAAGGCCTGGGTTGCAAGGCACTGCGTGTATTCGAACCGGATCAGATCCAGCCTGCCCTGCGCAGGGCTCAGGAGCTGATCGAAGAGTTCAAGGTGCCGGTGATCGTCGAGATTATTCTGGAGCGCGTGACCAACATTTCCATGGGCACCGAGATCAACGCCGTCAACGAATTCGAAGACCTGGCGCTGGTCGGCAACGACGCGCCGACCGCGATTTCGTTGCTCGATTAACGCCCTTGTGGGAGCGAGCACGTTCGCTCCCACAAGAGGCTTCACACATTTGCAGGAGACCACCATGCCGCGTTTCGCAGCCAACCTGTCCATGCTGTTCACTGAGCAGGATTTTCTTGCCCGTTTCGAAGCTGCCGCCAAGGCCGGTTTCAGTGGTGTCGAATACCTGTTCCCTTACGACTTCAGCTCCGCCGAAATCAAAACCACGCTCGACGCCAACGGTTTGACTCAGGTGCTGTTCAACCTGCCAGCCGGTGACTGGGCCAAGGGCGAACGCGGTATCGCGTGCCTGCCGGACCGGGTTGAAGAGTTCCGCGCCGGTGTCGACCTGGCGATCGCTTATGCCCAAGTGCTGGGCAACACCCAGGTCAACTGCCTGGCGGGCATTCGTCCACAAGGCGTCGATGATGCCACCGTGGAAAAAACTTTCGTCGCCAACCTCAAGTACGCGGCCGACAAGCTGCAAGCGGCGGGCATCAAACTGGTGATGGAAGCGATCAACACCCGTGACATCCCGGGTTTCTACCTGAACAACACGGCGCAAGCCCTGTCGATTCGCGAACAGGTCGCCAGCGCCAACCTGTTCCTGCAATACGACATCTACCACATGCAAATCATGGAAGGCGACCTGGCCCGTACCATGACCACGCACCTGGATGAGATCAACCACATCCAGTTGGCCGACAACCCGGGGCGCAACGAACCAGGTACCGGTGAAATCAACTACCGCTTCCTGTTCGAACACCTGGACCGCATCGGCTATCAGGGTTGGGTCGGTTGCGAGTACAAGCCGCTGACCACCACCGAAGCGGGTCTGGGCTGGTTAAAAACGCATAACGCGATTTGAAGCGCTCCCCTTGGGGGGCAGCAATAAAAACAAGAGGATTTTTTCATGGCTAAAATCGGATTTATCGGCACCGGCATCATGGGCCACCCAATGGCGTTGAACCTGCAGAAAGCCGGTCACAGCCTGTTCCTGTCGGCGCACCACGACCCTGCTCCTGCTGACCTGATTGCCGGTGGCGCCGTTGCCCTGGCGAACCCGAAAGAAGTTGCGCAAGAAGCCGAATTCATCATCGTCATGGTGCCGGATACCCCGCAGGTCGATGACGTGCTGTTCCGCGCCGACGGTATTGCGGCCGGTGTTGGCAAAGGCAAAGTCGTGATCGACATGAGCTCGATCTCCCCGACGGCCACCAAAGCCTTCGCTGCCAAAATCAACGAAAAAGGCGCTCAGTACCTCGACGCGCCAGTGTCCGGCGGTGAAGTCGGCGCCAAGGCCGCGACCCTGAGCATCATGGTCGGCGGTGATGCCGATGCCTTCGAACGCGTTCTGCCATTGTTCCAGGCGATGGGCAAGAACATCACCCTGGTGGGCGGCAACGGCGACGGCCAAACCGCCAAAGTAGCAAACCAGATCATCGTGGCGCTGAACATCCAGGCCGTGGCCGAAGCCCTGCTGTTTGCGTCGAAAAACGGTGCCGATCCAGCCAAGGTCCGTGAAGCGCTGATGGGCGGTTTCGCATCCTCGAAGATCCTCGAAGTGCACGGCGAGCGCATGATCAAAGGCACCTTCGACCCAGGCTTCCGCATCAGCCTGCACCAGAAGGACTTGAACCTGGCCCTGGCCGGTGCACGCGAGCTGGGCATCAACCTGCCGAACACCGCCAACACCCAGCAAGTGTTCAGCACCTGCGCGGCCATCGGCGGCAGCAACTGGGACCACTCGGCGCTGATCAAGGGCCTGGAACACATGGCGAATTTCTCGATTCGCGATAAGTAAGTCCTGCCCCGGCACTGATCGTTCCCGCACGGAGCGAGGGAACGATCAACGCCAAACCCAATAACAAGAAATCCGGGAGCCCGCCATGTCGGTCAATCCGCAACAATTGCTGCGCGAGCTGTTTGCTACAGCCATCGACGCAGCCCATCCGCAGCGAGTCCTCGAGGCCCATTTACCTGCCGATCGCAGCGGTCGGGTGATCGTCATCGGCGCCGGCAAAGCCGCCGCTGCCATGGCCCATGTGGTGGAGCGCTGCTGGCAGGGTGACGTATCAGGTTTAGTGGTGACGCGTTACGGTCACGGCGCCCCGTGTAAAAAAATCGAAGTGGTTGAAGCGGCTCACCCGGTGCCCGATGCTGCCGGTTTGGCGGTCGCCAAACGCGTGTTGGAACGGGTCAGCAATCTGAATGAAGACGACCGTGTGATCTTCCTGCTCTCGGGCGGGGGCTCTGCCCT
The DNA here is from genome assembly GCF_054330215.1 of Pseudomonas sp. Ma2-10. NCBI lineage: Bacteria > Pseudomonadati > Pseudomonadota > Gammaproteobacteria > Pseudomonadales > Pseudomonadaceae > Pseudomonas > Pseudomonas sp. Ma2-10. The sequence continues at coordinate 68,464 of NZ_JBTEYL010000028.1, read as the reverse complement.
GCTGGCGTTGCCCGCTGCCGGCATCACCCTGGCCGACAAGCAGTCGATCAACAAAGCCCTGCTCAAATCCGGTGCCACCATTGGCGAGATGAATTGCGTACGCAAGCACCTCTCGGCGATCAAGGGTGGCCGCCTCGGCAAAGCCTGCTGGCCTGCCACTGTTTATACCTATGCGATTTCCGATGTGCCGGGCGATCTCGCCACGGTCATCGCCTCCGGCCCCACCGTGGCCGACCCGAGCACCTCCGCCGAAGCCCTGGCGATTCTCAAGCGTTACGCCATTGAAGTCCCGGCCTCGGTGCGCAATTGGCTGCAGAGCCCGGAATCGGAGACGGTCAAACCCGGCGACCCGTGCCTGGCGCGCAGTCACTTCCAACTGATCGCCCGTGCGCAGCAGTCGCTTGAAGCAGCGGCGGTGAAATGCCGTCAGGCCGGTTTCAGCCCACTGATCCTCGGCGACCTGGAAGGCGAGTCCCGCGAAGTGGCCAAGGTCCACGCCGGCATCGCCCGTCAGGTCGTACTGCACGGTCAGCCGTTGGCAGCGCCTTGCGTGATCCTCTCGGGCGGTGAAACCACCGTCACCGTGCGCGGCAACGGCCGGGGCGGACGCAACGCCGAGTTCCTGCTAAGCCTGACCGACAGTCTCAAAGGCCTGCCCGGCGTCTACGCATTGGCCGGTGACACCGATGGCATCGACGGTTCCGAAGACAACGCCGGCGCGATCATGACCCCGGACAGCTACGCCCGCGCTGTCGCACTCGGTCTGAGCGCCAGCGACGAGTTGGACAACAACAATGGCTACGGCTATTTCCAGGCGCTGGACGCGCTGATCGTCACTGAGCCGACCCGCACCAACGTCAACGACTTCCGTGCCATCCTGATTCTCGAGAGCCCTAAAAATGACGCCTGACAAGAAGGTTAAAATCCTCGCCACCCTCGGCCCCGCCACCGACGGAATCGACGATATCCGTGAGTTGGTGCAGGCCGGGGTTAACATCTTTCGCCTGAACTTCAGCCACGGCGATCACGCCGACCATGCCCAGCGCTTTCAGTGGATTCGTGAAGTCGAGCGCCAGCTGAATTATCCGCTGGGCATTCTGATGGACCTGCAAGGCCCGAAACTGCGGGTCGGCAAGTTTGCCGAGGGCAAGGTGCAACTGCATCGCGGCCAAGCGCTGCGCCTGGACCTGGACCCGACACCGGGCGATGAACGCCGGGTCAACTTGCCTCATCCGGAAATCATCGCGGCGCTCGAACCGGGCATGGACCTGCTGCTGGACGACGGTAAGCTGCGTCTTCGCGTGGTGACAAAATATTCCGACGCCATCGACACCACCGTGCTCAATGGCGGCGAACTGTCGGACCGCAAAGGTGTGAACGTGCCGCAAGCGGTGCTGGAACTGAGCCCGCTGACCGCCAAGGATCGCCGTGATTTGAGCTTTGGTCTGGAGCTGGGTGTGGACTGGGTCGCGCTGTCGTTTGTGCAGCGTGCGGAAGACATTCGCGAGGCGCGTGAACTGATCGGCGACAAAGCGTTTTTGATGGCCAAGATCGAGAAGCCTTCGGCGGTGACGCAACTGCGCGAGATCGCCCAATTGAGCGACGCGATCATGGTTGCTCGCGGTGACCTGGGCGTGGAAGTGCCGGCCGAAAGCGTGCCGCAGATTCAGAAAAACATCATCACCATCTGCCGTCAGCTCGGTAAACCGGTGGTGGTGGCGACGCAGATGCTGGAGTCGATGCGCTTCTCCCCTGCCCCCACCCGTGCCGAGGTGACCGATGTTGCCAACGCCGTGGCCGAAGGTGCGGATGCGGTGATGCTGTCGGCGGAAACCGCGTCCGGCGAGTACCCGCTGGAAGCCGTGCAGATGATGAGCAAGATCATTCGCCAGGTGGAAAATGGCCCTGATTATCAGGCGCAACTGGACGTGAGCCGGCCTAACGCTGAGGCGACTGTTTCCGATGCGATCAGTTGCGCGATTCGTCGCATCAGCAATGTGCTGCCGGTGGCGGTGCTGGTGAATTACAGCGAGTCCGGCACCTCGAGTTTGCGTGCGGCGCGAGAACGGCCAACGGTGCCGATTCTCAACCTGACGCCGAACCTGCAAACCGCTCGCCGGTTGACGGTGGCGTGGGGCGTGCACTCGGTGGTCAATGATCGTCTGCGGCAGGTGGATGAGGTGTGCTCGACGGCGCTGGAAATTGCCCAGGCACAGGGCATGGCCAAGCGCGGCGACACCTTATTGATCACCGCGGGTGTGCCGTTTGGGCAGCCTGGGTCGACTAACTCGTTGCGTATAGAAACCCTGATTTAAAGACCAACCTTTGTGGCGCCTGCACTGACCGCATCGCGATGCTTGCTCGCGATGCGGTCGCCACGATCCACCTGAAACACCACAGATTCCATCATGCCTGCCAACCACTTCAACACCCACTGCCCCGACTGGGCGACTGCCTTGCTCAACGGCTTCAGTCAGATCTTTCTTCAACGCCATCCGCTCTGCGGTCTGCTGTGCTTGTTGGCCATTCTGTTCACCACGCCCGCCCTGCTCGGTGGTGCACTGCTGGGCGGAGTCGCCGGGTTGCTCACCGCGCAACGACGCGGCTATGCCAAGGCCGATCGACAGGCCGGGCTCTTCAGTTACAACGGTGTCTTGCTCGGTTTGCTGCTGAGCCTCTACTTCCCATGGTCCGCGATATTAGCGCCGCTGATCATCGCCGCTGGCGGCCTGAGCGCGATGCTCACGCAGCAATGGATCAAACGCGCCCGTATCAGCCAGTACCTGCCCGCCTACACCATGCCCTTCGTGGTGCTGAGCTGGTTGCTGCTGTGCTTCGCCACGCCCTTGACCAACGCGCATCTGATCGAAGTCAACACGCTGAACATGCTCGCGGCCCCCTTTAAAGGCTTGGGCCAAGTGATGTTCCTCGGTCATCCGCTGGCCGGTGCAATGATTGCCGTCGGGTTACTGATCGCTGATCGCCGGGCATTTTGCTGGGCGTTGCTGGCGTCTGTCGCAGGCATGGGTTGGAGTCTGCTGCAACACGACGTCTACAGCGCATTGCTCGGCCTCGCAGGTTATAACGCCGTACTCGCCGCGCTCGCCTTCAGCGCGCAGCGCCAGCAGCCTTGGCTCCCGCTGGTCGGTATTGCATTTGCGCTGTTGTTGACGCCGGTATTTGCCGCGATGGGTCTGCCCACGCTGACCGCGCCGTTCATCCTCGCCTGCTGGCTGATTCGCACCGCCCTTCAAGTGCTCGGCAAAGCCACGGTCACCCGTGCGCCTTGCGCTACCGGGGAGAATCAACCTAGGCTGCGCTGATTTGATGCTCAGGGCGATTTGAATGAACAGCAACGACACGTGGCGCAATCGCCTGTACGTGATAATTTTCCAGACCGATACGGTGGCTGGCCGGCGCTTTGACAGCAGTTTGCTGCTAATCATCCTCGCCAGCCTGGTGATCGTGATCCTCGACAGCATTGACTCGGTTCACCAGAACTACGCCAACGTACTGGCGTACATCGAATGGGGATTCACGATCATCTTTCTGGGCGAGTACATCCTGCGCCTTTACTGCTCACCCAAGCCGCTACGCTACGCGTTCAGTTTTTACGGGCTGGTGGATTTGCTGGCGATCGTGCCCGGCATCCTCGCGTTGTACTACAGCGATGCACAGTACCTGCTGATCATCCGCATCATTCGAATGCTGCGAATCTTCCGGGTTCTGAAGCTCAGCCCCTACCTGAAACAGGCCCATTACTTGCTCGATGCCCTGCGTGGCAGCAAGCAGAAAATCCTCGTTTTCCTGCTCGGTGTCTGCACCTTAGTGACCGTGTTCGGCACTTTGATGTATGTGGTCGAAGGCCCGGAACATGGCTTTTCCAGCATCCCGAAAGGCATCTACTGGGCTATCGTGACGTTGACCACCGTCGGGTACGGCGACATCGTGCCGAAGACTGTGCTGGGGCAAATCATCTCCTCGATGGTGATGATCACCGGTTACTCGATCATCGCGGTCCCCACCGGGATTTTCACCGCTGAACTGGCCAGTGCGATGCGCGGCGAACAACAGCAGCACGACTGCCCGGTGTGCAAAAAAAACAGCCACGAACATGCGGCGGCGTTCTGCTCCCGATGCGGGAATGCGTTGTTTAAGAAGATGGAATAAGCAAAGTCATTTTTAATCTTTAAAGAACTATGCACGCACCGTTACAGGCGCTGGCAAATTGCCTCACTTTTAAATGAAAACTTTAGAACAAGGACTGCTCGGTGAAAAAACTCTTTGGCGCCTCACTTCTGGCCGCGGGTCTGGCGCTGTCCAGTCCTCGACACCGGTGATCTCGCCGCGAACACCGATGCGCATGCCCGGCGCGTCAGCAGCCTGGGAAACGTGAGGAGAGAACATAAGCACGCTATCGAACAGGATGTAAGTGAATGTATCATCGGACCTCAATATTCTGACGCAAGGTTCATCGACGGACATCACACGCCTCCGTCACTCATTGCCCAAAGGCATGATGACTATCACTCAAAACCCTCTTCCGCCGTTCCGGTCAGCCCATTAGCCTGCGCGCATTCCCTTCTGTTCCGCGAGACCCGATATGAACCCAGCAACTCAGGTGCACCACGGCGCCGCGACAATGACCAAAGGCATGGTGCTGCTGTTTGCCTTCTGCTGCGGCGCCATCGTTGCCAACATTTACTACGCCCAACCGATCATCGGCCTGATCGCGCCGGACATCGGCCTGAGCAGCACCATGGCCAGCCTGATCGTTTCGCTGACCCAGATTGGTTATGCGTTGGGTTTGTTTTTCCTGGTGCCTCTGGGTGATTTACTGGAAAACCGCCGCTTGATGATCATCACGACCGTGGTGGCGATTGCCAGTCTGTTGGGCGCCGCGTTTACCGATCAGCCAAACGTGTTTTTGCTGATCTCGTTGCTGGTGGGGTTCAGTTCGGTGTCGGTGCAGATCCTGATTCCACTGGCCGCGCATTTGGCACCGGAAGAGTCTCGCGGCCGTGTGGTCGGCGGGATCATGGGCGGTTTGCTGCTGGGGATTCTGTTGGCGCGACCGGTGTCCAGCGTGGTGGCTGACCATTTTGGCTGGCGTGCGATGTTTGTGATTGCGGCGGTGTTGATGGCGGCGATCAGCATCGTGCTGGCGCTGACGATTCCCAAGCGCCAGCCCGATCACAGCGCTTCTTATGGTCAGTTGCTGGGTTCTCTGTGGACCCTGTTGCGTCAACAACCGGTGTGCGTCAGCGCGCGTTTTACCAGGGGTGCATGTTCGCCACCTTCAGCCTGTTCTGGACCGCCGTGCCGCTGGAACTGGCGGGCAATCATGGCTTGTCGCAAACCCAGATCGCGATCTTCGCCCTGGTCGGGGCCATCGGCGCCATCGCTGCACCCATTGCCGGTCGACTGGCCGATGCCGGCCACACCCACATTGCTTCACTGCTGGCCCTGCTGTTCGCCAGCCTGAGCTTCCTGCCCGCCTTCATCCACCCGGTCTACAGCGTCATCGGCCTTGCCGTCACCGGCGTGGTGCTCGACTTCTGCGTGCAGATGAACATGGTTCTCGGCCAACGCGCGGTCTACGCCCTCGACGCCAAAAGCCGCAGCCGCCTGAATGCGCTGTACATGACCAGCATCTTCATCGGTGGCGCATTGGGTTCGTCGGTGGCCAGTGCGGTGTATGAACACGGTGGCTGGTTGTGGATCGTGATGGTGGGTAGTGCATTTCCGCTGTTGGCGTTGTTGCGGTTCTTGAGTGTTTCGCAGAAGCGTTCGTTGGCGACGGCATAGACCACCAATCGCTTCGCGGGCACGGGGTAGGCGCCCGCGAAAGCGATGGTCTCGATTTCACTCAGTGCCGAACCAACTTCTCCATCGCCGCATCTGCCAGAAAGGAAGAGCGGCTTTTGACATTGTGCTCGCGCACATATCGATCAATGCGCTGAATCACATAGCCGGGCAGCGTCACATTGACTTTCTCCGTTTTGCCCATGTACGGCGCGATGTCCAGCTCCAGCATTCCCCAGCCCATGTCGGCAAAGTCCGGATTCCCACGATGAGCGGCAGCAGACGTAGGCATGGGAATCGACTCCCCGTCAGCCGCAATCTCCTGAAGCAGGATGTGAGCAATCTCGACCGCCGCGTTATAGGCGTCTTCAAACGTATCCCCGGCCGTTACGGCGCCTGGTATATCGGGGATCTGAATACCGATGGCGGTGTTCTCGTCGCCCCACTCGATACAGATTGGATATTGCATTATGGATCTCCTGCGTAACTGGCTCCCGGGCAATACAACCCGGCTCGCCTCCTGATGCTTTTGACCGTCCCGATCGGTAAATCCTTTTTCGGATGAGGGACGGGTATCGTGTACGGGTTGTATCGGTGTTTGAAGATGTGATGGCTTCCGGTAATCCGATCCAGTATCCACCCGGCCTCCTCCAACGCTTTGATCAATAGCCTGCTCTGCACCACTCGCCTCCTTGCTCAGGCCCAAACAAACGTAACCCTAGAGTTATCTTTACTCAAGCACCAAAATCCGGAACGCGACGCTCGGTGGTGTTACAGAGTGTGATTGCGGGCCGCGGCATTCTTCCCAAGAATGAATACTGTTGCTCAGCCTGAACCGTTACCCCGAGATCAACCCGGTTTACACTCAGCGTCCTGAGCCTGCCGCGATGCTGGATGCGATTCGCGGCTGAACCGATCAAATGCCGCCTGACCCGCGGCATGTTCTTTCAAGGAGTGTGCAATGACCCGACGTACCTTTCTCATTACCGGCGCCAGCAAAGGCATTGGCCGCGCGGTCGCCGAGCACCTGGACCGCGCGGGTCATCGGGTGGTCGGAATCGCCCGATCGCCCGACCTGAGCTTTCCCGGCATTCTGTTTCCGCTGGACCTGAGCGACAGGGCACTGACTCAGCAAGTGCTGGCGGATCTGGCCAGGACTTACGAATTTGATGGGCTGGTGAATAATGTCGGTCTGGTGCGCCCGCAGGTGCTGGGGGAAATCGACCTCGACACGTTCGACGACGTGATGCGGGTCAACCTGCATTCGGCGTTGCAGGCTACTCAGGCACTGCTGCCGAGCATGCGCGCCAAGGGCTGGGGTCGGGTGGTGAACATTTCCAGTTTGACCGTGCTTGGGATCACCCAACGTACGGCGTATGCGGCGGCCAAAGCGGCGCTGATCAGCTTCACTCGATCCTGGGCGCTGGAACTGGCGCAAACCGGCGTGACAGTAAACGCCGTGGCGCCGGGGCCGACTGAAACGGAGTTGTTTCGCGCCAACAATCCGCCGGGCAGCGAGGGCGAAGCACGGTATCTGGCCAGCGTGCCGATGGGGCGGTTGGGGCAGCCGCAGGAGATCGCGGCGGCGATTGCGTTTTTGTTGTCCGAGCAGAGCGGGTTTATCACCGGGCAAACGCTGTTTGTCGACGGCGGCGCCTCCATCGGTAAAGCCGCATTCTAACCAACAACACACCCCTCCTGTAGGAGTGAGCCTGTACAAGGGCTTCAAATGGACCGTCTCGCCGCAATGGAAACCTTCGTCTACGTCGTGGAAACCGGCTCGTTTTGCGCCGGCGTCCGGCGTCTGAATATCGGCCCGCCCGCCGTGTCGAAAGCCATTGCGCAACTCGAATCACGCCTTGCCGTGCGACTGCTGTTGCGCTCGACCTGAGGCCTGACGCCCACCTCAGGCTGACCATGGCCTCCGAATGGATGTTTGCCCCGGAACTGGCCAGTGGTGCCGTCAGGGAAGTGGTGACGGATTGGACCCTGCCGAACCAGGATTTGTGGGCGGTGTTTCCTACCGGAAGAATGGCCAGCGCGAAGGCTCGGGCGTTTGTGGAGTATGTGCAGGGGTTGCTGACAAAAAGAGCACTGACACAAACCACAAATGCCTGCTGCGCTACAAAACGCAACCATCAAAAGCCACCGTAACCCTGGGCGGCAACTCCCCCCCATGCTCCAGCAGCCACGCATCCAGCGTATGCCCGACGTGCGTCAACACCGCCGACGCCGGTTGCAAGTCTTCGATACACCGCAACGCCAGCGTCAGGTCATTGTGGTTACGTGGCGCTTGAGGTTGTGGCGGCATTGAGCAGTCGAGAACCAGCAGGTCCAGCGGTACTCGTTGCAGCCATTCAGCTGTGGCCGATGGCAAGCCCACGGTGTCGGTCAGGTAGGCGATCCTTCGCCCCTCTCCTTCCAGCACATAACCGAGGGTCGGCTTGGAGTGCTGCAGCGGTAACGCTGTGACGCTGAGGCCGCCAAACTGGCGGGTTTCAAAAGGGTTGAACGGCTGACTGAAATCGAGAATGCCGGGGTGTTTGTAGAGGTCGGCCAGGCCTTCCGGGTCCACCGGGCCGTGAACCGGAATCACCAGCCCCTGGCCCCAGCGTAAGTGCAGCAGGCCTTGGGCGTGATCAGCGTGGTAGTGGGTCTGGAAAATGCCGTTGAAGCTGCGAGGCGGGAAGCGTTCGGTCAGGTCGGGCAATCCGCTGTCGATGAGCCAGCGCTGGTCGCCGCATTCAATCAGCGCGCTGCAAGGTCCACGCCTGAATCGTTCATCGTTGCGGGCATGAATGCAGGCCACGCACTCGCAGCCGTAAACCGGCACCTGCCGGGCGTCACCGGTGCCCAGCAATGTCAGACGCATACGCAATGCTCGTCGATGCAGGCCAGCAGGCGTTCGACCGTGCCCTCCAGAGCTGCAGAGTTATCCAGCAAATGCATTGCCGGACCGTGATCGATCAGCAGACGCTCACTGAAACGCGCATTGCGCGCCAGTCGCTGATCAATCTCGCTCACAGATTCACGCCCACGCGCCAGCAGTCGCTGGCGCAATACGGCTTGATCGACGGTCAGTAACAGCACCAGCGCGTCTGGATATCGCTGGCGGGTTTGCGGCAGATGAGCGCGCGAACCGTTGAGCAGCACGTCCTGCCCCGCCGCCAGCCAGTCGTCGATTTCCCGTGAAATGCCGTAGGACAAACCATTGGCGTGCCAGCTCAGGGCAAACGCGCCCTGAACCTCCAGTTCGGCGAACTGCTCGGCGCTGACGCCATGCGCCGCCTCGCCCACCGCTTCCGGCGAGCGGGTAATGACCCGCCGCACGATGCGACAGCCACGTTCGGTCAACGGTGTGCGTGCGGCATCCAGCAGGCTGTCCTTGCCCGAACCTGAAGGTCCGATGAGATAGATCAACCTGCCCGCCATCAAAACACCCTCTTCGCTTGTCGCCAGACTTGTTGAACGACCGGCAGCCCATCCTGGGTCCTGGCTTGCAGCAAGTCCGCGCGCAAGCCCGGCGCAATCTCGCCGCGATCGCTCAGCCCTGCCGCTCTGGCCGGGGCCAACGTCACCATGCGCACCGTCTGAGCCAGGTCGCATTCGCTTTGGGACGCCAGTAAAAACGCCGCTTGCAGCAGACTGGCCGGGTAGTAATCACTGGAAAGAATGTCCAGCAATCCTTCAGCAGCCAGGTCAGCGGCAGCGACGTTGCCCGAATGGGAACCGCCGCGAACAATGTTCGGTGCGCCCATCAGTACCTTCATGCCCTGTTGTTGGCTGCCGCGCGCCGCTTCGAGGGTGGTAGGGAACTCGGCGATGGTCATGCCGTAGCGCGCCGACTCTTCGACGTGGGCCAGGGTCGCGTCGTCATGGCTGGCCACCGACAGGCCACGGGCCAGGCAATGCGCCACAATCGCCGCGCGATAGCGGGTGCTGTATTCGCGGGAGTTGGCCTTCTGCAGGACGATGAATTCATCCATCTGTGTCGTCGTCAGGTGGTACTTGCCCATGTAGTACTCGCGGTACTTGGACTCCATGACGAACTGACGCTGACCTGGCGCGTGGTCCATCACCGACACCAGCTGCACCAGCGGGTGCTCCACCAGATCACGGAACACACTCAGGGTGTCCGGGTGACACACCTCGCAACGCAGGTGCAGACGGTGTTCGGCGCGGGTCAGCCCGGCGTCGGAAGCGCTGGAGATCGCCTCAAGCATCGCCGGCAATTTCTGCATGCGATTACCTTTGGGGTTTACGTCACCGATAGACACGGCGTCGAACACGGTAGTGATGCCGGCTGCGATGATCTGCGCATCGTGGCTGAGCACCGCCGAGGTCGACGGCCAGTCCACGCCGGGGCGAGGGGTCATGTGTTTTTCCAGGTTGTCGGTGTGCAACTCCACCAGGCCCGGCAGCAAGTAATCACCGTTGAGATCCTGGGCCTGAGACAAGCGGCTCGAGCCTTCAGCGACTTCGGTAATCAACCCGTCGCGCAGCACAAGAGTACCGAGGAACACACGGTCAGCGGTCACTAGGCGGGCGTTGCTGAGAATCTGTTCAGCGGGCATCGGCGTACTCCTCGTGGTTCACAGCGGCTGGGGTCATGTCGAGATGGCGATCGGCAACCGCCTCGCGGGCGGTGCGGTCGTGGAAGATGCCAATCAAGGCGGCACCGGCGGTTTTCGCTTCGTTCATCAGTTCCAGCACAACCTGGCGATTGATGTCGTCGAGGGACGCTGTCGGTTCGTCGAGCAACATCACCGGCCAAGCCACCATGAAGCCGCGGGCAATGTTGACCCGTTGCTGCTCGCCACCCGAGAAAGTGCCGGGCGCCAATTGCCACAGACGCTGCGGAATGTTCAGGCGGCTGAGCAGCAATTCGGCCCGCGTCTGCGCTAGTTCTTTCGACCAGCCACGAGCCAGGGCCGGCTCCATCACCACGTCCAGGCAGGCCACGCGCGGAATCACCCGCAGGAACTGACTGACATAACCCAGGGTCCGCTGACGCACCTGAAGAATGTCACGCGGCGCGGCGCCCACCAACTCCAGCCAGTGACCGTCGTGCTGTACGCGAATACTGCCGCCCGCCGGCAAGTAATTGCCATACAGCGTGCGCAACAAGGTGCTTTTACCGGCACCGGACTGACCATGCAGCACCAGACACTCACCGCCCGCCACACTGAAATCCACCCCGCGCAGCACGTTCAAGACCACACCGTGCTGTTGATGCAGGGTGAAGGTTTTCGAGAGGTCACGGACCTCAATCAAGGTATTCATCGCTCGGATTTCCACAGATGGACGGGGCTTCACGGCTGCAACACCGAAGACACCAGCAGTTGCGAATAAGGGTGCTGCGGATCGTCGAGGACCTGATCGGTCAGGCCGGTTTCCACCACCCGCGAGCGGCGCATCACCATCAGTCGGTCGGCCAGCAATCGGGCCACCGCCAAGTCGTGAGTGACGATCACCACCGCCAGGTCCAGTTCACGCACCAGGCCACGCAGCAAATCGAGCAAGCGCGCTTGCACCGACACGTCGAGACCGCCAGTGGGTTCGTCCATGAATACGAGGCGCGGGCTCGACACCAGGTTGCGAGCAATTTGCAGCCGCTGTTGCATGCCGCCCGAGAACGTCCGAGGTAAGTCGTCGATGCGCTGTGGGTCGATTTCCACCTGGCTCAGCCAGTCGATGCCTGCCCCGCGCAATTGCTGGTAATTGCGCACGCCTTGGGCCATCAGACGCTCGCCGATGTTGGCGCCGGCCGACACGCCCATGCGCAAGCCGTCACGCGGGTTCTGTTCGACAAAGCCCCATTCGGTGCGCAACAAAGTCCGGCGTTCGGCTTCGCTGGCGCTGTACAGGTCCAGCCATTGGTCCTGTTTGTCGCGGTAACCGATGCTGCCGCGCTGTGGCGGCAGGCGTCCGCTGAGCAGCGACAACAAGGTCGATTTACCCGAGCCAGACTCGCCGACAATCCCCAGCACTTCACCGGGATACAAGTCGAAGCTGACGTCCTGACAGCCCTTTTCCGGGCCATACAGCAGTGACAGATTGCGCACCTGCAACAGCGGCTCGGCCGTGTTCACGGACAGATCATTTTTCAGCGCCTGGTTCATTGGCCCTGCTCCTGCTGGCTGACGCGCTGGGCGCAGTAATAGGTGTCGGAACAGACGAAGCTCTGGGTGCCGGCGTCGTCGAGAATCAACTCATCGAGGAAGGATTCGTGGCTGCCGCAAATGGCGCAGCACTCCTCCCACTTCTGCGCTTCGAAGGGGTGATCCTCGAAGTCGAGGCTGGTGACCTTGGTGTACGGCGGCACCGCGTACAGACGCTTTTCCCGACCCGCGCCGAACAGCATCAGTGCCGGGCTCATGTCGAGTTTCGGGTTGTCGAATTTGGGGATCGGCGACGGGTCCATCACGTAGCGCTCGTCGACCATCACCGGGTAGGCGTAAGCGGTAGCGATGTGGCCGAAGGTGGCGATGTCCTCGTAGAGCTTGACGTGCATCACCCCATAATCATTGAGGGCGTGCATGGTCCGGGTCTCGGTTTCCGAGGGTTCGATAAAGCGCAGCGGTTCCGGAATCGGCACTTGGTAGACCATGATCTGATCGGCGTGCAACGGGGTTTCCGGGATACGGTGGCGGGTCTGGATCACCGTCGCGTCCGGCGTGCTTTCAGTCGTCGCGACGCCAGCGGTACGGGCGAAGAAGCGGCGGATCGACACCGCGTTGGTGGTGTCGTCCGCGCCCTGGTCGATGACTTTGAGCACGTCTTCGGCACCGAGAATCGCGGCGGTCAGTTGCATGCCGCCGGTGCCCCAGCCGTAAGGCAACGGCATCTCGCGGCCACCGAACGGCACCTGATAACCGGGGATCGCCACAGCCTTGAGCAAGGCGCGACGGATCATGCGTTTGGTCTGTTCGTCGAGGTAGGCGAAGTTGTACGCCGCATCGCGGGTTGGCGCCTGGCTCAGGTCATTCATGGCTGTGGCCCTCGGCAGGCTTGCGCAGTTTGCGGATCAGCTCCAGTTCGGCCTGGAAGTCCACGTAGTGAGGTAATTTGAGGTGCGACACAAAGCCGGCGGCTTCAACGTTGTCGCAATGCATCAGCACGAACTCTTCCTGTTGCGCCGGGGACACGATCTCTTCGTTGTATTCACCGGCACGCAGTGCGCGGTCGACCAGCGCCATGCCCATGGCCTTGCGCTCGGCATGTCCGAAGGCCAAACCGTAGCCGCGCGTGAACTGCGCCAGCTCGGTGGCCGAGCCGACAAACTGGTTGACCATCTCGCACTCGGTGACTTCGATGCTGCCCAGATTGATCGGGAAACCCAGTTCTTCTGGGTCGATCCAGACCTCGACGTCACCGATGCGAATCTCCCCGGCGAACGGGTGGTTTCGGCCATATCCGCGTTGGGTGGAATAGCCCAGCGCCAACAGAAAACCCTCATCGCCACGGGCCAGTGCCTGCAAACGTTCGGCGCGGCTGGCCGGCAGTTCCAGCGGGTCGCGGGTGATGTCGGCGACGCTGTCGTTGTTGTCGGACTCGTTCTTGATCAAGCCTTCCTTGGCCAGCAAACCCAAGACTCGCGGGCACGGTTCGAGGCTGGCGCTTGGCATGATCTGCGGCCCCGGGTATTCGCCCTCGGCGAGCAAGGCAAAGTCCAGCAAGCGATGGGTGTAATCGAAGGTCGGCCCTAGCAGTTGCCCGCCCGGCACATCCTTGAAGGTCGCGCACAGGCGCCGGCTGAGCTGCATGTCGGACGTGTCGATCGGCAGGCTCGGGCTGAAACGCGGCAACGTGGTGCGATAGGCGCGCAGCAGGAAGATCGCTTCCACCAAGTCGCCCGCCGCTTGCTTGATCGCCAGCGCGGCGAGTTCTTCGTCGTACAGCGAGCCCTCGCTCATCACCCGCGCCACGGCCAGCGGCAGTTGCTGGCGGATTTGCTCGACGCTCAGTTCTGTGACCGAGGTATCGCCCCGGCGTTTTTTCGCCAGTAGACGGTGGGCATTGTCGATGGCCTGTTCGCCACCCTTGACGGCTACGTACATCAGGCACGCTCCTGTTCTGCGTGGGCGACCCGCGTGCTGCGCGGCAGGCCGAGAAGGTCATGGCCGGCGGCGAAAAACAGATCCAGCCCACGGGGGAAGTCGTTGCGCTGCTCGCGCTCGCGCCAGGCGCGGTCGGGCAGCGGCAGGCTGACCACGTGTTCGGTCTCGATTCCCGGTCCGCGCCAGGCCAGCCCTTCCCCGCCGTCGAGGCTCGGCAACTGAACCAGCAAGGTGCAGGACTGATCGGGGTAGCGGTCATTGCCAAGGTCGAAGCCGCTGAGGTCGAGCAGATCCTCTGCGTCGAGCAAGGCGAACCGCGCAGCTTCACGGCGTGATGTCAGCGGGCAGCCACAGTGGAACGCCAGGTTGGCGCGGATCACCGGTGTGTCGAAGGACGGCGCCAGCCACAGCGCCGTGTCGACATCCAGCAGCGCCAGGCACAACGCGTAGGTGGCCGGTGCCAGCCCTTCGATGCCTGGAATGTCGTGCAATGTCTGGATCAATCCGGGGCCGGCCAGCGCCTTCAGTGCCGCGCGAAAACCACGTTGGGCATCCAGCACCGGGTCGGTGAAGGCCGGTTGCAACAGCTGTGCGCTCATCAGTTTTCTCCTCGCACGAGGGTGAAGAATTCAACTTTGGTGGCGGCGGTTTCGGCCGCTTTCTGCGCCCGGCGTTCGGCCTGGGCGGTCGCCAACGGCGTGATCATTTCCGCCAGCCAGTGACACTGTTGCGCGCCCTGCAAATGCGCGTCGGCCAGCGCCGCCAATTCGGCGTGGACCTTGTCGCGCCCCGCCAGGTAGCTGAAACCGGTACGACCATCGGCCAGACGCACCACGCAGCGGGTCACGCTCATTTCGCCGACGTTGAACGGCGCACCGTTGCCGCCCATGCGGCCACGGACCAGGGTCATGCCGATTTCCGGGGCACGGATCAATTGGTACTCGACGTCTCGCAGCGCCGCTTCGTGAGGCTGCAATTCACTGCGACGGGCGCGGGCCAACACGCCGATCCAGTGCTGCCGCGCCGAGTAAGGAGTAGCGTTCATCGTTGAATTCTCCATCAGGTGACGACCTGGTACTGGAAGCGATCCGAACGGCTGGTGGACTGGGCCAGCTCCACCGGGCGGCCGTCGCGGTCGCGGGAAAGGGTGAACACACTCAGCGCCGGCAAATGCCGGGGCATCATCAGCAACGCGGCTTCTTCGCGGCTGGGCAAACGGGCGCCTATCAGGCTCAGTGTTCGGGTCAACGGCAGATCCCGTTCGCTGAGGTACTGGCGCAATGAGCCGCCGGTGTAGTCCGCCAGCATCGGCGCATGGCTGGCGCAGTAGCGATGGCGGATCAGGCTGACCGGTTGGTGATCGAGCTTGCGCAAAGTCTGCAACTCGATCATCGACGCCATCTCGGCAAGCCCTAAGTGCTGCGCTTCTTCACGGCTGGCGAAGCAGTAGCGACGCTTGAGCAATACCGCCTCAACCCCCAGCCCTTGTGCGGACAACGACTGGCTGTAAGCGCTGTCGGCGGCCATCGGATAAATCAGTGGCCGCTCCAGCACCTGCGTGCCCTTGCCCTGGCGGCGCAACAGGCTGCCTTCGAACACCAACTCATCAATGGCGCGGCGCAAGGTATGGCGGTTGACCCCGAAGCGGTCAGCCAACTGCACCTCCGCCGGCAGGAAGTCCCCGGCCTGATAATCGGCCAGCTCACGGCGTAGGATGTCGGCCAATTCGCGGTACACCGGCTCATCTTGTCTAGACAACTGCATGCTTAAAAAAAGCGCCCACGGGCACCCCTCCGAAATTCAGATGAACTGCTTGCGCAGGCGTTGCGACAGGATGTCGATCAGGCTCACCACGACGATGATCACGAGCAAGACTGCACACGTCTGGACAAACTGAAAGGAGCGGATGTTCTCCCAGAGAATCACCCCGATCCCGCCGGCACCGACCATCCCCACCACCGTCGCGGAGCGCACGTTGGCCTCGAAGCGGTAGAGCGCGTAGGACACCCACAGCGGCATCACCTGCGGTATCACCCCGTAGATCACCTCTTGCAGGGCGCTGGCACCGGTGGCGCGAACCCCTTCAACCGGCCCCGGGTCGATGGCCTCGACCGCTTCGGCAAACAGCTTGGCAAGCACACCGGTGGTGCTGATCCACAGCGCCAGAACACCGGCAAACGGTCCCAACCCGACGGCCACCACGAACAACATGGCGAAGACCATTTCGTTAATCGAACGGAACGCGTCCATCACCCGGCGCAGTGGTTGGTGAATCCACCAGGGGGTGATGTTTTCCGAACAGAGAATCCCCAGGGGAATCGAGCAGACAATCGCCAGTACCGTGCCCCACAGGGCGATTTGTACGGTGACGATCATTTCCTTGAGGTAGGAGCGCCATTCGTGGAAGTCCGGCGGGAAGAAATCAGCGGCGAAGGTCGCCATGTTTCCCGAGTCGCGATACAGCGCCATCGGGTTCATCTCGGCGCCGTGCCAGGCCCAGGTCAGCAGGACCAGAAACAGGCCCCAACCGGCGAACTGCGGCCAGGTGCGCTTGCCGACAGCTTCAGCGTGAAGAGTGGTCATGAGGTTTCTCTTAAAAAGCGTTCAAAGAGGTGATGCACAATTCATGGCGGGTACAAAAACCTGTAGGAGTGAGCCGCGTATCAGCCAGCGTTGGCTGCACTCTTCTCAGTGTGGGTTTTTTCGAGCAAGGTCAGGCGCTCCTGCAGCTTCGCCAGTTCGGCGTCGATATCGGCGAGCTTCTTGGCCTTGTCCGCCGCGTCAAGCTTTGAGTCGGTATTGACGGTGGTGCGCTGCTTGAACAGTTCAAGCTGACGGATCGGCAGCAACTGGTCGTCGCTGGACTTCAGGAACTTGCCGAGTTGCATACCCGCAAGCACTGCTTTCTCGGCGTCGATGTCGCCATAGCTGAAGATGAAATCGCGGATCTTGGTCTTCTCGCTGTCGCTCAGGGCCTTGCTCCATACCAGTGGGTCGGCGGGGATCAACGGCGACTTCCAGATCACCTTGAGCAGTGCAGCCTTGTCCGGCTGGGTCACTTCCAGACGATCCCAGCTTTCGGTGTTGAAGGTCGCGACATCCAGTTGCCCTTTGGCCACGCTCAAGGCGTTGACCTCATGGCTGGAGTTGAGGGTGCGTTTGAACGCGGTGGCGGCGTCGACATGGTTCTTCGCGAAGACGTAGTAGCCCGGCACCAGATAGCCGGACGTGGAGTTCGGATCGCCGTTGCCGAAGGTCAGGGACTTGGCGTTTTTCAGCATGTCGTCGACGGAGTTGATCGGGCTGTCCTTGCGCACGATCAGCACGCTCCAATACCCGGCGGCACCGCTGGCGGCAGCGGTCTGGGCGAAGATCTCGCCGTTGGAACGGTCCACCGCTTCAATGGCGGCCTTGTTGCCGAGCCAGGCGACGTCGACCTTGTTGAAGCGCATGCCCTGGATCAGGCCGGCATAGTCGGAGGCGAAGGTGGCGTTGATCGTCAGGCCGGTTTTCTTCTGCATATCGTCAAGAAACGGCTGCCAGATACTTTTCAGATTCTGCGAAGACTCGGTGGACATGATGCCGAAGTTGATGGCTTTTTCTTCAGCCTGGGCAGTGCCCAGCACACAGCTGGCGAGTAGCGCGGCGCCAGCAACAACGCGACCGATACGGTTCAACATGGAATGGATTCCTGAGGGTGCGTAGTTAAGGAAGTGGAGGTACTCACACGCGAGCCAGCACCAAGCGCGGCGCGGGTTCGCGACGACGTATCTGGTCGGAAAACATCAGGCTGGTGTCGATGTCGGCACCATACAAATCATTGAGGAACTGACTGCTCAGGTCAGCGGCGAGGCCGTCAAAATGAATCCGGCCGCCCTTGAGAGCGACGGCACGCGGGCAATAGCGCGTGGCGTAATCGACTTGATGCAGGGTTACCACCACAGTCTTGCCGTCGCGGCGGTTGATGTCAGCGAGGATTTCCATGACCTTGCGCGCCGACTCCGGGTCCAGGGAGGCGATCGGTTCATCGGCCAGAATCACCTCGGCGCGCTGGGTCAGCGCCCGGGCAATCGCCACGCGTTGCTGTTGGCCGCCAGACAAGGTGGACGCCCGCTGCGCGGCCAGATCGGCCAGGCCGACACGGTCCAGGGACTCCAGTGCGAATTGCCTTTCCTCGGCATTGAACAGGCACAAATTGCCGCGCCAACGCGGCATACGCCCCAGGCAACCGAGCAGCACGTTATCGAGCACGCTGAGGCGGTTGACCAGGTTGAACTGCTGGAAGATGTAGCCGATATCGGCGCGCAAGCGACGGACCTTGCCGTTCAGTCGCCCGGAGGCCTGCACTTCCCGCCCCAGCACCTTGACGCTGCCCCCGTTGTTGCGATCGCAACAGGCCAGGCCCGCGAGGTGCCGCAGCAAGGTGGATTTGCCGGAGCCGGAAGCGCCAATCAGCGCGACCATCTCACCGGTTGCGATGGTGAGTTCGAGGTCGACCAGTGCGGTCTTGCGCGCAAAGGTCTTGTTCAGATGATCGACATGGATAGCTGCGTTCATGGGCTTCTCTGTCTGGTTGAACAGCCGTCCCTGGCCGCTTTGAAGTTCAACCGACTTTAGGCATGGGTTGTGTCAGCCCTATGACTTGCACAAGTCGCTGGATGGGCCATTTGATGAAGGTTTTGTGAAAGGTTGAGTTCTGAAAAACACCGCCCCCCTGTGGGAGCGGGTTCACAGTTGATTTTCTGCGGGCAAAAAAAAGGCGACCCGAAGGTCGCCTTGTTCTGTGCTTGCTGTTATTGCCCGAATTGCCGCCCCAATCCGCCCGGCACGCCATGGATGTCTGTCTCTTCCCATGGCCCGTTCGGGCTGATCGACCGGCTCCAGCCGTTGTCCCAGCGATAGTACGTGCGCTGGCGGTAGAAGGTGTTGGTCTGATCATCGAGTACGTACACGCCGAGCTTGGCATCCCAATGGCTGTTGCCACCCGGTGGCGGCGCGAAGCTGGCGGAGGTGCGTGGCAGCGGTTTGGCGGGCTTGGCCGGAATACTCGGCTTGCCCGGTATCGGGGACGGCGTCGGACGCGGCTTCGACGTCGGGATCGGTGGCAGCCGTTCAGGCTGCTGCGGCTGGACCACGCAAGCGCTTAACCCTAAAACCATACTGAGCAGGGTGATACGAGCGATGGCGGTCATAGTGGCGTTTCCTGTCATTTGTCCGGGCTGTCGATGGTCAGTTGTTGCTGCGCAGTGGTGCTGCTGGCCAGAGGCTCGCTGCGACCGATCCATTCGCCGGCAGTTGGTTGGCCGGCGCGAGAAATGCGCGCAACCAGTTGGACTTCAGGGAAGTTCGACAGTTTCAACTGCGGCATCATTGCGTCGGCATCGCCCAGCTCGACGGTCGCCGGCAAGTCGGCCACGGTCAGGCGCTTGGCGGCCAGAGGAGCCGGAGGCCCTGCGGTGGCGCGGGCGAAGATGAATACGCTGTCGCCCGGCTGAACCTTGGCTTTCAGCTCTGGTGCCAGATCCACTCGCACCTTGAGCAGTGCCGCCACCTTGGCGGCGGGCGCCTGGGCCACCTTGGCGCCGCTGGCTTCGAGTTTCTCGGTAGCCCGAGTGATGCCGCCTTGCAGAGCGGCGCGGGAACTGTCCTCCGGTGGCAGTTGCGCCAGCAGGCGATTCCAGTAGTCGATGGCGTCTTGATAACGCTGGCTTTCAAAGGCAGCAATACCGAGCAAGCCAAGACTGGTGACTTCTTTCGGATCGGCTTTGAGTGCTTCGTCGGTCAGGGCCTGAACCTTGTCCGACCACTTCTTGCCATCGGCGAAGTATTGAGCCTGCGCCCATTGCCCCAACAGTTCCGGTTGACGACCGGCCAGGTTCACCGTGCGTTCGAAGATCTTCGCCGCATCGCCAGGACGATCCTGAGCCATGTAGGTGCGACCGAGGAAGTACAAACCTTCAGCCGAATCCGGCTGAGCCTCGACTGCACGCTCCAGGCGACGGGTCATCTCTTCCATCGACTGCGGCGCCTGGGAGAATTCGCGGGTCAGTTCGACCTTGTCGCTGGCGCCGAAATGCAGGTACAGGCTAAGACCCAACACCGGCACCAGAATCGCCGCCAGCAAGGGCCACGGTTTGCCCAGGCGGGACACGCGTGGCGCCTCGACGCCTTCGGTGTCGGCGAGCAATTCACGGGCGGCTTCGGCGCGACCGGTGTCCATTTGCGTGGCGTCAAGAACGCCCTCTTCCTGCTGAGTCTGCAACTCAGCCACGCGCTCCTGATACAGGGCGACGTTCAGGGCCGTACGATCCTCTTCAAGCTGGGCGCGACGACCACGCAGAACAGGAATCAGCAGAAAACTCAGGGCGACCAGAAGTAGCAGACCTGCAGCGAGCCAGAAATCAATCATTCTTGGTTTTATCCAACAGGTGGTCGAGGCGCTCACGCTCCTCGGCAGAGAGCTCATCCTTGGTGTCAGCGCGTTGCACGCGACGACGCCGGACGATCACGGCGATGATCACAAAACCGCCCAGCAGCAGGCCGGCAGGGCCGAACCACAGCACAGCAGTCTTGGCGTTCAGAGCAGGTTTGTAGCGGACGAAATCACCATAGCGGTCGACCATGAAATCGATGATCTGCTGGTTGTCCTTGCCCTCGCCGAGCATGCGAAAAATCTCTTTGCGCAGGTCAGCGGCAATCGGTGCGTTGGAATCGGCAATGTCCTGATTCTGGCACTTGGGGCAACGCAGCTCCTTGGTCAGCTCGCGAAAACGCTCACGATCACCTTCTTTGGCGAACTCGTAGGTGTCGATGGCCGCGTGCGCCACGCCGGCCATGCTCAAACCCAATATCGCGGCGGCTATCCAGCGTTTCATGGCTTGGCCTCGTCAACCAGCGCCTGATACTTGGCCGCCAGTTTTTCGCGCCAGACCTGTTCGTCGATCACGCCAACGAACTTGTCGCGGATGATGCCCTTGGCGTCGATGAAGAAGGTTTCCGGAGCGCCATAAACGCCGAGGTTCAGGCCCAAGGTGCCTTCGTCGTCGCGGATATCGAGCTGGTAGGGGTTGTGAAATTCCACCAGCCACTTCAAGGCGTCAGCGTTGACGTCCTTGTAGTTGATGCCGTAGATCACCACGCCCTTCTCGGCCAGTTTATTCAGCACCGGATGCTCGACCCGGCAAGAAATGCACCAGGTGCCCCAGACATTGACCAATGCTGGCTTGCCCAGAATGTCGGCCTTGGTCAGGGTCTTGTCGCCCTGCACGGCAGGCAAGGAAAACTCCGGGAACGGCTTGTTGATCATCGCCGAAGGCAACTCGGCCGGGTCCAGATAGAGACCGCGATAAAGGAAAACAGCCACCACCAGAAAAACCGCCAGTGGCAAGAGCATCAACCAACGTCTCATGCCGTGGCTCCCGTCACGCCCAGTGCTTCACGCACACGGCTTTTCACCTTGACCCGGTAACGGCGATCCAGCGCCGCCAGCAATCCACCGGCACCGGTCAGCAACGCACCGAACCAGATCCAGCGCACGAACGGTTTGACGTGGACGCGAACGGCCCAGGCGCCATCACCCAACGGTTCGCCGAGTGCGACGTAGAGGTCGCGGGTGAAACCGGCGTCGATCCCGGCTTCGGTCATCACCGAATTCTGCACGGTGTAGAGGCGTTTCTCCGGGTGCAGCACGCTGACTTCCTTGCCATCGCGGATCACCCGCACGGTGCCCTTGTCGGACGTAAAGTTCGGGCCTTCGAAATGCTTGGCGCCTTCAAATACGAAGTGATAACCGCCCAGGTCCATGGACTCGCCTGGCGCCAGACGCAGGTCGCGCTCGGCACTGTTCTGGCTCGACAGCACGACGCCAAGGGCGCACACGGCGATGCCAATGTGAGCGATCTGCATGCCCCAATAGCTGCGAGTCAGGGTCGGCAGGCCTTTGATCAGGCCTTTGTGGCGAGTCTTGTCGACGATGTCACGCACACCGGCCAGCAACACCCAGGCGGCGAGCATGAACGTCGCAATCACTGCCCAATTGAAATCGCCATAAGCGACACCGGCTACCACGGCCAGCGCGGCGCTGCCGAGCAACACCGGGGTCAGCATGCCCACCAGCCATTTGACCGGGGTGTCTTTCCAGCGCACCAACATGCCGACCGCCATCACCATCATCAGCAAGGCCATCAACGGGATGAACAGTGCGTTGAAATACGGCGGGCCGACCGACAGCTTGGCGCCGGTCATTGCATCGAGAATCAGCGGATACAACGTGCCCAGCAGGATCATCGAAGCCGCCACCACCAGCACCAGGTTGTTACCCAGCAGCAGGGTTTCCCGGGACCAGAGGTTGAAGCCGACCTGGCTCTTGACCACCGGTGCGCGCAGGGCGAACAGGGTCAGCGAACCGCCGACCACAAACAGCAGGAAAATCAGGATGAACACGCCGCGCTCAGGGTCGGAGGCAAAGGCGTGAACCGAGGTCAGCACTCCAGAACGCACGAGGAAGGTTCCCAGCAAGCTCAACGAGAAGGCAGCGATGGCCAGCAACACGGTCCAGCTCTTGAACACGCCACGTTTTTCCGTGACCGCCAACGAGTGAATCAGCGCCGTACCCACCAGCCAAGGCATGAAGGACGCGTTTTCCACCGGGTCCCAGAACCACCAGCCGCCCCAGCCAAGTTCGTAGTACGCCCACCACGAACCGAGGGTGATACCGATACCGAGGAAGGCCCAGGCGACGATGGTCCACGGACGGGACCAGCGAGCCCACGCCGCATCAAGACGACCGCCCAGCAGTGCAGCGATGGCGAAAGCGAACGCCACGGAGAAACCGACATAGCCCATGTACAGCATCGGCGGATGAACGATCAGACCGATGTCTTGCAACAAGGGATTGAGGTCACGACCGTCCGCGGGAATCTGCGGCAGGATCCGTGCAAACGGGTTGGATGTAAGGATCAGGAACAGCAGGAAACCCGTGCTGATCATGCCCATCACCGCCAGCACGCGAGCCAGCATCACTTGCGGCAACTGTCGGGAGAACACCGACACCGCGAAGGTCCAGCCGCCGAGAATCAAGGCCCACAGCAGCAACGAACCTTCGTGCGCGCCCCATACGGCGCTGAACTTGTAGTACCACGGTAAGGCGCTGTTGGAGTTACTGGCGACGTAATCGACAGAGAAGTCGTCGGCCATGAACGCGTAAGTCAGGCAACCGAAGGAGAACAGCAGAAATGCGAATTGCCCCCAGGCGGCCGGCTGAGCGAGGCTCATCCACAAGCGGTCACCGCGCCAGGCGCCGAGCAACGGCACAATGGCCTGAACCAGCGCGAAACACAGCGCCAGAATCATGGCCAGATGGCCGAGTTCAGGAATATAGAGTCCGGACGTCATCGATCAACCCTCCTTCGCGGGCGTTGGGGCAGATTGACCACTGTCTTTCAAAGCCTTGGTCACTTCCGGCGGCATGTACTTTTCATCGTGCTTGGCCAGCACTTCGTCGGCCACCACCACACCGTCGGCGTTGAGCTTGCCCAGGGCAACGATGCCCTGCCCTTCGCGGAACAGGTCCGGAAGGATGCCGCGATAAGTGATGGTGACGGATTTATTGAAGTCAGTGACGATGAATTTCACGTCCAGCGAATCGCCGGAACGTTGCAGCGAACCATTCTCAACCATGCCGCCCGCGCGGATGCGCGTGTCTTGCGGGGCTTCGCCGTTGGCGATCTGAGTCGGGGTGTAAAACAGATTGATGTTCTGCTGCAGGGCGCTCAGGGCCAGGCCGACAGCAGCACCGACACCGACCAGGATCGCGAGAATGATGATAAGACGCTTTTTGCGCAGCGGATTCACTTGCCGTTCTCCCGGCGCAAACGACGCGCCTCTTGTTGCAGATACCGCTTGCGGGCCAGGATTGGCGCCGCCACGTTGAGGGCCAGCACCGCCAGGCAGATGCCATAGGCTGACCAGACATACAGGCCATGATGGCCCATGGCGAGGAAGTCGCCGAATGAAGCAAAACTCATCGAGCGGTCTCCAGACTGTTCTGCACTTCGGCCTTGACCCAACTGGCGCGGGCTTCGCGCTTGAGCACTTCAAGACGCATGCGCAGCAGTAACACCGCGCCGAAGAAACAGTAGAAACCCAGCACCGTCAGCAGCAGTGGCAGCCACATCTCGGCGGGCATCGCCGGTTTTTCAGTGAGGGTGAACGTCGCGCCCTGGTGCAGGGTGTTCCACCACTCCACCGAGTATTTGATGATCGGGATGTTGATCACGCCGACAATCGCCAGCACCGCGCAGGCCTTGGCCGCGCTGTCACGATTGCTGATCGCGTTGCCCAGCGCAATAAGACCGAAGTACAGAAACAGCAGAATAAGCATGGACGTAATTCGTGCATCCCATACCCACCACGAGCCCCAGGTCGCTTTGCCCCAGATCGCGCCTGTGACCAGCGCCACGGCGGTCATCCAGGCGCCGATGGGCGCCGCGCATTGCAGGGCGACGTCGGCCAGTTTCATCTTCCAGACCAGCCCGACGATGCCACAGATCGCCAGCGTCACGTAGATGGACTGGGCCAGCATGGCGGCCGGAACGTGGATATAAATGATGCGAAAGCTGTTGCCTTGCTGGTAGTCCGGCGGCGCGAAGGCCAGGCCCCAAACGACACCAACACTGATCAGCAGCAACGCCGCGACACTCAGCCACGGCAGCAGTTTGCCGCTGATGCCGTAAAACCATTTGGGCGAGCCGAGCTTATGAAACCAAGTCCAGTTCATTACTGTTTCCATCACGGTTGCTGCTCGCCATCACGAGCAGCGAAGGGTCTTTGCTGATCAATATTTGATCAGACCTCATTATTCGCCGACGCTGATCTTCAGGCCAGCAGCTATTGCAAAAGGTGTCAGGGTTATCGCCAGGGCGGTCAGGCTACCAAGCCACAGGAGATAACCGGTCGCCGGCATTCCCTGCAATGCCGCCTGCAAGGCGCCACTGCCAAGAATCAATACCGGGATGTACAACGGCAGAATCAGCAGCGCCAGCAACAGGCCACCGCGCTTCAACCCCACCGTCAGGGCTGCGCCCACCGCACCGAGCAGGCTCAGCACCGGTGTACCCAGCAACAAAGAAAGCAGCAACACCGGCAGACAGGCGGTTGGCAAACCCAGCATCAATGCCAGTAATGGAGCGAGCAAAACCAGTGCCAGGCCAGAGAAGGACCAGTGTGCCAGTACCTTGGCCAAAACCAGAAGAGGCAGGGGGTGCGACGAAAGGACCCACTGCTCAAGCGATCCGTCTTCGAAATCACTGCGGAAAAGCCCGTCCAGCGAGAGTAAAACCGATAAAAGAGCCGCTACCCAGACCAGTCCCGGAGACAAGGTTTGCAACAATTGAGACTCGGGTCCCACCGCCAACGGGAACAGGGACACGACGATCGCGAAGAAGACGAGCGGATTGGCCAACTCCGCCGGACGGCGGAACAACAATCGGGCTTCACGGGCGACTAACAGACCGAAAACTCTCATACGGCCCAGTTCCCCAGATCAATGTCGCGATAACCGGCCGGCATCCGGGTCAGCGTATGGTGAGTGGTCAAGACCACCATGCCGCCGCGCTCGCAGTGTGCGGCCAGGTGTTCTTCGAGTTGCGCCACGCCTTGCTTGTCGAGCGCGGTGAATGGCTCATCGAGGATCCACAGTGGAGGGCTTTCCAGGTACAACCGCGCCAACGCGACCCGGCGTTGCTGCCCCGCAGACAGTGTGTGGCAAGGAACATCCTCGAAACCGCGCAGTCCGACAGCCGTCAGCGCCTGCCAGATCGCCTCATGGGAGGCCGGTTGGTGCAAAGCGCACAGCCAGCTCAGATTCTCTTGCGGCGTCAGCAGATCCTTGATCCCGGCGGCATGGCCGATCCACAGCAGGTTACGCGCCAGCTCGAAGCGCTGCTCGCTCAACGGCTGGCCGTTGAGCAACACCTGACCGGCAGTCGGTTGCATCAGACCGCAAAGCAGACGTAAAAGGCTGGTTTTGCCACTGCCGTTGGGGCCGCTGATTTGCAACATTTCGCCACTGGCCAGTCTCAATTCGAGATTTTCGAAGAGCAGCCGAAGGTCTCGCTCACAGGCGAGGGCAACGGTTTGCAGGACAGGACTGGTCAAGAGATCACGGGCCTTTTGGGTTCAAGTCGGCAGTGGAGCGGCCGTTAAAGATATGCAGGATAAATGCATTGGCGGCCCGTTCTAAGGAGCTGGATCAAGTATTTGATATGTTTTCAGCGCCCCGGATACAGCGGGGCAGCATTATACATGCCGTGCCCTACTCTAAAGAGGGCAATTTCCTCAGGTTGTGACCGCGTATGACAGGCGAAATGAACATCCTTGCGCTACCGCAAACCACGCCCGCGACTTCGCGACCGCTGGTGGTGAGTAGCGACCTGCTGAAGTTACTGACCCCGATGGAGGGTCTGATCACTGCCGGCCAGACCGCCAAGGCCGAAGTGCTTTCGCTCAAGCAGGCGGATCAAACCTTTCAACTGTTGCTCAAGGTC
This sequence comes from Pseudomonas sp. Ma2-10, assembly GCF_054330215.1. Classification (NCBI taxonomy): domain Bacteria; kingdom Pseudomonadati; phylum Pseudomonadota; class Gammaproteobacteria; order Pseudomonadales; family Pseudomonadaceae; genus Pseudomonas; species Pseudomonas sp. Ma2-10. The sequence continues at coordinate 42,054 of NZ_JBTEYL010000028.1, read as the reverse complement.
ACCCTCGACAGCGGCCGTCAGACCACCGTGCAAGCGACCAGTAACCTGCCGCTGCCGCAAGGCACCAGCCTGGCGATTACCCAGCCATCGGCGGGTAACCTGGCCGTCACCGTGCAACAGGCCATCGCCTCCAGTGTCGCCACCCTCACCCGTATCGACACGGCGCAACTGCCGATCGGCACGCTGCTGCAAGGCAAAGTGCTGACCTCTCAGGTGTTGCCGCAGGTCCCGGGCCAGCCTGCGGTGTTTCGTTCGATGGTGAGCTTGCTCAACACCGCGCTGAGCGGCAGCACCCTGAGCATCGACAGCCCGACGCCGCTGCGCATCGGCACGTTGCTGAGCGCGCTGGTGCAGGACACCCATACATTGAAATTTGTGCCATTGAGCAGCCGCCAGGAGCAATTGGCGGTGACCCAACAACTGGTCAACCAACAGAGCCGTCAAGGCTCGCTGGATGGCCTGCTCAAACTCCTGCAAAACCTGCCGTCTTCGAACCAAACATCCAGTGAGTTGCGTGCCGCCGTCGACAAGTTGCTCGCCGGTCTGCCCGACATTCAGCAACTCAGCACGCCAAAGGGCCTGGCCCAGGCGCTGGCCAATAGTGGCCTGTTCCTTGAAGCCAAGTTGCTCAGCGGTCAGAACCCGACATTGGCCCCGGACATGAAAGGCGATCTGCTCAAGCTGATCGCACAATTGACGCCAGGCCTGCCAGCCAATACCAATCTCAACGCGATCATTGCCGCCAACACACTGGCCCAGGCCATGCCAAACTTCGTGCGCAGCGCCCTCGGCATGCTCGGCCAGGTCAGCGCCAAACCGCTGCCAACCCGCTTCCCGCTGCCCGAGCGCTTGTTACAAAGCATGGACGGCGAAGGCGACCTCGAACACTTGCTGCGTTTAGCGGCAGCGGCGGTTTCACGCCTGCAAAGCCATCAACTGTCGAGCCTGGAACAGACCGGCGTCACTGACGACGGACGGTTGATGAGCACCTGGCAACTGGAAATTCCGATGCGCAATCTGCAGGATATTGTGCCGTTGCAGGTCAAGTTCCAGCGCGAAGAAGCGCCCGAGAAAGAACAGCAAAACGAACGCTGCGACGAGCGCGAACCCAAACAACAATTGTGGCGAGTGGACCTGGCGTTCGATATGGAGCCCTTGGGCCCGTTGCAAATACAGGCGCAACTGATCAACGGCAGCCTGTCCGGCCAGCTATGGGCCGAACGCCCCTACACCGCTGGCCTGATCGACAGCAATCTGCCCGGGTTACGCGAACGCTTGCTGGCGTCCGGCCTCAACGTCGGCGATCTCGATTGCCATCTCGGCACACCACCACAAGGCCCTCAAACCCGTCTCGAACAACGCTGGGTCGACGAAACCGCATGAAAAACCCCAACACCCCGCGCCAGGCCATCGCCCTCAAATACGACGGCAGCCACGCCCCAACCCTCACGGCCAAAGGTGACGAAGCTCTGGCCGAAGCCATACTGAAGATTGCCCGCGAATGCGAAGTACCGATCTATGAGAATGCCGAGCTGGTGAAACTGCTGGCGCGGATGGAATTGGGGGAGAGTATTCCGCAGGAGTTGTACCGCACGATTGCCGAGATTATCGCGTTTGCGTGGAATTTGAAGGGGAAATTTCCCGAGGGGCAGGATCCGGATGCGCTGCACGTAGAAAAGGATGTTACTGATCGCGGGGATGACGATTAATCGTTCCCACGCGTGGGAACGATCTTGGGCAGGCGTCAGTTCTTGTGCAACTTACTCATCAATTCCGCCTCAGCCTGGGTCAAGCCACAAGACTGAGTCAGTTCATCGACGCTCGCACCCATCCCCACCAATCGCGCCGCCTGGGCAAACGACAGGCTCGAGGGGTCGCGCTGTTCCAACTGAGCCAGTTTGTCCGGCAACGGGCCAATCACCGCGCGCAACTCGTGCAGGTCTTCACCCATGCGCACGTTGCCGTTCTGGTAGTCGTCGACGCGCTTGGCCAGGTCCTTGATGCGCTGATCGCGCAGCGCATCTCCCTGGGCCTGTTGCGCGACAATCAGTCGTTGGCCTCGTATGTACGCCAGAAACATCGCCAGCGTGCCTGCCCAGAACAGGAACAGGACAATGACCGCCACCTCAAGAATCAATCAGATGCTCTCCAGGTCCGACCATTCTTCTTCGCTCATCATCTTGTCCAGCTCGACCAGGATCAGCAGTTCGTTGTTCTTGTTGCACACGCCTTGAATAAACTTGGCGGATTCTTCGTTCCCGACGTTCGGCGCAGTCTCGATTTCCGACTGACGCAGGTAAACCACTTCGGCCACGCTGTCGACCATGATCCCGACCACTTGCTTGTCGGCTTCGATGATGACGATACGGGTGTTATCGCTGATCTCGGCATTCATCAGGCCGAAGCGCTGACGGGTGTCGATCACGGTGACCACGTTACCGCGCAGGTTGATGATGCCCAGCACGTAGCTCGGGGCACCCGGGACCGGGGCGATTTCGGTGTAACGCAGGACTTCCTGAACGCGCATCACGTTGATGCCGTAGGTTTCATTGTCCAGCTTGAAGGTTACCCATTGCAGGATCGGATCTTCGGAACCCTTTGCAGACGACGCCTTATCATTCATACCCTGACCCCTCGAAAAACCGCCCTAGCGGTATATGTTCTGTGCGACGGCAATCACTGCCGTCACGTGCTTGTTATGTTGGTTTATGAGTCGGTCTGGTGCCGCTCATGTGCTTTGCCCCGCCGCTGGCGATCAACTCGGCCAGTGCGGAAACGTCGAGCAATGCACACATGTGTTCAATCACAGTGCCCGCCAGCCATGGCCGTTGACCTCGGTGACTGCGCCATTTGATTTCGTTCGGGTCCAGGCGCAACGAGCGGCTGACCTGATGCACCGCCAGCCCCCACTCGTAGCCCTGAACCGAAATAACGTATTGCAAGCCTTGACGGAAATCGTCGCGGTAGCGGTCCGGCATGACCCAACGCGCGGTGTCCAATACTTTCAGGTTGCCGGCCTGGCTTGGCAGAATCCCAAGGAACCATTCCGGCTGACCGAACAGCGGTGTCAGCTCGTGACCGGCCAAAGAATAAATAGAGCCCAGACACACCAGTGGCACCGCCAGGGTCAGCCCGGCGACATCGAACAACAGGCATTCGAATGGCTCGGCGGCCCAGGACGGGCGACCATCGGTTTCCACTGGCGGCGGCGTGTTGCTCGGTGGCAGGTGGACTTCGACCACCGGTGGCACCAAGGCTTGCAGCTGCGGGGCGATGGTCGAGATCGGTACGAGAACCGGCACCGGTGCTTCGATCACGGCTACCGGCACGGCAACCACGGCGGGGTTCTGTGCATCACGAGCCTGCTCTTCGAGCACCGCTGCCTGGAAATCGTCCAGCGCAGCTTCAACTTCGACCGCGTCAACAACCACAACGGTTTCAACCAGCGCTTCGATTTCCGGCGGCAACTCTAACGTCGCCTCCATCAGCAAGCTGTCCAGATAGGACTGCAGCGCCAGTTGCGGACGCGAGGTGGTCTTGACCGGCCGATTCATGGGAGCACCAGGCTAGGAAGGCTCATCTCACGCCACCTGCGGAACAAGTTGTGCTGCCAGCAGATGTTTGAGCAACGCGCGATAGGCCAGCACCCCTCGGCTCTTGCCGTCGAACTGCGAAGGCGTCACACCGGCACGGCTGGCGTCACGCAAACGGGTGTCGACAGGGATGTAGCCCTGCCAGATGTCTTCCGGGTATTTGTCGCGTAACACCCGTAGCGTTCCGAGGGAGGCCTGCGTGCGGCGGTCAAACAGGGTCGGCACGATGCTGAACGGCAGCGCCTGTTTGCGCGAACGGTTGATCATCGCCAGGGTATTGACCATGCGCTCCAGGCCTTTGACCGCCAAGTGTTCGGTCTGCACCGGAATCACCAATTGCTGGCTCGCCGCCAAGGCATTGACCATCAGCACGCCGAGCAACGGCGGGCTGTCGATCACGGCGTAATCGAAGTCCTGCCAAAGTTGCGCCAGGCTCTTGGCTATCACCAGGCCCAAGCCACTCTGCCCCGGCGACTGGCGCTCGAGGGTCGCCAGCGCAGTGCTTGATGGCAGCAGGGAAATACTCTCGTGGCTGGTGGGCAACAACAACTGACCGGGCAAGCCTTGCGGCACACTGCCTTTGTGCAGGAACAGGTCGTAGCTGCTGTGTTCCAGGCTGTCGGGGTCGTAACCGAAATAGCTGGTCATGGAGCCGTGGGGGTCGAGATCGACCACAACCACGCGCTTGCCCGCCTCGGCCAGTAAACCGGCTAAAGCGATAGAGGAAGTGGTTTTACCAACACCACCCTTTTGATTGGCGACTGCCCAGACTCTCATTCGGATTGTTCCTCCCGGTCGAAATGGTCGACCGAGGAAAAGCTCAACGTATTAATGCGGGTGACGGAGAATTGACGGCACTCTCTCGTCCCGGCGACTTGACCGGGGTCGGTGCAGTTTGTGTGCCAGCACGCTTCAACGCGGCATCCGGTTTCGCATTGGCCGTTCCGGTACCGGTGAGGCTGCGGCGTACATCGAGATTTCGCGACACTACCAGGACGACGCGACGGTTACGCGCCCGGCCCTCGGCAGTGGCGTTGTTGGCCACTGGCTGGAACTCGCCGTACCCCACCGACGCCAGACGACCGGGGTTCACACCCTGCATCGCCAGCATGCGCACGATGCTCGCCGACCGGGCCGAGGACAGCTCCCAGTTGGTCGGGTATTGCGCGGTGCGGATCGGTTGATCATCAGTGAAACCTTCGACGTGAATCGGGTTGTCGAACGGCTTCAGAATCACGGCAACCTTGTCGATGATGTTGAACGCGATGTCACTGGGCATGGCGTCGCCGCTGCCGAACAACAGGCTGGAATTGAGTTCGATTTCGACCCACAGTTCGTTGCCGCGAATCGTCATCTGATTGGAGCTGATCAAGTCGCCGAACGCGGCGCTGATGTCGTCAGCGATACTTTTGAGCGGATCGTTGGCACCCGCAATACCGGCGTCGACCTGCTCGGCGTCTTTAACCAGCGGCTTGGCCGGGGTCACGGTCTTCGGTCGCTCGTCGCCGATCGGGATCGGCTTGAGGGCGCGGTCAGAGTCGGTAAAGACCCCGATCAGCGCTTCGGAAATGACCTTGTACTTGCCTTCGTTGATCGAAGAAATCGAGTACATCACGACGAAGAAAGCGAACAGCAACGTAATGAAGTCGGCGTACGAAACCAGCCAACGCTCATGGTTTACATGTTCTTCAGGTTGGCGACGACGAGCCATAATCCATTACCCCCATCAATCCATGAAGCCCTGAAGCTTCAACTCAATAGAGCGAGGGTTTTCACCTTCGGCGATCGACAGAATGCCTTCCAACAACATTTCGCGATAACGCGACTGCCGCAAAGCGACGGACTTGAGTTTGGCGGCAATCGGCAGCAGCACCAGGTTGGCACTGGCCACGCCGTAGATGGTCGCGACAAAGGCCACGGCAATGCCGCTACCCAGTTGCGATGGATCGCCCAGATTGCCCATCACATGGATCAGGCCCATCACCGCACCGATGATGCCGATGGTCGGCGCGTAGCCGCCCATGCTTTCGAAGACTTTGGCGGCTTCGATGTCGCGGCTTTCCTGAGTGTAGAAATCCACTTCCAGAATGCTGCGAATCGCTTCCGGCTCGGCGCCGTCCACCAGCAGTTGCAGGCCTTTGCGCGAGTAGTTGTCAGGTTCGGCGTCGGCTACGCCTTCCAGACCGAGCAGGCCTTCCTTACGCGCGGTCAAGCTCCAGTTCACAACGCGATCAATGCCACCGGCCAGGTCCACGCGGGGTGGAAACAGGATCCAGGCCAGAATCTGCATGGAGCGCTTGAAGGCGCTCATCGGTGACTGCAGCAGCGCCGCACCGACGGTTCCGCCGATAACGATCAACGCCGCCGGGCCGTTGGCCAGGGCGCCGAGGTGGCCACCTTCAAGGTAGTTGCCGCCAATGATGGCGACGAACGCCATGATGATCCCGATGAGGCTTAAAACATCCATCAGATACAAGCCTCGACCAGATGCTTGCCTATATCGTCCAGGCCGTACACCGCGTCGGCGAGTTCAGCTTTGACGATGGCCATCGGCATGCCGTAGATCACGCAGCTGGCTTCATCCTGAGCCCAGATCGAGCTCCCGCCCTGCTTGAGCAGACGCGCGCCTTCGCGACCATCGGCGCCCATGCCGGTCAATACGACCGCCAGAACTTTGTCACCGTAAGACTTGGCGGCGGAACCAAAGGTGATGTCCACGCACGGCTTGTAGTTCAGACGTTCGTCGCCCGGGAGGATCTTCACCGCGCCACGGCCGTCGATCATCATTTGCTTGCCACCCGGTGCCAGCAATGCCAGGCCCGGACGCAGGATGTCGCCATCCTCGGCTTCCTTGACGCTGATGCGGCAGAGCTTGTCCAGACGTTCGGCGAAGGCCTTGGTGAAGGCAGCCGGCATGTGCTGGATCAATACGATCGGTGCGGGGAAATTGGCCGGTAATTGGGTCAGAACCCGCTGCAAAGCAACCGGACCGCCAGTGGACGTACCGATGGCGACCAGTTTGTAGGCTTTGCGTTTCGGCGTTGGCGACGACGAGGCCGGTGCGTGCGTACGCGCCGGAATCGGCGCCGGTGCCGGACGCGCAGGCGTGCTGCTGCCGTAGCTGCTGACGCTCGAAGGTGCAGGCGTCGGGGCGGGCGCGGCGACAGGCACCGGTGCGCTGTAGGTGTTGGCGCGACGGTTACTGCGCGAAATGCTGAGAATTTTCTCGCACAGCAGTTGCTTGACCTTCTCCGGGTTGCGGGAGATGTCTTCGAAATTCTTCGGCAGGAAATCCACCGCGCCGGCATCCAACGCATCGAGGGTTACCCGAGCGCCTTCATGGGTCAGCGAGGAGAACATCAACACCGGGGTCGGGCAGCGCTGCATGATGTGCCGCACCGCCGTGATGCCATCCATCATCGGCATCTCGTAGTCCATGGTGATCACGTCTGGCTTGAGGGCCAGCGCCTGATCAATCGCCTCTTTTCCGTTGGTCGCCGTGCCGACGACCTGGATATTCGGATCCGCTGAAAGAATTTCCGAGACGCGGCGGCGGAAAAAACCCGAATCATCCACCACCAGGACTTTAACTGCCATAAACACTCCGTTAGACGGAGCGAGGCTCAGTCGCCCCGCCCCACCAGAATCAAATACGCCGTGCGGCGTAACGCTTGAGCATGCTGGGAACATCGAGAATCAGCGCAATGCGGCCGTCACCGGTGATGGTGGCGCCGGACATGCCCGGGGTTCCCTGGAGCATTTTGCCCAATGGCTTGATGACCACTTCTTCCTGGCCCACCAGTTGATCGACGACGAAGCCGATCCGCTGAGTGCCCACCGAAAGGATCACCACATGGCCCTCGCGCTGCTCTTCGTGAGCAGCGGAGCTGACCAGCCAGCGCTTGAGGTAGAACAAGGGCAGCGCCTTGTCCCGCACGATTACCACTTCCTGGCCATCCACCACGTTGGTGCGCGACAGGTCGAGGTGGAAGATCTCGTTGACGTTCACCAGCGGGAACGCAAACGCCTGGTTGCCCAACATGACCATCAGCGTCGGCATGATCGCCAGGGTCAACGGCACCTTGATGACGATCTTCGAGCCCTTGCCCTTGGTCGAATAGATATTGATGGTGCCGTTGAGCTGGGCGATTTTGGTTTTCACCACGTCCATGCCCACGCCGCGTCCGGAGACATCGGAAATTTCGGTCTTGGTCGAGAAACCCGGCGCGAAGATCAGGTTGAAGCAATCGGACTCGCTGAGGCGATCCGCTGCATCCTTGTCCATCAAGCCTTTCTTCACGGCAATGCCGCGCAGAACATCGGCGTCCATGCCCTTGCCGTCATCGGAAATCGACAGAAGGATGTGGTCGCCTTCCTGTTCAGCGGACAGGATCACCTTGCCGCTGCGAGGCTTGCCCATCGCTTCACGCTCGGCCGGCTCTTCAATACCGTGGTCGACCGAGTTGCGCACCAAGTGGACCAGCGGGTCGGCCAGGGCCTCGACGAGGTTTTTGTCGAGGTCGGTTTCTTCGCCGACCAGTTCCAGGTTGATCTCTTTCTTGAGCTGGCGAGCCAGGTCGCGAACCAGACGCGGGAAGCGTCCGAAGACCTTCTTGATCGGCTGCATCCGGGTCTTCATGACCGCGGTTTGCAGGTCGGCCGTGACCACGTCGAGGTTCGACACGGCCTTGGACATGGCTTCGTCACCGCTGTTGAGGCCCAGACGGACCAAGCGGTTACGCACCAGTACCAACTCACCGACCATGTTCATGATTTCGTCGAGACGCGCGGTATCGACCCGCACGGTGGTCTCGGCTTCGCTGGCCGGTTTTTCCGGCGGCGGCGCGGATGGGGCACGAGCCGGAGCCGGGGCAGCAGCGGCAGGCTTCGGCGCTTCGGCTTTAGGCTCGGGCGCTTTGGCAACGGGTTTGGGTGCAACAGCCTTGGCAATTGGCGTCGCAGCCGAAGCGCTGGTGCCCGAGGCGGTACCGACTTCAGTGAACGTGCCTTTACCGTGCAATTCGTCGAGTAGCGATTCGAACTCGTGATCGGAGATCAGATCGCCGCCCGCCACTTTAGCGATTGGCGCAGCCGGGGCCGGGACCGCAGCAATAGCCGATTCCAGCGCATCAACGGCAAAATTACCCTTGCCGTGCAACTGATCGAGCAGTGCTTCGAACTCGTCGTCGGTGATATCGGAGCTGTCGCCTGCCGCTTTCGGGGCAGCCGGTGCGGCCGGCGCCGGGGCTACCGCATCGACGGCGAACTGGCCTTTACCGTGCAGTTGATCGAGCAACGACTCGAACTCGGCATCGGTAATTTCGTCGCTGCTCGCCACATTACTGCTCGGGGCTTGCGGGGCTTGCGCCTGAGCCTTGACGGCGTTCAGCGAGTCCAGCAGTTGTTCGAATTCGTGATCGGTGATGTCACCCGATTCGCTCTCGGCGGCAGGTTGTTCCACCACCTCGGCGACCGGTGCCGTTTCATCGGCGATTTGCGGCTCGGCCAGACGGGCCAGTGCCGCAAGCAATTCTGGCGTGGCAGCCGTGATCGGGCTGCGCTCGCGGACTTCGGTAAACATGCCGTTCACCGCATCCAGCGCTTCGAGAACCACGTCCATCAGTTCCGAGTCGACGCGACGCTCACCCTTGCGCAGGATGTCGAACACGTTCTCGGCGATGTGACAGCACTCCACCAGCTCGTTGAGCTGGAGGAAGCCGGCGCCTCCTTTTACAGTGTGAAAACCGCGAAAAATTGCATTGAGCAAGTCCGCATCATCGGGTCGGCTTTCAAGCTCGACCAGCTGTTCGGACAGTTGCTCTAGAATCTCGCCGGCCTCAACCAGGAAATCCTGAAGGATCTCTTCATCGGCGCCGAAGCTCATTAAGGGGGTGCTCCTAAAGGTCTAAAAACCTAAAAACCTAAAATCCAAGACTGGATAGCAAATCGTCCACATCGTCCTGACCGGACACAACATCTTCTCTTTTATCGGCATGAATCTGCGGACCTTCACCCTGAGAGAGATGTTTTTGCGGATCTTTTTCTGCACGCATCGCTTCACGGTCATGTTCGATGCCCGCAAAGCGGTCCACCTGACTGGCCATAAGCACGAGCTTGAGCAGGTTGCTTTCAACTTCGGTGACCAATTGGGTCACGCGCTTGATCACCTGACCGGTGAGATCCTGGTAATCCTGAGCGAGCAGAATGTCGTTGAGGTTGCCCGACACAACGCGATTGTCTTCGCTGCTGCGTGTCAGGAAACCGTCGACTCGCCGAGCCAACTCGCGGAACTCTTCAGCCCCGACTTCGCGACGCATGAACCGTCCCCAGTCGGTGCTCAAGGCCTGGGCTTCGTTGCTCAGGCCGTTGACCAGCGGCGTGGCGTTTTCCACCAGGTCCATGGTGCGGTTGGCAGCAGCCTCGGTCAGCTTGACCACGTAACCCAACCGCTCGGTGGCATCCGTGATCTGCGAGACTTCCTCGGCTTGCGGCATGTTCGGGTCAATCTGGAAATTGACGATCGCGCTATGCAACTCGCGAGTGAGCTTGCCCACTTCCTGATACAGGCCACGGTCACGGGTCTGATTGAGCTCATGGATCAGTTGCACAGCGTCGCCGAACCTGCCTTTTTCAAGGCTTTCGACCAGTTCGACCGCGTGTTTTTTCAGGGTCGACTCAAAATCGCCCTGTGAAGATTCTTTATGCTCCATAGCTCCCCCGTGGCGCAGTTGCTCAACCGATGCGTTCGAAAATCTTTTCGATCTTGTCTTTCAACGCCTGGGCCGTGAAGGGTTTGACCACATAGCCGTTTACACCGGCCTGGGCCGCTTCGATGATCTGCTCGCGCTTGGCTTCAGCGGTCACCATCAGCACTGGCAAGTGCTTGAGTTTTTCATCGGCGCGCACGTGGCGCAGCAGGTCGATACCGGTCATGCCAGGCATGTTCCAGTCTGTTACCAGAAAGTCGATGCTGCCGCTGTTGAGCACCGGAATGGCAGTAGTGCCATCGTCGGCCTCGACAGTGTTGGTGAACCCAAGGTCACGCAACAGGTTTTTAATGATCCGCCGCATCGTTGAGAAGTCATCAACGATGAGGATTTTCATGTTCTTGTCCAATTCGACCTCCAAGCAGTCTTAAACGCGCCCAGCACCTGGACGCGCCATTTCATTCAATCCGGCAAAGCACTCAATGACTGTCTGGAGCACAACAGATCGTGACCGGCAAGGTTCAACACCCCACCAGCCGCGTTCGCAGTGTCCCCACACTGCCTTCAGCGCGCTCGCCACTCCCCCAAACGCCCCCGCAAACGGGCCGCGCACTGGCTGTGTAACTGGCTGACCCGAGATTCGCTGACCCCCAGGACCTCACCGATTTCCTTGAGATTCAACTCTTCGTCGTAGTACAGCGCCAACACCAGTCGCTCACGCTCCGGCAAATTGGCAATCGCGTCCGCCAGCGCCGCCTGGAAGCGTTCATCTTCCAGATCGCGTGACGGCTCGAGATGAGCACTGGCGCCATCCTCGTGCAGCCCTTCGTGTTCGCCGTCCTGCAACAGATCGTCGAAACTGAATAACCGGCTACCCAGGGTGTCGTTCAAAATCCCGTAATAATCGTCGAGACTCAATTGGAGTTCGGCCGCAACCTCGTGATCTTTAGCGTCACGACCGGTTTTAGCTTCAATCGAGCGAATGGCATCGCTGACCATCCGGGTATTGCGGTGGACCGAACGTGGCGCCCAATCCCCCTTACGCACTTCATCGAGCATCGCGCCACGGATTCGAATGCCCGCGTACGTCTCGAAGCTCGCACCTTTGCTGGCGTCGTATTTGGTCGACACTTCAAGCAGGCCGATCATACCGGCCTGAATCAGGTCTTCGACCTGGACACTGGCCGGCAGACGCGCCAGCAAGTGGTAGGCAATGCGTTTAACCAGTGGCGCGTAACGCTCGATCAGCTCGTACTGCGCGTCACGTGCCGACTTCTTGTAGAAGTTGTAGCCACTGGCTGTCATAGCACCGGTCCTGCGGTTTGTTGCACGAGGCGCTCGACGAAAAACTCCAGGTGACCACGCGGGTTGGCAGGCAGCGGCCAGGTATCGACCTTCTGTGCAATGGCCTTGAACGCCAATGAACACTTGGACCGCGGGAAGGCTTCGTAAACGGCGCGCTGCTTCTGCACCGCCTTGCGCACACTTTCGTCGTAAGGCACCGCACCGACGTATTGTAAGGCGACGTCAAGGAAGCGATCCGTGACCTTGGTCAACTTGGCGAACAGGTTGCGCCCTTCCTGCGGGCTCTGGGCCATGTTGGCCAGGACGCGGAAGCGGTTCATGCCGTAATCGCGGTTAAGCAGTTTGATCAGTGCGTAGGCGTCGGTGATCGAGGTCGGTTCGTCGCAGACCACCAGCAACACTTCTTGCGCTGCGCGGACGAAACTGACGACCGAGTCACCAATACCCGCCGCGGTGTCGATCACCAGCACGTCGAGGTTGTCGCCGATATCGCTGAACGCCTGGATCAGGCCGGCGTGTTGAGCCGGGCTCAAATGAACCATGCTCTGTGTACCGGACGCGGCCGGGACGATGCGGATGCCGCCGGGGCCTTGCAACAGTACGTCGCGCAGCTCACAGCGGCCTTCGATCACGTCGGCCAAAGTACGTTTGGGTGTCAGCCCCAGCAGTACGTCGACGTTCGCCAGCCCCAGATCGGCGTCCAGCAGCATGACGCGCCGGCCGAGCTCAGCAAGAGCCAGGGACAAGTTCACTGACACGTTAGTCTTCCCGACGCCACCTTTGCCGCCGGTCACCGCGATCACCTGTACGGGATGCATGCTGCCCATGAATTTTTTTTACCTTGTCTTACTTAGACGGAGGCCACATTACTGGCTGCGCGTTCACTAACTGAACAATGCATGGCAGACCATCGATGTAGGTACAAAAACTGTTTATTAATACCTCAGCCGACCTGCTTGGTCGGGCTGTGGTAAATATCAGCGAACATGTCAGCCATGGCTTCTTCGCTGGGTTCTTCTTGCATTTGCACGCTGACGGCGCGACTGACCAACTGATGACGACGCGGCAGATGCAAATCATCCGGAATCCGCGGGCCATCGGTCAGATAGGCCACCGGCAATTCATGACTGATGGCCAGGCTCAGCACCTCGCCCAGACTTGCCGTTTCATCCAGTTTAGTCAGGATGCAGCCAGCGAGCCCACAACGCTTGTAACTGTGATACGCAGCCGTTAGAACCTGTTTCTGGCTGGTGGTTGCCAACACCAGATAATTTTTCGATTTGATGCCACGACCGGCCAGGCTTTCGAGCTGCATGCGCAGTGCCGGATCGCTGGCCTGAAGGCCCGCGGTATCGATCAGCACCACGCGTTTGCGTAGCAAAGGCTCCATCGCCTGCACCAGCGATTGGCCCGGATCGACATGCGTCACCGACACATTGAGGATCCGGCCCAACGTCTTGAGTTGTTCCTGAGCACCAATGCGGTAGCTGTCCATGCTGACCAGCGCGATATTCTGCGCGCCGTACTTGAGCACGTAACGGGCCGCGAGTTTGGCCAGGGTGGTGGTCTTGCCCATGCCGGCGGGGCCGACCATGGCAATCACGCCGCCCTCTTCCAGGGGCTCGACTTGCGGTGTGGCGATCATCCGCGCCAGGTGCGCCAGCAACATGCGCCAGGCCTGACGGGGTTCTTCAATATCGGTAACCAGCGCCAGCAAATCGCGCGACAACGGGCCGGACAGGCCAATACGTTGCAGGCGACGCCAAAGATTGGCCTGGGCCGGACGGCTGCCTTGCAGCTGATTCCAGGCCAGGGAGCCGAGTTGCACTTCCATCAATTCGCGCAGGCTGTTGAGTTCGAAACGCATCGAGTCGAACGCCCGTGGGTCGACGCCACCGGTGACAGGTGCCGCAGCCGGTGCAGCACGGCGGGGTTCGGTGTAGGTCGCCTCGATCAGCGGCTCCGCGGCGGTCAATGGCAGGCCGGCGAACAATTGGCGATTGGTGGACTTATCGCTCTCGCCATCGCTGCGCAGGCTCAGTTCGGCCTGGGCGGTGACGATCCGCGATTGGGTCTTGCGTAGCTCGTCTTCAAGCTCCATGTTCGGAACGCGCGGAGCCAGCGCCGACAGCTTGTAATCCAGGGCAGCCGTCAGTTCAACACCACCGGCGATCCGGCGGTTGCCAATGATAGCGGCATCAGCGCCCAGCTCATCACGAACCAGCTTCATGGCCTGACGCATATCGGCGGCGAAAAAACGCTTAACTTGCATAAACCACTACCTCAGCCGTTGGGCCCTACTGTCGCAACGATGGTCACTTGCTTGTTGTCAGGAATTTCCTGGTAAGCCAACACATGCAAACCCGGAACTGCCAATCGGCCGAATCGCGACAGCATCGCGCGAACCGGACCGGCTACCAACAGAATCACCGGTTGACCTTGCATTTCCTGACGCTGCGCCGCATCGATCAACGAGCGCTGCAGTTTCTCAGCCATGCTTGGCTCCAGCAGAACACCCTCTTCCGAGCCTTGCCCTGCCTTCTGAAGACTATTGAGCAATATTTGTTCCAACCTTGGCTCCAGAGTGATCACTGGGAGCTCGGAGTCAGTCCCTACAATGCTTTGGACGATTGCGCGGGATACACCGACGCGAACCGCGGCCACCAGCGCGGCAGTATCTTGACTCTTGCTGGCATTGTTTGCGATGGCTTCGGCAATGCTGCGAATGTCCCGTACTGGTACCTGTTCGGCCAGCAATGCCTGCAATACTTTGAGCAACTGCGACAGAGACACCACACCAGGCACCAGCTCTTCGGCCAGTTTTGGCGAGCTTTTGGCCAACAATTGCATGAGTTGCTGCACTTCTTCGTGACCGATCAACTCGCTCGAATGCTTGTACAAAATCTGGTTCAAGTGCGTTGCCACTACCGTACTGGCATCGACCACGGTGTAACCGAGGGACTGTGCCTGGGCGCGCTGGCTGACTTCGATCCAGACCGCTTCCAGCCCGAAAGCCGGATCTTTGGCGGTAATGCCGTTGAGCGTACCGTAGACCTGCCCCGGATTGATCGCCAGTTCGCGGTCCGGGTAAATCTCCGCCTCGGCCAGGATCACCCCCATCAGGGTCAGGCGATAGGCACTCGGGGCCAGGTCGAGGTTGTCACGGATATGCACAGTCGGCATCAGGAAGCCCAGGTCCTGGGACAGCTTCTTGCGCACGCCCTTGATCCGCGCCAGCAACTGCCCCCCCTGATTGCGGTCCACCAGAGGAATCAGCCGGTAGCCGACTTCCAGGCCGATCATGTCGATCGGAGTGACGTCATCCCAGCCAAGCTCCTTGGTTTCCTGAGCGCGAGCCGGCGATGGCAGCAGTTCCTGTTGACGCTTGACCTCTTGCAAGGCCTGAACCTTGACCACGTTCTGCTTCTTCCAGAACAGGTAAGCACCGCCAGCCGCCAGGGCCGCCATGCTGAGAAAGGAGAAGTGCGGCATGCCGGGCACCAGGCCCATGACCGCCATCAGGCCAGCGGCTACCGCCAACGCTTTGGGCGAGGCGAACATCTGGCGACTGATCTGCTTGCCCATGTCTTCGGAACCGGAAGCACGGGTCACCATGATCGCTGCAGCTGTAGATAAAAGCAGTGATGGCAATTGCGCCACCAAACCGTCACCAATCGTCAGCAACGCGTAAACCTTGCCGGCTTCGGCAAAGCTCATGTTGTGCTGGAAGATACCGACCGCCACACCACCAATCAGGTTGATGAACAGAATCAGCAGGCCGGCAATGGCGTCACCACGCACGAATTTGCTGGCACCGTCCATGGAACCGTAGAACTCGGCTTCCTGGGCCACTTCCATCCGGCGCAGCTTGGCCTGGCTCTGGTCGATCAGGCCGGCATTCAAGTCGGCATCGATGGCCATCTGTTTACCGGGCATCGCGTCGAGGGTGAAACGCGCGCTCACCTCGGAAATCCGCCCGGCGCCTTTGGTCACCACGACGAAGTTGATGATCATCAAAATCGCGAAGACGACGATACCGACCACGTAGTTACCGCCGATCACCACCTCACCAAAGGCCTGGATCACCTTACCGGCGGCGGCATGGCCGTCCTGACCGTTGAGCATGACCACCCGCGTGGAGGCCACGTTCAGTGCCAGTCGCAGCAATGTTGCCACCAGCAGAATGGTCGGGAACACCGCAAAATCCAGCGGCCGCAAGGCGTAGACGCACACCAGCAGCACGACAATCGACAAGGCAATGTTGAACGTGAAAAACACGTCCAGCAGGAACGGCGGCACCGGCAACATCATCATCGCCAGCATGACCAGCAGCAACAACGGCACACCCAAATTGCCTCGACTTAGGTCGGCAACGTTTGTGCGAGCGTTGTTGAGTAACTGAGAGCGATCCACCGGTTTTCCCCGTTCCTTTAAAGCAAACTTTTTGACGCCTGAAGCAGACGCAGAGCGGCTACTGCAAGAAGCCTTCCAACTTTTGCAGGGGTTTGAAACAGAGGGGATTATCAGCGGGATTGGTACGGTGGACCGACCGTGCAACGCTTGCCGCAGCGGTCGTGAAATTTTCGCGAGAACGTTGGTCGAGCGTGACCCCGACCCGCACGCAGGCTCGTCAGCGGCGACAAACGCAAGGGGCTGCAAATATGGATCAACGCTTGGTTATCACCGATATTGCCAGCCGCGTCGGAGAAGTAATTGTGATTATGGTGATAGCTGAACCCGTCCAATTCGGGTCGGATCACATTGATAGCGCCGCTCAGGCAACCCGGAATGTAGGCATTGGCCCTCTGCACAAAATGCGCAAAGCCCAGAGTCATGTCGAACGCAGCCGAGTAACTGATCGTGCGCTCGAACTGATCCTCCTCCAGGACGCCCGAAACAAATTCCAACGCCATCCCTTGAAGCGTTCGGTATTCACGCTCTGCCATGACCGCCACCTCAAATGCCTTAATGAACGCCCATCCACAGTGATCAATTCACTCATTGAACGGGAGAACGCCCAAGGCCATGACAACGCTTAAGAGCAAGCGTGTCTACTGTCAGAACTAACAGGCACACAGCGTTTTCAGGCGGGCGGCGGCTCTTTGGAATCGCGCCGTAGATCCGGCGGAATCGGCAGGTCGTCCTTGAGCGGATCCGGGCGTTTACCCTTGCCGGCGCGGTGCTGGCGGATCTGGTAGACGTAAGCGAGTACCTGGGCGACGGCAAGGTAGAGCCCGCCAGGGATTTCCTGATCAAGTTCGGTGGAGTAGTAGATCGAACGCGCCAGTGCCGGCGACTCAAGCAGCAGCACGTCGTTGGCCACAGCGATTTCACGGATTTTCAAGGCCAGGAAGTCGCTGCCCTTGGCGATCAGCATCGGCGCTCCACCCTTGTCCGGATCGTACTTGAGCGCTACGGCGTAGTGAGTCGGGTTGGTGATCACCACATCGGCGTCGGGAATCGCCGCCATCATCCGGCGCTGGGACATCTCACGCTGCAACTGGCGAATCCGCTGCTTGACCTCCGGCCGCCCTTCCTGATCCTTGTGCTCGTCACGCACTTCCTGCTTGGTCATCAGCAACTTCTTGTGGCTTTCCCACAGCTGCACCGGCACATCCACCGCGGCGATGAAGATTAGCCCACAGGACATCCATAACGTACTCCAGCCCACCACCTGCAAGCAGTGAATGACCGCCAGCTCCAAAGGTTCATGGGCGATGCGTATCAGGTCATCGATGTCTGACAATAACACCTGCAGGGCCACGGTCAGGATGATCAAAAATTTTGCAAACGCCTTAAGCAACTCCACCACCGCCTTGAACGAAAACATTCGCTTGAGGCCAGCGGCAGGGTTCATCCGGCTGAATTTCGGTGCCAGGGAACCTGCTGCGAATAGCCATCCACCAAGGGAGATCGGCCCGATCAAGGCGGCCAGCACCAGGGTAATCATGATCGGCTGAATCGCCAGCAAGGCGGTCAGCCCTGAATTCAACAGGTAAGTGCTCATGGAGCGCTGATCGAGAATGACTTCACGCGACAAGGAGAAATTCTGCCGCATCAATTCCATCAAGTCTTGCGCCAGCGCCCCGCCGAAAATCAGCAGCGCGGCGGAACCGGCAATCATGATCGCAAGGGTGTTGAGCTCTTTGGAACGCGCGATCTCGCCTTTCTCGCGAGAGTCCTTCTTGCGCTTCTCCGTGGGGTCTTCTGTTTTGTCCTGACCGCTTTCGCTCTCAGCCATGACTCAGCGCGCCCGTGCCAGTTCGCGTAAAAACTGCAAGGCCTCGGAGGCCATCGGCTGATACTGATTAATAATGTCCGCCAGCCCGACCCAGACGATGAACAGCCCGAGCACCAGCGTCAGCGGAAAGCCGATGGAGAAGATGTTCAGCTGTGGCGCCGCCCGGGTCATGATGCCAAACGCGATGTTGACCACCAGCAACGCCGTGATCGCCGGCAACACCAGCAACAGCGCGGCACCGAGGACCCAGCCGAACTTGCCGGCCAGTTCCCAGAAATGATTGGCCATCAACCCGCTACCGACCGGCAGCGTAGTGAAGCTTTCGGTGAGGATTTCGAACACCACCAGATGGCCATTCATCGACAGGAACAACAGCGTGACCAGCATCGTGAAGAACTGCCCGATCACCGCCACCGAGACGCCGTTGGTAGGGTCGACCATCGACGCGAAGCCCATGCCCATCTGAATGGAGACGATCTGCCCGGCGACCACGAAAGCCTGGAAAAACAGTTGCAACGAGAACCCCATCACGGCACCGACGAGGATCTGCTCGGCAATCAGTAGCAGCGCGCTCAAGTCCAGTGCGTTGACCGGCGGCATCGGCGGCAACCCCGGGGCAATCACTACCGTGATCGCGAGGGCAAAATAAAGGCGCACGCGTGTTGGCACCAGAGTCGTACCGAAAACCGGCATGACCATCAGCAAGGCACCGATACGAAACAGCGGCAGCATGAACGTCGCCACCCAAGTACTGATCTGGGTATCGGTCAGCTGGAGCAGCGACATGGTTTAGCCAATGACCTGAGGAATACTGCCGTACAACTGCAGGATGTATTCCATAAAGGTCTGCACCAGCCACGGACCGGTGACGATCAACGTCACCAGCATCACCAGCAAGCGAGGCAGAAAGCTCAGGGTCTGTTCGTTGATCTGCGTAGCGGCCTGGAACATCGCCACCATCAGACCTACGAGCAAACTCGGAATCACCAGTACGGCAACCATCATGGTGGTCAGCCACAGCGCTTCCCGGAAGATGTCTACCGCAACTTCTGGCGTCATGGCGATACACCGCCGAAGCTGCTCGCCAGCGTACCGATGATCAACGCCCACCCATCCACCAGCACGAACAGCATGATCTTGAATGGCAGGGAAATGATCAGCGGCGAGAGCATCATCATACCCATGGCCATCAGCACACTGGCCACGACCAGATCGATGATCAGGAACGGAATGAAGATCATGAAGCCAATCTGGAACGCGGTTTTCAGCTCGGATGTGACGAACGCCGGGACCAGAATGGTCAGCGGCGCCTGATCCGGCGACGCAATATCAGTACGTTTGGACAAGCGCATGAACAACTCCAGATCGCTGGTGCGAGTCTGGGCGAGCATGAAATCCTTGATCGGCACCTGCGCCTTGGCCACGGCATCTTGAGCGGTGAGTTTCTCGGCCAGATACGGCTGCAAGGCGTCCTGATTAACCCGGTCGAACACCGGCGCCATGATGAACAAGGTCAGGAACAGCGCCATGCCCGTGAGGATCTGGTTCGACGGCGTTTGTTGCAGGCCCAGGGCCTGACGCAGGATCGAGAAGACGATGATGATCCGGGTGAAGCTGGTCATCAGCATGACGAACGCCGGGATAAAACTCAGCGCAGTCATGATCAGCAGGATTTGCAGACTGACCGAATACTCCTGAGCGCCGTCGGCGTTGGTGCCCAGGGTAATCGCCGGGATCGACAACGGATCGGCGGCGAACGCCAGCGGCGCGGCCAGCATCAGGGCCAGCGTCAAGATGATGCGTAGCGCACCCATTACTTCTTATCCTTATGATCCTTGCCCATCAGCTCCATCAGGCGCTGGGCAAACTCGGGGGTCGCTTTTTCAGTACCGCCGGGCACTTGCACCGGCTCCTTGAGCACGTGCAACGCGGTGATGGTGCCGGGGCTCAAGCCAAGCAAAATCTGCTCGTTGCCGACCTGCACCAGCATCAATCGGTCGCGAGGGCCAAGCGCGCGGGAACCGATCAACTCGATCACCTGCCCCTTGCCGGCGGGTCCGGCCTGTTGCACCCGACGCAGCAGCCAGGCGAGGAAGAAGATCAACCCCAGCACCAGCAGCAAACCGAACACCAACTGCGTCAATTGCCCGGCAACACCGCTGCTGACCGCGGGTGCAGCGGCGCTGGCAGCCATCGCCACCGGCTCGGCAGCCATGACGCTGAACGGCGAGGCCAGCGCTAACCCCAACGCCAATCCAGGCAAAACCCCCAGAACCTTTTTCACTCAGCGCAACTTCTTGATGCGTTCGCTTGGGCTGATCACGTCGGTCAGGCGGATGCCGAACTTCTCGTTGACCACCACGACCTCACCGTGAGCAATGAGCGTGCCGTTGACCAGCACGTCCAGCGGCTCACCGGCCAGACGATCGAGTTCGATCACCGAACCCTGGTTAAGCTGCAGCAGGTTACGGATGTTGATATCCGTGCTGCCGACTTCCATGGAAATCGACACCGGGATATCGAGAATCACGTCCAGGTTCGGACCGTCGAGGGTGACCGGTTCGTTGTTTTTGGGCACGCTGCCGAACTCTTCCATCGGCAGACGGTTGGACGGGGAACTGGCGGCGTCGGCGGCCAGCAAGGCGTCGATATCGTCCTGCCCCGCGTCGCCGGTTTCTTCCAGGGCAGCAGCCCATTCATCGGCCAGCGCCTGGTCGTCCTGGGTGTTCATATCGTTAGCCATCAATTTGTCCTCGGCGGGCATCCATTCAATCAGGAGCCGTCAGTTAAAAGCACAGGGGGTTTGGAGCGCCGGTCAGCGGCGCTCGATCGGCTCGATCACTTGCAACGCGAGGTTGCCTTTGTGCGACCCCATCTTGACCTTGAACGCAGGCACGCCGTTGGCGCGCATGATCATCTCTTCCGGCATCTCGACCGGAATAATGTCCCCCGGCTGCATGTGCAGAATGTCCCGCAGGCGCAACTGGCGACGGGCAACCGTGGCACCGATCGGCACGTCAACGTCCAGCACGTCCTGACGCAAGGCGTTGACCCAGCGTTCGTCCTGATCGTCGAGGTCCGACTGGAAGCCGGCGTCGAGCATTTCGCGTACAGGTTCGATCATCGAGTACGGCATGGTCACGTGCAGGTCGCCGCCGCCGCCATCGAGTTCGATGTGGAAGGTGGAGACCACAATGGCTTCGCTCGGGCCGACGATGTTGGCCATGGCCGGGTTCACTTCGGAGTTGATGTACTCGAAGTTCACTTCCATGATCGCCTGCCAGGCTTCTTTCAAGTCGACGAAGGCCTGTTCCAGCACCATGCGCACCACGCGCAGTTCCGTAGGGGTGAATTCACGCCCCTCGATCTTCGCGTGACGGCCGTCGCCGCCAAAGAAGTTGTCCACCAGCTTGAACACCAGTTTGGCGTCGAGGATGAACAGTGCGGTGCCGCGCAACGGCTTGATCTTGACCAGATTGAGGCTGGTCGGCACGTACAGCGAGTGCACGTATTCGCCGAACTTCATCACCTGCACGCCACCGACGGCAACGTCCGCCGAGCGGCGCAGCATGTTGAACATGCTGATGCGGGTGTAACGGGCGAAGCGTTCGTTGATCATTTCCAGGGTCGGCATGCGTCCACGGACGATGCGATCCTGACTGGTCAGGTCGTAGCTTTTGACACTGCCGGGTTCAGCAGCGATATCGGTCTGTACCAGACCATCGTCGACGCCATGCAACAGCGCATCAATCTCATCTTGGGACAGCAGGTCCTGCACGGCCATGTCGTGTTCCTACTGCAGTACGAAATTAGTGAAAAGCAACTGTTCGATGACCACTTTGCCGAGTTCTTTCTGCGCGACTTCCTGGACGCTGGCCGTGGCTTTCTGACGCAACATTTCCTGGCCGACCGGCGACGCCAGCGTGGCGAAGTCCTGCCCGGAGAACAGCATGACAAGGTTATTGCGGATGACGGGCATGTGGACTTTGAGCGCTTCCAGATCGACTTGATTGCGACCCTGCAAGGTGATGCTCACCTGCATGTAGCGCTGACGACCGTTCTGGTTGTAATTGGCCACGAAGGCCGGCGCCATGGGTTCGAAAACCGCTGGCTGCTGGCCGACCGGGCCGGTTTCGGCTGCGACAGCGGGCTTGCTCTGGGCGCTGTGCATGAAGAACCAGGTCGCCCCCACGGACACGCCGATCGCCAGCAGCAGGGCCACCACGATCACAATGATCAGCTTGAGTTTGCCTTTGGTTGCGGGGTCTTTTACTGCTGTTTCGCTCTTCGCCATGCCAATAATCCGTCACTATTCGGGTTTTCACAGTCGCACGGCAAGGCAAGAGCAAGTGTTATGCCAGAAATGTCTGACGGAGAACCGGAAGGACAGTTTGATCGCGCCCACGCAGGCGGTTCGACGCCTCGACGTGGGAACGATCGGACAGGGGTTTGCGTTTGATCAGGCGTAATAGTCGACGGCGCTGGAGCCGATGACGCTGGTGGCACTGGACGCCACTTCGGTAACGGCCGGCGCAAGCTCCTCATCCATGGAGTCGATACGACCACCGCTGGCGTTGGTGCGTCCACCCTGGCCTTGACCCTGTTGAGCCTGCTCCTGCCCTTGCCCCTGCCAGCCACGGGACTGGTCGGACACATTGACGTCGACCTGTCCCATGCCCTGCTGCGCAAACATGTCACGCAAACGATGCATCTGCCCGTCCAGCGCTTCGCGAACACTTGGATGGGCGCTCATGAACGTCACCTGAGTCTGCTGATCCGGAACCATGTTCACCCGAATGTCCAGGCGCCCCAGTTCAGCCGGTTGCAACTGGATGTCGGCCGCCTTGAGATTGGCACTGGACAGGTACATGACCCGGTTCACTACTTCCTCGGTCCAGCCGCTCTGATGCATGGCGATCGGTTGATTCACCGGCAACGCGTTGGCGGTTTTCGGCGTGGCCGCCTGGGTCAGTGCCGCCAGACGGTTGGCGAAATCGTCGACCCGGGTATCGCTACTCGCGGACTTCAGGTCCTTGAGACCGTCATCGATAAGACCACCGAAGGCCTTGTCACCCCCCTGACCAGTGCCGTCCTTGTCGGCTTGCACATCGAGCATGCTCGCCATGCCAGCGGCGAAGTTCTGCGCCGAGGTGGACTCGCCGTCGGCCTGGGCCTGGGCCGAGGTCGGTGCCGCTTTGGGCTGGGCCTGACTCGCAGCCGAAATATGGCCGCCCTGTTCCATGGCCATACGCACGGCAGGCAGTGCGTCGAGGGGATCGGCTTCGGGATCGAAATCGGTGTCAGTGCTTGCAACAACCGGAGTCGCCGCCGCCGTCACAGCCACCTCGACCTGCGGTTGCGGGGTGACTACAACGGGCGGAGTTGCCGGTACCGCCGCTGTCACCGCAGGTTGGGCTACCTGCATCAACGCAGGATCCAGCGTCGGGTCAACGGGCGCGGCATCGGCAACCGGTACCTGCGCAGTATCCGACCCGTCATCGCTGGCAGCCTCGTCGCCAGCCTGCGCCGGCTTATCGGCGGGCAAGGATTTGCCGCTATCGGCAACCGCAGGTTCCGGGGCGGCAGACGTGTCGTTGCTGAGGTTCTTTTTGTCGGGGCTGTCCGGTGTTTTATCGCGTATCGGCTTGGCCGATCCATCACCCACCGCAAAGGGTTTGTTCCGGGCTTGATTGGCGTAGACCTGAGCGAAGCTGGATGCCTTGTCCCCAGGCTCAGCGGCCAGCGCCGGTGTATTGGCGGAAGCGGCTTGAGTCTTGGCCTGCGCGGCGGCCTGAAGAAGCATATTGGGGGTAACGGGCATGGAACGGTCTCCGCTGCACTGGGATCGTAGGTACAGTTGACGGAGATTACTGCAAAGGTCGCGCCAGATTTGAGCCACAGGCGCTAAAAGCGCCGGAAGGCCTCATTGGCAGAGCGCGCGCTGACGCTCGGCCTCAAAGAGCGGCCGGACAAACGCAAATTCGTCATCAATTTCGCCCACCAGCTCTTCAATGCCGGCGAGGCTTCTTTGCTTGGCGCGCTGCTCCAGTTCATGGCACAACTCAGCCAGGCGAATGGCGCCCATATTGCTGCTGCTCCCCTTGAGACTATGAGCAGCATTCATGAGTTGCGCGGCATCTTCAGCCTTTCGCAAGATGCGTAAACGCTCTTCGGAATCGGCGAGAAAGGTATCCAGCAACGTCGGATACTCATCCTCCATGACCTCTTGCAACGCGCTCAGCAGATCGCGGTCCAGGTGTGTGTCAGCCACTTGCTCACTCCTTGATCAAGAATGCGTGGATTATGCCAGAGCCTCCCAGAAAAACTCCACGCGGGCACTTCGACCATCGTCGGACCAACTCGCATTGTGGCCCAACTGACGGATCAGACTGACGCCCCGTCCCGACAGACGGACACCGTCGATCGGCCGCGCCATCACCCGCGCGACATCGAACCCCTTGCCGCTGTCTTCTACTCGAACCGTCAAACAGCCGCCTCCGCCCTGGGGGGTCACCTGCAAATACACCCGCACGAAGCCGTCCTGCAAAGCGTCCAGGCGCGCATTGCGCTGTTGATAATAGCGGGTGAAACCCGAAGCATCGCGCTTGAGACTCGAATCCAGCCCCAGCACCCCATGCTCCAGGGCATTGGAATACAGTTCAGCCAACACACTGTAGAGCGCCCCGCTCTGAGCCCGCAGACCGTGGACCTCAAGCAGCAATTGCAGAAGATACGGCAGCGGATTGAAGCGTTTGAGCGTGGCGGCGCGAAATTCGAAACTCACTGACCAGTCCAGCGGGCAGGACTGACCGCTGTCGGAATACACCAGCGCCGGCGGGCTCAGTTGTGCGGCCTCCAGCAGACTGACCTCGACCATGCTCACGTCATCACGGGCCTCGCCACGAAAGTCCCGCAACGCTTGCTCGATCTCTTCGAACAACTCGTCAGGCTGGCGATTAGCCGCAAACACCTGCTGCAATCGCTCCACACCAAACAACTGTTCGTTGGCATCGCAGGTATCGATCACCCCGTCGGACAACAGGAAGACTCGATCCCCGACCGCCATCGGAAACACCTCGGTGCGGTCTTCAAAGGATTGCGGGCTCAGCACACCGAGCGGCAAATGCCGAGCCCTCAGCGGCGTTCGCTCACCGCTGGCGATGCTGTGCAGGTAACCGTCGGGCATCCCGCCGTTCCAGACCTCCACCGAGCGTCGCTGAAAACTCAGGCACAGCAGCGTTGCACAACAGAACATGTCCACCGGCAGGATGCGTTTGAGCTTGGCATTCATCTCGCGCAGGGTTTCGGACAGGCCGTATCCCTTGGCGGTCATGCCATAGAAGACTTCGGCCAGGGGCATGGCACCGACCGCGGCCGGCAAACCATGACCGGTAAAATCGCCGAGCAGTACGTGCATGTCGCCGGCGGGGGTGAACGCGGCCAACAGCAGATCGCCGTTGAACAACGCATAAGGCGATTGCAGGTAGCGGATATTGGGTGCATTCAGGCAGCCGGAGTGGGCCACCTTGTCGAACACGGCCTTGGCCACCCGCTGCTCGTTGAGCAGGTAGTCGTGGTGCCTGGCGATCTGGTCGCGCTGCTGCAACACCGTGGCCTGCAACCGCCGCAAGCGATCCATCGCCTTGATCTTGGCGGCGAGGATCACCTGGTTATAGGGTTTAGCCAGAAAGTCGTCCCCCCCGACCTCCAGACAGCGGGCCAGCGCTTCGCTTTCGGTCAGCGAGGTGAGGAAGATGATCGGCACCAGGGTTTCCCCTGCCAACACTTTGATTTGCCGCGCCGCCTCGAAACCATCCATCACCGGCATCATTGCGTCCATGAGCACCAGGTGCGGTCGTTGCTGGCGAAACGCTTCAACGGCTTCGGCACCGTTGGCAGCCGTCAGCACCTCGTGCCCCTGGCGACGAACGATGGTCGACAGCAGCATGCGATCGGCCGCGCTGTCTTCGGCGACCAGGATCGTCAGCGGTTCGAACAAGGACTGCATGGCGGTCACGCCACGTCGAAGATTTGTTCGAAGTTGGAGATGGCGAGGATCTTGCGCACATCTGCGTTAGCGTTGGTCAACGTGATATCGGCACTCTCGCCACCGGCGTGATCACGCAATAGCAACAGCATGCCGAGCGCCGAGCTGTCGAGGTAGGTGGCGTCTTTGAGATTTACTTCGAAGGATTCGGGTTTTGGCTGAAGATTTTCGTAGGACTCACGAAATTCCTGATGCTTGGCGAAATCGAATCGTCCCTTGACCGAGATCGTCAGCTTTTGCCCATCTTTGGATACTTCAGTAACCACTGGCATTTAACGGCTTCCTTGTCATTGATGAACGCACGTGTAGAAGGTTTAGCACTTGCCGGAGGCGGGAGCAAGGCTGGAAAAGTGGTGCTGTGAGGGATCGCCTTCGCGATCTACTTGATTCAATACTGATCCTGACGCGGCAACCGCTGGGACAACTCATCCAGCAGCTTTTGCTCGCGCCGGTCTTCCAGCCGCCGCGCCTCATCCATGTAGCGCGACACCAGCTTGCGCAACCCTTCGACCCGGGCAAACGCCTGCTGCCAGGATTCCCGCGCCTTGTTCAGGTTGTTTTGATGCCAGACCAGACTTTGTCGCTGCTGGTCGATGGCCGTGCCCAGTTGTGCCAGGAAGCCTTGATAACCCAGAAGCCATTGACCCGACACGCCACTGCTGCCGCGCACGATCCACTGCTCCTGATAATCCAGACGAAAGGCTTCGAGGTCGGCGAGTTTGCTTTCGGCCAGACGGACTTGCCCCTGAAAGTGCCCCAGACGCAGGACCGCGGTTTTCTCGGCCTTTTCGGCTATTTCCACCACGGGGGCCAGGCGTGAGGCGCGGCTCTGGGCCATGCCCGGTTAGCCGCCGGCCGCGGGAGCGAAAATCGTGCCGAGATAGGCTTCGCTTTCGCCCAGGCTGATGCTGTCGTTGAGGCTCTGGCGCAAGTATTTCACCAACTGCGGTTGCAGGGAGATCGCCAGGTCGGTTTCCCGATCACCCCCCGCAACATAGGCGCCGACGCTGATCAAGTCGCGACTCTGCTGATACCGCGACCACAGTTGCTTGAAATACTGGGCGCGCATCATGTGTTCGGGCGTAACCACCGACGGCATGACCCGGCTGATGGACGCTTCGATATCGATGGCCGGGTAGTGACCTTCCTCGGCCAGGCGCCGGGACAGCACAATGTGCCCGTCGAGCACGCCTCGTGCGGCGTCGGCAATCGGGTCCTGCTGGTCATCGCCTTCGGACAGTACGGTGTAGAACGCGGTGATAGAACCGCCGCCCTTCTCGGCATTACCGGCCCGTTCCACCAGTTTCGGTAGTTTGGCGAACACCGATGGCGGATAACCCTTGGTCGCCGGCGGCTCGCCGATCGCCAGGGCGATTTCCCGCTGGGCCTGGGCGAAACGGGTCAGGGAGTCCATCAGCAACAGGACGTTCTTGCCCTTGTCGCGGAAATACTCGGCAATTCGCGTGCAGTACATCGCCGCGCGCAGACGCATCAGCGGCGCATCGTCCGCCGGGGACGCCACCACGACCGAACGCTTGAGCCCTTCTTCACCGAGGATGTGTTCGATGAATTCTTTAACTTCACGACCCCGCTCACCGATCAGCCCGACAACGATGATGTCGGCCTCGGTGAAGCGCGTCATCATGCCCAGCAGCACACTCTTGCCCACCCCCGTACCGGCGAACAGGCCCAGGCGCTGACCGCGACCGACCGTCAACAAACCGTTGATGCTGCGAATGCCCACGTCCAGCGGCTCGCTGATCGGTTCGCGCTTGAGCGGATTGATGGTCGGGCCGTCCATCGGCACCCAGTCTTCGGCCTTCATCCCGCCCTTGCCGTCCAGCGCGCGACCGGCGCCATCGAGCACCCGCCCGAGCATGCTCATGCCCATTGGCAGACGGCCAGTATCCGCCAGAGGAACCACACGGGCACCGGGAGCGATGCCGGCAACACTGCCGACCGGCATCAGAAACACCTTGCTGCCGGAGAAACCCATGACTTCGGCCTCGACCTGCACCGGGTGATAACTGTCGTCGTTGATCACCATACAGCGGCTGCCCATGGCGGCGCGCAAACCCTCAGCTTCGAGGGTCAGGCCGACCATGCGCAGCAAGCGGCCTTCAAGGATCGGCGCGCCTTCCAGGTCCGTGGCCTCGGCGTAGCTGGCGAGGCGCTTGGCGAAGCTGGTGCGATCAAGGCGCATCGGGAACGTCCGGTTCAGGTTCGACCGGCGAGACTGCTGGCTTGTCGCTGATCGGCAGTTCCAGGCTCAGGTCCGGCTCGGCCGGGTGCAAGGCCTGTTCGTGCAACTGATCGAACAGCTTGTCCATGACCCGCGCAACGCGGGTTTCGACCGTGGCGTCGATGCGGCTGTGTTCCGTCTCGACCCGACAACCGCCGGGCAACAAGGCCTCGTCCTCGACGATGCGCCAGGTTTCTTCATGGCGCTCGCGCAAGGCTTTGACCTGTTCGAAATCTTGCGGATTGATGTACAGCCGCACATTGTCCACGCCCAGCGGCAACAGCTTGAGGGCTTCACGCATGACGTGTTCGATCTGCGTCGAGTCGATGGCGAGTTCGCGCTGAATCACCTGTTTGGTGATGTGCTGCACGAGGTCGACCAGGGACTTTTCGATCAAGGTGTCCTGCTCGGCGATAGGCTCGAACAAATGCCCCATCAATTGCTCCAGAGCAGCAATCTTGGCGGCCAGAGCCACCTCGGCTTCCTGACGGACCTTGAGCGTGGAGCTGTGAAAACCTTCTTTCTCGCCCGTGGCGAAGCCTTCGTTGTAGGCCTCCTGGCGAATGCTTTCGAGTTCTTCGAGGGTCAGTGGCTGGACTTCATCCAGTGGCACTTCTTCCATTTCCGGTGGCTCGGGTTCCGGCTCAGGCTCGGGTTCCGGCACGAACGGATCGAAACTGGGCAGCGACCAGACGTCGAAACCGCCGACGTCCTTGCCTCGGATCAGGTCGGTGTTGGACTCATCATGTTTGGACGACATAGTGACCTTAGATCATCTCTTCGCCGCCCTTCCCGCCGAGAACGATTTCTCCGGCTTCGGCCATACGGCGGGCAATGGTGAGGATTTCTTTCTGCGCCGTTTCCACGTCGCTGACGCGCACCGGGCCTTTGGCCTCGAGGTCGTCGCGCAACAGTTCGGCCGCCCGTTTGGACATGTTCTTGAAGATCTTCTCTTTGACGCCTTCGTCCGAACCCTTGAGGGCCAGCACCAGCACGTCGGAGGACACTTCGCGCAGCAGCGCTTGAATACCGCGATCGTCGACATCGGACAGGTTGTTGAACACGAACATGAGGTCTTCGATCTGACCGGACAGGTCTTCGTCGACTTCGCGAATCGAGTCCATCAGCTGACCTTCGATCGAGCTGTCGAGGAAGTTCATGATATCCGCCGCGCGCTTGATGCCACCCAGGGTGGTGCGCGAGGCATTCGAGTTGCCGGAGAACTGCTTCTCGAGAATCTGGTTGAGTTCTTTCAGGGCCGCTGGCTGCACCGTGTTCAGCGAGGAGACTCGCAGAATGATGTCCAGGCGCACCTTGTGGTCGAAATTACCGAGCACTTCACCGGCCTGGTCCGGATCCAGATACGCCACCACGATCGCCTGGATCTGCGGGTGCTCGAAACGGATCACGTCAGCGACGGCGCGTGGTTCCATCCACTTCAGACTGTCGAGACCACTGGTGTTGCCGCCCAGCAGGATCCGGTCGATCAGGCCGTTGGCCTTGTCTTCGCCCAGGGCCTGCGTGAGCATTTTGCGCACGTAGTCATCGGAGCCGACGCCGAGGCTGGTCTGGTCGCCGACGATGTCAACGAACTCGCTCATTACCTGCTCGACTTGCTCGCGGTGCACGTTACCCATTTGGGCCATGGCCACACCCACCCGCTGGACCTCTTTGGGCCCCATGTGGCGCAGCACTTGCGCGGCGTCGGTAGAACCCAGGGACAGCAGCAGAATCGCGGCTTTGTCGACCTTGGTCAGTTTGGCGGCAACGGCTCGGTTATCACTCATCTGCGTTAATCCACTCTTTCACGACCTGGGCCACGCGACCCGGATCTTCTGCCACCAGGCTCTTGATTGCGTTCAACTGCGCGTCATAGCCTTCGCTTGGGCTCGGCAGCAGGATACTGGCCGGGCCGCCGAGACTGACTCGGTCGTTGGCCAGTTCGCCGTCCAGGCCGCCCATGCCACCCAACTCGACATCGCTGCCGATACCTAGCTGCTTGTCTTTGCCGCCGCCGCCGGTGATGTTGTTGAGCACCGGACGCAGCACGCCGAACACCAGCACCAGAATGAACAAGACACCCAGCACTTGCTTGACGATGTCCCAGAACCAAGGCTGGGAGTAGAACGGAATTTCGGCAATCACTTCACCGCGCTCGGCGGAGAACGGCATGTTGATCACGCTGACGCTGTCGCCACGGCTGGCGTCAAAGCCGACGGCGTCCTGCACCAGGCGAGTAAAACGCGCCAACTCATCGGTGGTCCACGGCGCACGGGTGACTTCACCGTTGGCCGCGTTGATCTTGACCTGGTCATCTACCACCACCGACACCGACAAGCGATTCAAACGGCCCTGCTGTTGTTTGGTGTGGCTGATGGAGCGGTCAAGCTCGAAGTTCTTGGTGGATTGCTGACGCTTGTCCGACGGGTACGGTGCAAGCATAGGCTGGCCGGTGGCCGGGTCCATGATTTGCTGACCGTTGGCATCCAGCAGTGGCTGGCCTGGCTGCACCATGCCGGCCGACGCAGTAGCGCCTCCGGTGGTTTGCGGTGCGGAGGCAGGCGACGGCGGCTGGTTGCTCAGAGCACCCGGCACACCTTGCGGACCATTGCTGGCGGTGCGTTGCTCATTCACCGACTGCTCGCTGCGCAACGCCGGCTGGTCCGGGTTGAATTGCTCGGAGGTCGACTCGACAGCACTGAAATCGACATCGGCCGAGACTTCGGCTTTATAGCGATCGTTACCCAGCACCGGTTGCAGAATGTTGTGCACGCGCTGAGTCAGCATGCTTTCCATGCGACGGCTGTAATCGAATTGCTTGCCGGCCATGGTCAGTGCGGAATTTTCCGCCTGATCCGACAGCAGGTTGCCCTTCTGGTCGACGACAGTGATCTGGGATTTGCTGAGTTCGGGAACGCTGGTGGCCACCAGGTTGATGATCGCCAGCACTTGACCAGGCTCCAGCGAGCGGCCGGAGTACAGTTCCACCAGAATCGAAGCGCTCGGCTTGCGCTCGTCGCGCACGAACACCGAGCTTTTCGGAATCGCCAGGTGCACGCGGGCACCCTTGACGTTGTTCAGGCTGGAAATGGTGCGGGCCAGTTCGCCTTCGAGACCACGACGATAACGGGTCGCTTCCATGAACTGGCTGGTGCCCAGGCCCTGGTCCTTGTCAAGAATCTCAAAACCGATGTTGCCGTCGCTGGGAGTGACACCAGCGCCCGCGAGTTTGATTCGCGCACGGGACAGGTCATCGGCCTTGACCAGCAAGGCACCGGAGTTCGGTTCAACGGTATAGGGAATGTCGGCTGCGGCCAGAGTATCCATGACCTGTTTGGCGTCCATACCGGCAAGACTGCCGTACAGAGGCCGGTAGTCCGGCTGCTGGGACCACAACACCACGGCAAAGCCAATCGCCACGCTCGCAGCCAGGCCGACCAACAGGCCGACCTGACGCAACATGGTCATCTCGGAGAGGTTTTCCAGGAAGGACAACCCGAACAGCGGCGGCTTGCCGTCTATTGGAGTGGCCTTGGCCGGAACATTATCGGCGACTGCTTCTGCCATGACTCAATTCGTCCTTAAACCGGCATCTGCATGATGTCTTGGTATGCCTGAACCAGCTTGTTGCGTACTTGGGTCAACGCTTGAAAAGACACGCTGGCCTTTTGCGAGGAAATCATCACGTCCGTCAGGTCGACACCACTCTTGCCGATCTCGAAGGCACTGGCCAACTGACTGGACGCCTGCTGCGTCTCGCTCACTTTGTTGACGGCCTGACCGAGCATGTCGGAAAAGCTGCTGCCACCCATTTCAGGAACAGCGGCAGTC
The DNA here is from genome assembly GCF_054330215.1 of Pseudomonas sp. Ma2-10. Classification (NCBI taxonomy): domain Bacteria; kingdom Pseudomonadati; phylum Pseudomonadota; class Gammaproteobacteria; order Pseudomonadales; family Pseudomonadaceae; genus Pseudomonas; species Pseudomonas sp. Ma2-10. The sequence continues at coordinate 10,088 of NZ_JBTEYL010000028.1, read as the reverse complement.
GATTTCGATGCAGACATGGCATCCATTTGCATGGAGCGCATGTCCAGCATCAATCGATTGAATTCAATACCTTGGCTCATAGTTTCTCTCTTTGACGCGCGACGTCTTTGGCGACCCGCAATTTTTTGACACTCACTCGGCGGGTAGTGAGGTGTTAGCAACAAGGGTGCCAGCTCCGTGGTCGTTCTAAACAAAAGCCGTCCGGGGCTTTGCATCGCTAACAAATCAGGTGGCGAACAAATAAGCTTCCACGTCCATTCCGGCATCACGCATCTGCGCCAGCTTGTAACGCAGGGTGCGCGGGCTGATGCCCAAGCGCTCGGCGGCCTCTTTGCGACGACCGCGCTCGGAGCGCAAGGTATCGATGATCATCTGGAATTCACGACGACGCAGATCATCACCCAGCGCCCCGGCCGACTCGGATTCGACCTCCACGGTTCGCACGGACGCTGGCGCCAGGGCAGGCAACGGCGCACAGGCGACCGGCCCGGCCAGACAAAAATCCTCAGGCTGTATCAATCCACCCTGCTGCAGAATCAGCGCCCGCTGAATCGCGTTATCCAGCTCACGCACATTACCCGGCCATGGATAACCGATCAGGCACGCCTGAGCCTCGGGCGACAGCCGTGCGGCGGCATGCTTCATTTTATTGACGTACTTGGCCAGAAGCCGCTCGGCCAACGGCAGGATGTCGGCGGTACGTTCGCGCAACGGACGCCAGGCCAGCGGAAACACCGACAAGCGATAGTAAAGGTCTTCACGAAAACGCCCCGCCGCCACTTCACCGGCCAGGTCACGGTTGGTGGTGGCGACCACTCGAATGTCCAGCGTGATCGGCTTGCGAGCGCCAACGCGCTCGACTTCGCGCTCCTGCAATACCCGCAACAACTTGGCCTGAAGGCCTAGAGGCATTTCGGAGATTTCATCGAGCAGGATCGTGCCGCCATCAGCTTGCTCGAACTTGCCGGCCTGCGCGGCGATGGCGCCAGTGAACGAACCCTTTTCGTGACCGAACAAGGTGGCTTCGAGCATGTTGTCCGGGATCGCCGCACAGTTGATCGCAATGAACGGCTGACTGGCGCGATGAGAGTGCTGATGGATGTAACGCGCCAGCACTTCCTTGCCGGTCCCGGACTCACCGGAAATCAATACCGTGGAATCACTGCGCGCCACCCGTGCGGCCAATTCCAGCAATTGCGCACTGGCCGGCTCGAACGCTACAGGCCCCTCGCCCTCGGTCGCACCAAGATTGCCCAGCGCATGACGCGCCACCAGATCGAGCAAGGCCTTGGGCTCGAATGGCTTGACCAGATAATCCGCTGCGCCCTGACGCATCGCATCGACTGCCCGCTCCACGGCGCCGTGCGCGGTCATCAACAACACCGGCAACTGCGGCTGACGAGCGCGCAGCAATCCGAGCAGTTGATGGCCGTCCATGCCCGGCATGTTGACGTCACTGAGCACCAGGTTGAACGCCTCGGCACCGACCGCTGCCAGCGCTTCTTCCGCCGAACCGACCGCTTTGAAATCGTGCCCGGCGAGCAACAACGTATCGGCCAATGCTTCGCGTAGCGCGCGGTCATCCTCGACCAGTAAAACCTTGATTGCCATGTCCGTCATTCCGCTCCCTGAGCGCTGGGCTTTTCACCCGAAAAAAGCGGCAGGATCACCTGCGCACACGTGCCGCGACCGAGCCGCGAGCGCAGCTGCAATTCTCCTTGATGAGCACGCGTAACGGCCTTGACCACGGTCAGGCCAAGGCCGGTTCCGGTGGCTTTAGTGGTAAAGAACGGCTCACCCAGACGCTTCAGTACGTTCGTATCGATGCCACTACCGCTGTCGCTGACCGCTACACGCAAGTTGTTGTCACGGGTATAGAAATGGACTTTCAAACGCACATCGCCGGCGCTGGCCTGGATGGCGTTCTCGATCAGGTTCAGAACCGCCCCGACCAGCGTGTCACGATTGCACAGCAACTCGCCGGAATGGCTGTCGCACTGCCAACGAATCGGCAGGTCCTGCACATGGGTCAGTGCTGCCGCCTGCAACGACTGCATCAGCATTTTGGGCGTGAGGCGATCGGTCAGCGGCAGCTCGCCGCGCGCAAACACCAGCATGTCGCGAACCTGATGCTCCAGCTCATGCAGACGCTCTTTCAGGCGCCCGGCAAAACGCTGCTGGGTCTCCACCGGCAACGCTTGCTCAGTCAAATGACTGGCGTAGAGCAAGGCGGCGGACAAGGGGGTACGAATCTGATGAGCCAGCGAAGCGACCATTCGACCGAGGGACGACAGCCGTTCGTGGCGGGCCAACTGATCTTGCAGATGACGGGTTTCAGTCAGGTCGTTGAGCAACACCAATTGACCGGGCTCGGCATCCAGTGAGCGTGTGGAGATCGACAAACGTCGACCGTCCTTGAGCGAGATTTCGTGGCCGTCGTCTTCACGAGGTGCAAAGCAGCGGGCAATCACGTGGCGCCACAACTCGCCTTCGAGGGGTAGACCGAGCAGTTCGCAGGCAGCGGGATTGGCTTCTCGCACGATGCCTTGGGCATCGATGACGATGACGCCGCCGGGCAACAGATCGAGGAGGTTTTGCAGCCGGTTGGCCAGGCGTTCTTTTTCCGCCAGTTCCTGCATGCGCTGAGCACTGACCACCGCCAACTCACCCTTGAGCTCGGTGACCCGGGCTTCGAGCATGCTGTAGGAGTCGGTCAATTGGCTCGACATCTGGTTGAACAGTGCAAACGCCTGTTCAAGGCCAAGCCGGCTCGCCTGCTCTACGGACGACGGTTGTCCCGACGCATCAGGGACAGGAGACATCTGGGCGGCTTGAGGCATTGTGTTCTCTCGCTTGGCTGACCGTCAGTTAAACGGAACGTTGCGAGGGATGTAGCAATACCCGTGCCTAAAAAAAACCGCCTACAAATGAAGGACTTGAAAAACAGGCGTCAATCATCTGCCTGTTCTTCACCGTCACGACGGCTCATGCCGTACTTGCGCATCTTTTCCACCAGTGTGGTGCGACGAATACGCAGCCGCTCCGCCGCGCGCGCCACGATGCCATTGGCATCATCCAGCGCCTGCTGAATCAGCCCTTGCTCCAGACCACCGAGGTAGTCCTTCAGGTCCAGACCTTCCGGCGGCAGCATGGCGCCGGCAGTGAAGTCTGGAGTATGACCGTTGATGGCCACACGCTCTTCAAGATCGCTGCGCAAAATGTCGACCAATTGCTCATCTTCGTCGTCAACGTAACGGAATTTCTTCGGCAGCTCGACCACGCCGATCACCCCATACGGATGCATGATCGCCATGCGCTCCACCAGGTTGGCGAGTTCGCGGACGTTGCCCGGCCAGCCGTGGCGACACAGCGACATGATCGCCGCGGAATTGAAACGGATCGACCCACGCTTCTCGTGCTCCATGCGCGAGATCAACTCGTTCATCAGCAGCGGAATGTCTTCGACACGCTCGCGCAGTGGCGCCATTTCGATCGGGAACACGTTCAGGCGGTAGTACAAGTCTTCGCGGAAGGTCCCGACCTCGATCATGCTTTCGAGATTCTTGTGGGTCGCCGCAATGATCCGCACATCGACGCTCTGGGTCTTGTTGCTGCCCACGCGTTCGAAGGTGCGCTCCTGCAATACGCGCAGCAACTTGACCTGCATTGACAGCGGCATGTCGCCGATTTCATCGAGGAACAGCGTACCGCCATTGGCCAGCTCGAAGCGCCCGGCGCGGCTGGTGATCGCCCCGGTGAAGGCGCCTTTCTCGTGGCCAAACAGTTCGCTTTCCAGCAACTCGGCCGGGATCGCCCCACAGTTGACCGGTACGAACGGAGCGTCACGACGTTTGGAGTGATAGTGCAGGTTACGCGCGACCACTTCCTTACCCGTCCCGGACTCGCCGAGGATCAGCACACTGGCGTCGGTGTCGGCAACTTGCTGCATCATCTGACGGACGTGTTGAATCGCCCGGCTGGTGCCGACAAGACTACGGAAAAGATTGGGTTCACGGTGACGGCCGCGCTCGCGGGCCTGGTCGTACATCTCGCGATAGACCTGAGCACGGTGCAGGGAGTCGAGCAGCTTGCTGTAGCTGGGCGGCATCTCGAGGGTCGAAAGCACTCGGCGACGCTGGTCATCGGGCAAGTCAACGGAAGAATTATCGCCCATTAACAAAACCGGAAGGAACTCATCCCAGGTTGAGAGTGTCTTTAACAAGCCCACGAGTGCACCAGGAGCATTGACCGTCCCGATGAGGACACAGATTACTTCACGACTTGATGACAATGAGCCGACAGCCTGCTGCCAGTCATGGCTGCCGCTGGGTAAATTTTCTTCGCCAAGAAAATTTAGAATCACCGCCAGGTCGCGGCGACGGACGCTATCGTCATCAATCAGCAGAATTTTGGTTTCACGCCACATGCAATAGCAACTTCCCTGGTCAACTCAATGCCCAAAATATGATGGGGCAAGCTAGGCGCTTGCAGACACGTTATGCCTGTAGACGCCTGAAATCTGGAATCAGCCACTAGTTAAGTCAAAAAACCGTGCACAGTCAAATTTATGGCGCACGATGTTTGGATTAACCGGGGATTAATTAGCCGAACAGATGGTAAACCTTTGCCGCGCTCTGTGCTTGGTGGATCTGCGACATCTCATCGACTATCGCTTGGCGCGCCCCTGTCGCCGCCTCAAGAAGCTGTTTATACACCCCCAACAACTCCTCAAGATTCTCGCGCAACGCGGCCTCGTCCACCGAAGCTTCACTCAAGACGTCTTCCATGCAGGAACGGCAAGCCAGGTCCAATTCACCAATGGCTTCCCAGTTACGCTCGGCCAAAGCACCGACCAGGCCTTCGCGGGTTTGTTCGATTCGCTGCAATACAAGACTCATGGTGATCTCCTTAAAACTGCGGACCCGGCGCGGCGATAGCATCCCAGCCGTCTTTGACGGTGCGAAGCAGATCGGCGACTTCGTCGAGAATCTTTGGATCTGTCTTGATGTTGGCTTCGGCCAGACGCTTCATCATGTAGGTGTAGAGGTTATCCAGTTCACCCACCGACTCGGCCTGATTTTCCAGATCCAGACCTTCACGCAGACCACCGACAATGCCGATGGCCTTGCCGATCAGAACGCCTTTATTCGCGATGTCCTTGCGCTCCATCGCGCCTTTGGCCTGCGCAATACGATCCAGCCCACCTTCCATCAGCATCTGTACCAGACGATGAGGGCTGGCCTCGGATGTCTGCGCCTGGGCGCCAATCTTCTGGTATTGGCGAAGGGCTAACATTGGATTCATGTTGTACCTCATCAAAAAATCTGTGGTTCGTATAACCAGTGTATCGACGATGCGTCAAAAAACTTTAGACGCAAAAACACAAAAGCCCGGAGCGCTGAACGACGCTGCCGGGCTTTTGGCGCTACTAGACTATCAGCTGTTCTTCTGCTGCGCGGCCATTGCTTCAAACATCGAGGTGATGTTGCTGGCAGTGGCTTTCAACTTGCCGACAAGAGAATCCATGTCGTTGTATTTTTTGGTCAGTACGGCGGTCAGGGATTCGATCCGACGATCCAGCGCAAGCTGGTCGTTGGCCAGTTTGGTCTTGGTTATGGCCAACGCGGTAGAACGGGTATCGAGAATTCCGCCAGTTTCGGTGTAAGGCGAAATCGCCGTGCCCATACGCGCGAGTAGACCGTTGTCACCCGAGAAAAGACTCTGTACTTCCCCGCCGAGCTTCTTGTCGTTCATTGCGGAGGTAAACTTGGTGGAATCGAAGTTCAGAGCACCGGTTTTCTGATCGGTGGTGATCCCCAATTGCGACAGTACGGTGAGTTTATCGCCATTACCGGCCTCGGACAGAGGCCCGCGCATGGCCGCCAGGATCGAACGCGGCATAGCGTCGCCAGTCAGCGCTGCAGGAATGGTCGGATTGCCGTCATCATCGAGCGAAGGCTTGGTCAGCGAGCTGATCGCGTTGGCCACTGCGTTGTAGGCATCGACGAATTTCTGGATCGATGCTTTCAATCCATCAGTATTAGTCGTTACGAGTACCTGCGATTCGCCCTTGGCGAGCAGTGTCATCGAAAGTCCCGAAACTGTACCGTCCAGTTTATTGGTGGGGCTGCTGATCGACAGACCATCCACCGTGAACTTCGCATCCATTGCGAGCGAGCCCACCGAGCCAGCCGAAGCCCGGTCGGAGTCTGCCGGAATCACCGTCGAACCATCAACGTCCAGGCCGACACCGGAGAGCGAAATATCGGTGCCTTCGCCAGTATTCGACGAGCTCACCATCAGTCGGGAACCAAAGTTATCGGTCACGACGTTGGCGCTGAAGCCGCTGAACTGGTATTTGTCGTTCAGGGCTTTCGCCACAGATTCAAGCGTGGAGTTAGCGGGTATATCGAGGTTGTAGGTTTTGGCCGTACCGTCTTTCACACCCTGAGAGATAACCAGAGTACCGGCAGCACCGTTATTGACAGAGGCTTTGGAACCGCCATCAAAAGCAGCCGTGGCGACTTTCGAACCAGTGGCAAGCTGCGAGACATTGATCTTGTAGATGCCAGCGACGGCGGAGTTGTTGGCGGTAGCCGTGAGGACCTTGGGATCGGAAGAACTGGCAGCGAAACCAGTGAACTGAGGCTCAGTGGTATTGCCCAGCGTTTTCATGGACGCCTGGAACGTGGCGAGCAGCGACTTCAGGGAGCCGACACCGGAGATGGACGCCGTGTTGGTCTTAGTGCCACGGTCGATCTGACCTTGCTTGGCCGCTTTGTCAGCATTGACCAGTGCCTTGACGATAGCACCGGTGTCGAGGCCCGAGCCTAAGCCCGTGCCCGGTAGAATTGGACTTGCCATGTAGATCTCCCTTCAGTGTCTCGCCGGTCTTTTGACCACTACAACGCCCAAAAGAACATAGCAACAAATTTCGTGCCAGCTGTCAGGCTTTGGCGCTGAACAGCAGACTGCTTGCGTCATTCAAGCTATTGGCCAGCTTCAGGACTTCTTCGTTGGGGATCTGACGGATCACCTCACCGGAGTCGCTGGCAATGACTTTGACGATGACTTTGCCTGAAGGCTCATCGATAGAGAACTCCAGGTTACGCTTGACCGACTGGACGAACTTTTCAATTTCTTGAACGGCCATCTTCAGCTTGTCCCGCTCACTTACTGCATCCTTGGGCTCATCCCTGACCAATGCCACTGGCGCAGCATCGGCTCGAGGCTTTTCCGCAGCCGCATCAGCAACGGGCGTCGCCGGCTTCGCCGCAGGATAAGACAAGTTCAGCTTCACGCTCATATCCATGTCCATCACCTCTTTAAATCAAAAAAGCGAGAGAGCGCGACAAGCGCACTCCCCCGCCAAAAACACATCAGCTATTACTGAAGCAGTTTCAGTACAGCGGATGGCAGTTGGTTGGCTTGAGCCAGAACTGCGGTGGAAGCTTGTTGCAGAGTTTGTTGCTTGGTCAGCTGTGCAGTTTCAGAAGCGAAGTCGGTATCTTGTACGCGACCCAGTGCAGCACTGGCGTTTTCGTTGATGTTTTGCAGGTTGGCGATGGTGCTGGTCAGACGGTTTTGTGCAGCACCAAGGTCAGCACGGCTGGCGTTGATGGTTTTCAGCGCGTCGTCAATTGCGCCAACAGCAGCCGAGAAGTTGGTTTCAGCGATGGTTGTGGACGAGCCGGCAATGGTGATCCCGGAAGTGATACCCAGGCTGACGGCGTCGAACTTGGCGGTCAGGTCCAGTTTGATCTGGTTGTCGCTACCAGTGTTGGAGCCAACCTGGAAAGTCATAGTGCTGGCGGAACCGTCGAGCAGGTTTTTGCCGTTCAGGTTGGTGGAACCAGCAATACGAGACAGCTCGGACGCCATTGCGCTGAACTCTTTGTTCAGAGCGTCACGGTCGTCGGAGCTGTTGCTGTCGTTTCGGGACTGAACTGCCAGTTCACGCATACGTTGCAGGATGTTGGTTTGTTCCTGCATCGCGCCTTCAGCGGTCTGAGCGATGGAGATACCGTCGTTGGCGTTTTTGATCGCCATGGTCTGACCACGGATCTGCGAAGTCATGCGGGTAGCGATTTGCAGGCCGGCGGCGTCGTCTTTGGCGCTGTTGATTTTCAGACCGGAAGACAGGCGAGTCATCGAAGTCGACAGGGCATCGGAAGCCTTGTTCAGGTTTTTCTGAACGTTCAACGATGTGACGTTAGTGTTTACTGTTAAAGCCATGACGAATTCCTCGTTGGTTGGGTACTGCGGCTTCCGGCCCTGGCAACCGCCGGGTGTGGCCTAGAGAACCTTCGTAATAGTTATCGTCGTCATGGCAGGTTGCTTGAGGGCTTTTTTTAAAAAAATTACTAGCAGACTGCCACCCCCAACAAAACAAGGGCTTAGCGGCCTTGCCGCATAAAAAAATGACGTCAAAAAAGCTGCAAAAAAAGCTCCGGGCAAAAAAATAGCGCTACAGGGTCTGCCGGTAGCGCTATGAGAAAGTCTTTTAGAGATCAGCCGCGATAGAGAATCGCCGAGCCCCATGACAGGCCTACGCCGAAGCCACTGATAGCCACACGACTCCAGTCAGAGCTCAGAACGTGTTTTTCCAGCAATAAAGGGATGCTCGACGAAACGGTGTTGCCTGTTTCGACCATGTCCTTGATGAACTTCTCTGGCTCTCCTTCAAAACGCCGTGCCACTGCATCAACAATGGCCGCGCTGCCCTGGTGAATGCAGAACGCGTCAATGTCGCTGGTTTTCAGCGCCGACTCATCGAGCAACTCGTGCAGGTGGGCGGGCACTTTCAACAAGGCGAAGTTGAACACCTGACGACCATTCATATAAAACACACCGTCGCTGACCTTCAGGTGCGGCGCACCGGAACCGTCAGTACCGAACTTGGCCTTGCCCAATTGCCAGTGCGCGCCCTCACCCATCCAGGTCGCCGTTGCAGCGTCACCGAAAAGCATGGTGGTGTTGCGGTCTTCAGGATCAACGATTTTCGAGTAAGGGTCCGCGGTGATCAGCAAACCGTTCTTCAAGCCTGCGGCTTCCATGAAGCCTTTCATGGCGTAAATACCGTAGACGTAACCCGAGCAACCCAGGGAAATATCGAACGCGGCAACATGCGTTGGCAGACCGAGCTTGTCCTGAACGATGGCGGCCGTGTGCGGCAGCCCTTCCTCATCACCATTCTGGGTGACAACGATCAGCGCATCGATAGACTCGCGCTTGAGGTCGGGATTATTGGCAAACAATGCATTAACAGCTTCAACACACAGGTCCGATGTTTCCTGCTCAGCGCCTTTGCGCGGCAGGAAAACCGAACCGATCTTACCCAGGATGAACTCTTCATCTTTGGCGAATTTAGCACCCTGAGCGTAGTTATCCACACCGGCGGCCGGCACGTAACTCGCTATGCTTTTTATGCCAATCATCATGGCTTCCCGATCATAAACAGCGACTAGGTTCACCCCGAAAAACTCAGGGGCGCATCAAAATGGTTGATTTCCCGGGACAGACTCATCGCCCGCTCCCAGAAACACAATACAGTGAAGATGCACTTTATGACCTATGCGTCACGCCGTTAAGCACATGAATGCAATTTTTCGGTTTTTGACCACCCGAATATCGGTATTGAAGCCCTCAAACACCTGCGCCATGAGTTCGGTTGGAACCAACACATCAAAGCAATATTGGCGCCATCGAAAAACCGCCCGTACAAGCCAGCAACTATGGACCCAGCCACGTCGTGCAGACAAAAAAGGCCCACCGTAAGGTGCAATGCTGTTCACTTAAGGATTGTTGACTAATCCTCAAGCAGCCGGAAATCCGGAGTCTGATAAGGACTCCGGATTTTTTATGCCTATTGCTCAGGATTTAAGCGCTGTTCTAGATTTTGCTGAGCGGCCGCTCTCGCGCCTTGAGGTGTTCGCCGATGATATTCCTGATGAGTGGATAACAGCAGCGGCCACGCTGGCTGATAAAGCGTAAGCCTCCAGCCCAGCCACCTGTAATTCCCTACCTCCACTCGCCACGCTGTGCTCTCCAAAAAAGGAGCACACATGAAACCACCCACCACACTCACT
>NZ_JBTEYL010000027.1:0-76106 GCF_054330215.1 Pseudomonas sp. Ma2-10 | reverse complement strand
CACCTTGGATGAAGCGCTTCATGGGCGATCCTTACGATGAAGTCCTCAGAAATCATAGCAAGGGTTCGCGAAAGCGTTTTTACACACTCTGGGCCGATTTCTGCCCGTCGCCACCGGCGGCAATGCCCAGCTATCAGTCGATCATGGTTACTGATTGTGCTGGTCACATCCGAAATAAATCGGTGGTCAGATCGCATGTAACTGCCTGGTCAAGTGGAGTGCAATTTCGCACCTCGCAAGATACGAGTTACCGGCTTTTTATTGAGCCAAGAATGTAATCAGCATTTTCATCATGCCCGTGCTGTCTGAAAATCAGGCGAATCCCTATAAGGAACACGGCAATGAAATTCGCAAAAATCGCTCAGAAACTTGCCCTGTGGGCCGGCAACCCCAAGACGTTCATAGGAGCAATCATTCTGATTTTCCTGTGGGGCCTGAGTGGGCCGATTTTTCACTTCAATGACACCTGGCAGCTGATCATCAATACGTCGACCACCATCATCACCTTCCTGATGGTGTTCCTGATCCAGAATACCCAGAACCGCGACACGGACATTTTGCACTTGAAGGTCGATGAGTTGCTGCGGGTGACAAAAGAGGCGCAGAACGCGATGTTGGGGCTTGAGGCGCTGGACCTCAAGCAGTTGGAAGCGCTGAGAAAGCAATATCGGCAACTTGGCGAGGGCGAAACGATTTCCCTGGACGGTACCGTCGCCCAGGAGGGTAAGCAGGATTTGAACGAATGCTGATCGGAGTTAACACGGGTGGCCCGGGGTCACCCGCGTACTGCGTAGGTTAGCGACTGGCTTGCAGCGCCTTGGCCATTTGCAGATGGCTCTGCAATTTGGGCAGGGTTTCTTCGGCGAAGGCTTTGATTTCGGGCACATCGGTGGTCTGCGCTGCCTGTTGAAGCTGCTCGATAGCTTCCTGGGTGGTTTTCACCTGACTGGCCGCGTAGGCCTCGTCGAAGCTGGCGCCATCCTTCACTTGCGGCATCAAGGCTTTGGCTTTATCAACGACCTCTTCGCGCGGAGCCACCGGCAAATCCAGTTGTTTGGCGATTTTCGCCAGATGCTGGTTGGCGGTGGTGCGGTCGTTGATGACGACAATGGTGTAATCCTTAACCTCTTTGGATTCGGTTTTCTGGTGCGCCAAGCGGCTGGATTCGATATCGGCCACGCCTTTGGCCGACGCATCGTTGATGAATTCGGCGGGGGACTGGGCAAAGGCACTGCTGGCGCACAGACCCAGCAACATGGCAAAACTGGCATTGCATAATCGGGTGGCCATCCGGCTCATGGTCGCGCCCTCCTCGTAAAAAATTCAAACGGACGCTTACGCTCCCGCCTCTCAATAAAAACTACCTTCATCGCTACTTCGATTTCTGACCACCTTTGCGGCCCATATCGGGTTTCGCAGGGTCTTTATCGACAGTCGTGGTGGTAGTTCTCCCACCTTTGCGACCGGATTCAGACGCCTTCGTTCGATCGTTGGCGATGTTTCCCGAGTTCGAGTTTCTTGAATCAGGCATGATTCGCTACCTCTTGGTGATGATCGCAGCGAGCAGGAACCCGCATAGAATCAGAATATCGATCACCGCAAAGGTTTAGAAAAGTTGAAATCGCCGCGACGAACGGTGGCAGTTTTTTCAGGCCCCTAGGCGCTGCTGATGTTGGCGCTTGGCGGCGTACATGGCCTCATCGGCATACCGGAACAACTGCTTTTCTTCAGTGCCATGGTCGGGGTATCGCGCAACGCCGATGCTTGTCTGGATGATCAGGCTGTGACCGTCCAGACGCAGGGGTTGAGCCAAAACCTGTCGGATGTTTCCCGCTACTCTGTCAGCGTCTTCCGAGGCGTGGATGCTGTGCAACAACACAACAAACTCATCACCGCCGATGCGCGCCACCGTGTCGGTTTCACGCACACAGCCTTTGAGACGATTGGCGACCGCTTGCAGCAGCATGTCGCCTACCGCATGACCGTGGGTGTCGTTGACTTGCTTGAAGCGGTCGAGGTCGACATACAGCAGTGCCATTCGGCCGGAGTCAGCCCGCGCCAGCGTCAGCGAGTCTTTAAGGCGGTCACGGAGTAACTCTCGGTTGGGCAGTTGAGTCAGTTGGTCGTATTGGGCCATGCGCTGCAGTCTGGCATGCAATTGTTTGCGCTCAATCGCTGTGGCGACCTGGGCGCAAACGTATTGCAGCAGTTCCTTGTCCTGCTCGGTGTAGCGCTCACCACCGGGAACACTTTTAACGATCAGCGCACCGATGGTGCCGTTTTGTGAACTCAACGGTACACCCAGCCAGCAAGGTGAATGCTGGCCCGCGACCAGCGCCTCAAACCCCGTCAGCGGATTGTCCTGATCCGGGGTCAGCAGAATCGGCTGGCCTCTGCGTACCACCTCGGAGCAGAGACGTCCGATGATCGTTCCGGGCTGCTCCGGTTGCAGTTCCAGGTCGTTCACGTGATAAGGGAAATTCAGCTGTGCGCAGTGTTCGTCATACAGCGCCACGGAAAAATTCAGCGCCGGCAGCCATTCACCAATGATCAAATGGATGTGTTTGAACAGCGCCAGTAAGTCTTCCGCCGCGTGGGCGGCTTCGGAAATCGCATACAACGCCGCTTGCCGGGATTCGGCCTGCTTACGCTCAGTGATGTCGCGTGCCACGGCGATGCGCAGCTGGTCGACCTCCGACCAGCGCGCCGACCAGAGGATGTGCGCCACTCGACCATCTTTGCGCACATAGCGGTTTTCGAAATTGAGCTTGGAGTCGCCGCCCATGATCTCTCGCGCAGCATCGAGGGTGCGCTGACGATCCGCGGGATGCACCAGGTCAATCATCGGCTGGCCGATCAGCTCTTCGGAGGTGTAACCGAAAATACGTTCACACGCCGCGCTGACAAATACGAAGCGACCTTGTTTATCGACCGCACAGACGGCGTCCAGCAAGAGATCGATAAAGCTCGCCAACGGCGCGGAATTTCTGGTTGCCATAGTGCGGTAAGCGTGTCCGTACAATGCAGCAAAAAAAGAACCCTTCCTGACTCATCAGTACAACTGACGCCTCCTTGCAATCAGCCTCAAGCCTTGTTCGTCACCAACCCCGGCAATGCATGCGCCAGGGCATTGATGGCAAAACCGATAAACATTACCCCACACAGCCGGGTAATCAACAGCTCATGGCGCTGGTACATAGTGCGCACCTGCCGCGCACCGACAACGCCAATGAGGATAGCGTAGGCCATAAGGCCACCGATGAAGCTCAGGACGATCAGCCACGGCAGCATCGACCAGTGCAGCAATTCGGCACGGCTGGACAGCAGCGCCGTAAAAGTCGCTACCGCCACCGGGTAAGCCTTCGGATTGGTCAGGCCAAACAGAATGCCGTGCCAGAACGGCTGCCGCGCCGGGCCTTGAGGTGCTTCGTCACTGCTGCGTCGAGCGCGAACCGCGCGCAGACCAAGCCAAAACAGGTACAGCCCGCTGAGCACTCCCAGCACATCGAATGCGGTACTGCCGATTTCCCGTGCACCAACAATCGCGATCAGCGCGGTGCTGCACCAGACCACATCCCCCAGCAAATGCCCGCAGAGAAACCCCGCCCCAGCCCTGCGCCCACGCGCCGCGCCGATGCCGAACACCGCCAACACACCCGGCCCCGGCGTGATGCCGTAGATAAAGCCAGAGGCGAGAACAGCCATTAGCAGCGCTGGGGTCATTGGAATCCTGTTGAGCCGGTGTGAATGCACGCAGTCTATCCCAGGTTCCCGGAACCCGACTTACAGATCGTCGAAGAACTTCATTCCTGCATAGGGCTGCTGCCGACAGGTTGCCAGTCTCGATGCCAAGTCGCCGACATGCGCTTCGAGCTTGTGACCGTCCGGATCGAGGAAATAGAACGATGCGCCTTCGCTGCGGTTGTTGCGCCATTCCTGGACGTTGGCGGATCGCAGGCGTTCGACGAAGAGCGGGAAGTCTGTTGCGCTGATGTGGAAGGCGAGGGTCAGGTGGTTGAGGCCGGTGAGCATTTTCTCAGTAATCTTTGAGTTCATCAGGCATGACGTAGTGTTTGCCATCGTAGCTCAGCGTGATCTGTGTTTTTTTCAGATCGCGGGTTTTAGAAAGACACTCCTCGCCTGATTTGAAGTTTTTCAGCACGATGGTGCTTGAAGTGACGATCAAGTCTGCAAATCCGTTGTGAGCCGATTTGCCGATATCGACTGTTCTGCGTAGGTCCTGCCCCTGACCTGTGCAGTCGCCCATCCACTCACCCGTGTTCTTGGCAACCACCAGCCCCTCCAGCACTGGACGCAGGTGCTCTGCGTGAATATCTCGCGAGAGAAGCCTGGCAAATTGAGGACATTCAAAAAGCTCTGAAGGACGCAGACGCTGGAGACTTCGCGACACCTGAGGAGGTGAAAGCAATCTCTGATAAGTGGACTGCCAATGCGCGTTGAGTGCTTGCGTACCGCATTAAAAAATCGTCGATGACGAAGCCGCTTATATAGCAATTGAGAATCCGAAAGCCGCAGCGGGCTTCGTCCAAGCCATCCTTGCCAGCGTCGACCACCTTGCGCGCTTCCCGGCAACCGGTCGCCAAGGACGCCTGCAGGCACTAAGGGTCTTCCATACCAGACGCCTTCCGCCTGCCAGTTGGTAAACACTACAAAATCAGGGGACTGGATAGAACCTCATCCGTGCCTGCCCCCCTCCCCAATCCGCCCATTCAACCAGTTCAACGCCTGATCCCCGCCCCGCCGCTTGTGCCAAACCAACACAAACGTAAACGACGGAATATGAAACGGCGGCGGGACCACGATCAACGATTGCTCATCGATATTGAGCAACCCTCGGGAAGCGACGGTGAGGATCAGGTCGGTGCCGCTGATGAATTCCGGAGCGACGCTCCAGTGCGGCAGGCTGATCGCCACGCGACGACGTTCACGCAGGGCTGTCAGGGCCCGTTCGATTTCCGGGGTGCCGCTGCCGCGCATTTCCAGCAGGACATGGGGACGGGCGAGGTAGGTCGACAGGTCGAGCACGCCATCGGCGGACAGGCTGTTGCGGTCGACCAGACAGGCGTAGTGCTCTTCGAACAATGGGCTGCTGCGCAACTCGTTCGGCAACTCAGGAAAGACGCCTGCCGCCACGTCGATGTCGCCGTTGAGCACGCCTTCGAGCATGCCTTCGCGGCTGGCATGGCTGATTTGCAGATCGATGCCCGGCGCTTCCCGGCGCAAGGTTCGTATCAACCCCGGCAGGACGATTGCAGCGCCATAGTCGGACATCGCCAGTCGAAACGTGCGTTTGGCGGTGGCCGGATCGAAGGTATTGGGCGCCAGCAGCGATTGCACCTGAGCCAGGGCTTCGGCCAACGGCGCCATCAACTCCAGGGCTCGCGGGGTGGGCACGAGGCTGGCGCCCGCCCGGACCAGCAGAGGATCGCCGAGCAAATCACGCAATCGCGCCAAGGCATGACTGACGGCGGGCTGACTCAGGTGCAGGCGCTCGGCGGCACGGGTCACGTGTTGCTCGCTGAGCAAGGCGTCCAGGATCACCAGTAAATTGAGGTCGACGCGCCGAAGATCATTCATTTGATGCATGTTCTTGATAGCTATTTGGAATTTAAATCTGCGCGACGAATACTCTAGAGTCCAGCAAAACCTGTTGGAGATTCATCATGAGTACGTTGCATTGGGCCGGGCTGTTGCTGCTGGCCGTGATAGCCGGGGCGGTGGTGCCTTTTCAAAGCGCAATCAACACCAACCTCGGGCGCGGTTTGGGTCATCCGTTGTGGGCGACCCTCGCGTCGTTGCTGGTCAGTATTGTGGTGTTGTTGCCGGTTATGTTGGCACTGCGCTTACCGTTGCCGTCGCTGGCGTTCATCAGCAAGGCGCCACTGTGGATGTGGGCCGGTGGCGCCTTTGGGGTGTGTTTCATTTCGCTGGCGCTGATGCTACTGCCCAAACTCGGGGCTACGGGGTTTATTGCTTTGGCGCTGGCGGGGCAGGTGGTTGCCTCGCTGGTGCTGGATCACTTCGGGTGGTTTGGGTTGATGGAGCGACAGATGTCAGTGTCGCGGGTGTTTGGGGCGGTGTTGTTAATGGCTGGAGTGGTGTTGATTCAGTTCGGTGGCACATTGGAAAAAGCGATAACAGCAACATCTTGATCGCAACCTTCGCCAGCGCCAGCGCCTGCAGCGATGCGTGGTCGATGCAGGAACCGGCGTAGCCTGCGAAACGTTTAAAACTTGTCGAGCGTACGCAACTTCTGCGGCAACCCCCACAGCAGCAGTGCCACGGCGATCAGCGCACAGACGCCGATGACATACAGCGCCGGCGTGGTACTGCCGGTCAGGTCTTTGATCCGCCCCACCATCACCGGGCTGACAATGCCGCCGAACTGGCCGAGGGTGTTGATCACCGCGATCCCACCGGCAGCCCCTGCGCCGGCACCGGCCAGCAGTTTTGGCGGCAGGGTCCAGAAGCTCGGGATAGACGCGATGATCCCGGCACCGAGCAAGCCCAGCGCGACAATCAGGAAGGTCGTATGGTTGGCGAAGATCCCCGCACAGAAGAACCCCACCGCGCCCACTGCGACTAACCCTGCGACAAACTTGCGGCGCTCGCCAGTCGAGTCAGACAACCGCCCGATCACCACCATGGTGATGGCGCCGCAGATGTAAGGGATGGCGGTCAGCAAACCAATCATCACCGGGCTCTCGGTGCCGGCGCTGCGAATCAGTTGCGGAGCCCAGAAGTTCAAGCCGTAGGACGCCACCTGAATCAGGAAGTAGATCAGCCCGAGCGTGAGGAAACCCGGAATCCGCAGTGCGGCGAGCAACGAGCCGCCACTCTTGTGCGGTTCATGATGAGCGATACGGCTGGCCAGCAGCGTTTTCTCTGACGACGTAAGCCAATGGGCGTCTTCGATGCGGTCCTTGAGCAACGTCAGCACCAGCAAGCCGAGGCCGATGCAAGGCACCCCGCCCAGCAGAAACAGCCAATGCCAGCCGCGCATATCGAGGAAGCCGTCGAGGTGTTGAAGCACCAGCCCGGAGAACGGTGCGCCGATCAGACCGGCAAACGCCGACGATAGAAACAGCATCGACGTGATGCGCCCGCGATAGTGCTGCGGGAACCACAGCGTCAGGTAATACAGCACGCCTGGGGCGAAACCTGCTTCCATCGCACCGATGACGAAGCGCAGGGCGTAGAACTGCCATTCGCTGTTGACGAAGACCATGGCCGCGGTGGCCAGCCCCCAGGACATCATGATCCGGGCGATCCAGCGCCGGGCGCCGACTTTGTACAGCATCATGTTGCTCGGCACTTCGAAGATCACGTAACCGACCACGAACAACCCGGCGCCGAGGCCGTAAGCGGTGTCGCTCAGGCTCAGGTCGGCCTGCAGCTGGAACTTGGCGAAGCTGATGTTGATGCGGTCGAAAAATGCGAACAGGTAGCACACCATGATCAACGGCATCAGGCGCCAGGCGACTTTGCTGACCAGGGCTTTTTCTTCGTCGTGGCTAACGGACGGGCTCGCGCCCGCCTCCAGTACATTAAGGCTCATAGTGTTTCTCCAGGCGGACTTCCCGCGGGGGTCCGATTGTTTTTGTTGTCTGGTGTGGGATTACAAAGTTGTGATGGATTGCGGGGCTGGATGCAGATTGCAGTTGCGTCCGGCCTTGACCAACTGACCGGGCACTTCGTGGCCTAGCAACGCGGGCAATCCTCGCGACAATTGCAGCAACAGCGGCAGATCGATGCCGGTGTGAATGCCGATCTCATCGCACAGGTTGACCAAATCTTCGGTGCAAATATTGCCAGAAGCGCCCGGCGCAAACGGGCAACCACCGAGCCCGCCCAGTGCCGCGTCAAAGCGACGGGCACCGGCTTCGTAGGCGGCCAGCACGTTGCACAGACCGAGCCCGCGGGTGTTGTGGAAATGCAGGGTCAAGTCAGTCGGTGACACTCGCTGCAAGACCCGCCGCACCAGACGATCAACCTGTCGCGGATTGGCCATGCCGGTGGTGTCGGCCAGGGTAATGCCCTGGATCCCGAGCGCCTGATAAGCCTCGACGATTTGCAGCACGCGATCCTCGTCGATCTTGCCTTCAAACGGACAGCCGAAGGTGGTAGCGATGCTGCCGTTGAGTCGCACCGTCGCCCCGCCAATGTATTGCACGATCTCGCCGAACGCCGCCAACGAGGCTTCGCAACGCATGCGCATATTGGCCAGGTTGTGGGTCTGGCTGGCGGACATCACCAGATTCAACTCGTCGGCCCTCGTCGCCAGCGCCCGTTGCGCACCTTTCAGGTTGGGAATCAACGCGACGTAAATCACCCCCGGTTGCCGGGTGATGCCCTTGAACACCCGCTCACCATCGCGCAGCGCCGGGATAGCCTTGGGGGAAACGAAAGAGCCTGCTTCGATGCGGCTGAAACCAGCCAGCGACAGCTGATTGATCAAGGCAATCTTGTCGACGGTTTCGACCCAGGTCGGCTCGATCTGCAAGCCGTCGCGGGGGGAGACTTCCTGAACAATCAGGGTCTCGGAAAAATCAGTGATCATTGCACCACCCCGGCAGCTTTCAGTCGTTCGATGTCTGGCCTCGTAAGACCCAGTCCCTCGAGAATGCCGTCGGTGTGCTGACCCAACGTAGGTCCGGACCAGTTCACGCCACCGGGTGTCTCGGACATTTTCGGCACAATGCCGGGCATTTTCACCGAGGTACCGCCGGGCAGGTCGGCGTTGAGCAGCATGTCCCGCGCCTGATAGTGCGGATCGGCGACGATGTCGGCGACTGAATAGATGCGCCCGGCCGGGACTTCGGCAGCTTGCAGTGCCGACAGCACATCGTCGATCGGCAGGCTGCTGGTCCAGTGAGTGATCGCCGCATCGAGAACGTTGCTCTTGGCGGCACGCCCGTCGTTATGGGCGAACTCCGGCGCATCGGCCAGATCACGGCGACCGATGACGTCCATCAAGCGCTTGTAGATCGGGTCGCTGTTGCCGGCGATCACCACGTAGGCGCCATCGGCGGTCAAGTAAGTGTTGGACGGCGCAATGCCCGGCAAGGCCCCGCCACTGCGTTCACGAACATGGCCGAGCATGTCGTATTCCGGCACCAGGCTTTCCATGACGTTGAACACACTTTCAGCCAAGGACACATCGACCACTTGCCCGCCGCCCTGCCCGGTCTTGACCCGCAGCAATGACATCAAGGCACCGATCACCGCATGCAAAGAAGCCAGGGAATCGCCGAGGCTGACCCCCACCCGAGCCGGTGGTGAACCGGGGGTACCCGTGGTGTAGCGGATCCCGCCCATGGCCTCGCCGATGGCGCCGAAGCCCGGGCGATCACGGTACGGCCCGGTCTGGCCATAACCGGAAATACGCACCAGCGTCAGGTTAGGGTTGAGGGCGTGCAACACGTCCCACCCCAGACCGAGTTTCTCCAGGGCGCCGGGACGCAGGTTTTCGATCAACACGTCGGCGCTGGTCGCCAGTTGCTTGACCAGTTCAATGCCTTCGGGAGATTTCAGATTCAGTGCGAGGGACTTCTTGTTTCGCGATTGCAGGTACCACCACAGCGACGTGCCTTCGTGCAGCTTGCGCCATTTGCGCAGCGGGTCGCCCTGACCCATAGCTTCGATCTTGATCACGTCGGCGCCGAACTCGGCGAGCATGCGCGCGGCGAACGGCGCGGCGATCAGCGTGCCGATCTCGATCACTCTGATTGCACTTAAGGGGGCAGTCATCGCGGGGTACCTCATGTTGTTCTTGGAATATGAGCCAAGGCTAGAGGACCACGAGGCCAGGAATCCAACCTTCAATTGGCAACGAGCGTTCGCGATACGCGAACGCTCAATTCGCCCCGCGCAACTGCTCGAACAACATCCGGCTCACCGGCGACAGCGCCGCTTCATCGCGCACCACCAGTACCAACTCGCGATCCGACCAGTCATCCGTCAACGGCACCGCGTGCAAGCCCAGCGCCCGGCCAAACAGCTCATAGGCCTTTTGCGGCAGGATGCCAATGCCCATGTTGGCCTGGACCATCCGGCACATGGCATCGAAACCTGGTACATGAATCCGTAGCCGCAGCACTTTGCCGGCCTGGCGCGCGGCCGCGTGGGTACGCCTATTGATCGAACTGGCGGAGTGCAGACCGACGTAATCGCTGCCCAGCGTATCGGCGAAAGCCAGGCTGGAACGTCTCGCCAACGGATGATAAGGCAGCATCAACACCACCAGTTTGTCCTGTCGATAAAGCACGCTGTGCAGCCCTTTGACGTCGCTGTCACTGGAGCAGATCCCCAGGTCGGCTACACCATCCAGCACACCCTGAATCACCCCGCTGCTGGGACGCTCTTCGAGGTCGGTCTTGACCTGAGGATAACGCTCGGAGAAGTCCCGCAGGTCTTCGGGCAGAAACTGAATAATCGCCGACAGGTTGGCGAGCATCCGCACATAGCCGCGCACGCCATGGCTGTGCTCGCCCAGTTCGAGCCCCATTTTTTCGACGTTGAACAGCATCTGCCGAGCATGGTGCAACAAGGTTTCACCGGCCGGCGTCAAGGTCATGCCCTTGGCCTGGCGTACGAACAGGCTGATGCCAAGCGCTTCTTCCAACTCCATCAGCCGCTTGCTGGCCGCCGACACGGCGATGGCTTCACGCGTGGCGGCACGGGTCAGCGTGCCCTCCTCATGAACGGCGACAAACAACTGGAGAGTGAACAGGTCGAGGCGGCGGATCAGGCTTTTTTGCAGCATGGAGGGCTCGATGACTTCTGTTCGACTGAGTCGGCAGGATAGCCCGGTTTCTACGCGCCTCGGCAAAGCAATTAGCCCACAACCTCACAAGGCATCGCCCTACACATAAATCTCTTGTAACACTCAGCCGTACCGGAAACAGCCGATTCAAAGCCTCCGCCGCACTCTGTAAAGTCTGGAAACACACACTCACTGCAACACACCCATGGATCGTTTCACTCAAGGAAAGTCATTTTCATATGGACCAGACAGCACAGCCGACAAACCGCTACACCAACTACCGCAAAGTCATCGCGTTGGCCGATCACGATTGGGAGAGCGCTGAAGCCGGGAAAATTTCAGGGCTCAACGTCGAAATCAGAAGTGCCAACCGAATGCTCGATCAACACGGGCGCGCGTTTCACCATTTCTGTACGACGTCTTACCTGGGCCTGGATCACCATCCCGATATTCTCGATGGCGCCATGACCACACTGTGGGAAACCGGCACCCTGCGCGTCGCCAATTCAAAGAACCGCTGCAAGCTGGCCATTCTGGAACAGTACGAAATCGAATTGTCCGAGTTATTCGGCGCCAGTTGCCTGAGTACCTTGTCGTGCAGTGCGGCGAGTGCCGGGATTCTGCCCTTGCTGGCCAGCGGCGTATTCACGGAAAACCGTCCTCCCGTGATGGTTTTTGACCGGTTGGCGCATTACTCGATGAATCACCTCAAAGCCGCCTGTGCCGATGAAACCACGGTCGTGACCTGTCCTCATAACGACATGGATTTTCTCGAGAAGCAGTGCCAGCAGCACCGCACCGTTGCGTATGTCGCCGACGGCGCCTACAGCATGGGCGGGGTCGCAGACCTGGACAGTCTTTTGTATCTGAAGGACCGCTATGGGTTGTTTCTCTACCTGGACGATTCCCATGCGCTGTCCGCCGTCGGAACATCGGGCGCAGGCCTCGTACGCCCAAGGTTGCACGCCCTGGAAGATGACTGCCTGATCGTCGCCTCGCTGGCCAAGTCGTTTGGCGCCAGCGGTGGTCTGGTAATGCTGGGCAATGAACGGCAGAAGAGGCTCATTGCACGTTACGGCGGCCCCAGCAATTGGTCGCAAAGCCTGAACAGTGCAGCCATTGGCGCCGGCAGAGCCTCCATCCAGCTTCATCACACGCCGGAATTTGCCGCGTTACAGGAAAAACTTCAGGTTAATATCCGGCTGTTCGACAGCCTCATACGAACCGATCAACACAACAGCAACATGGCGATTCGACTGGTCAACTGCGGCGAAGCAGCGCTGGCCAACGACATCGCCATGGAATTGGCCAATCACGGCTTCTTCACCTCGGCGGTCTTTTTCCCGGTGGTCGCGCAAGGCAAGGCAGCCATCAGAATCACACTGCGCGCCGACATGGAGCCGACGCTGATCCGACACTTTTGTGAACTCATCACCGAGCTACTACGCACTCGAGGCAGAGACAGCGGCTGTTGAACTGAAACCAGGGAAGAGTCAATGAAGAGCAGCACCACCCTCCTCGTTACCTGCTGCACGGTGTTCCTTGCCCAATTGGGCATGAGCATTTACCTGCCGGCACTGCCGGACATGGCCCGGGATCTGTCCGCTGACGCCTCGCAGCTTTCCTGGGGGCTGGCGGTGTATCTGATCGGCATGGCATTGCCGATGTTGTTCTGGGGCAGCCTGGGCCAGCGCATCGGTCGAAAACCGGTGTTGCTCGCCGCGCTGGGTATCTACGGGTTGGGTAATCTGGCCCTGCCCCTGAGCCAGACGCTTGAATCGTTCCTGGCGTTTCGACTGGTTCAGGGCATTGGCGCCAGTGGCATTTCGGTCATGGCCCGGGTACTGATCCGCGACAGTTTCCGTGGCGACCTGCTGGCCAAGGCGTTGTCCTGGCTGTCGATTTCCTTTGTGGTGGCGCTGGGGATTGGCCAATACCTGGGGTCGATCATCCAGGTGGCGCTGGGCTGGCCAGCGATCTTCTACCTGTTGGGTGCTGTGAGTCTGATGATGGCGCTGGTCGTGGCTCGGGTTACGTTCCCGATGCTGGCCGAGGAAAAGACCCCGTCATCCGCCTGGCCGAGTTACTGGCGCATTTTGCGTCATCGGGCCTTTCTGTTACCGGCCCTCACCGGCGGCCTTGGGTACGGAGTGATTGTGGCGTTCAACACCGCAGCGCCGCTGATTCTGCAAGGACCGTTCAACTGGTCGGCCGTGGAATACGGGTTGTTGGGCTGGCCGATCAGCGTGGCGTATTTTCTCGGGGCTTTGGGGGTCAATGGCTTTGTACTTCGCACCGGTCAACGCGGGTTGATAACGGCGGGTGTGGGGCTGGTGCTGACCGGCAGCGCGGTGATGTTGCTGGGGAGTTTGGCGGGCACTGCAGTGGCGCTGCTGTTCTGGTTGCCCTATTGCGTTGCGGTGTTCGGCCAGTCTTTGACTTATCCGATCAGCCTGTCCCTGGCCAATGACGGTTCGCCGGTTGGCGGTGCGTATGCGATGGCGTTGAGCGGTTTCATTCATCAACTGATGGCTGCTGTAATCGGCGGGATCGCCAGTTTGATCGCGAGCCCGCAAGCATGGCCGTTGTCACTGTTGTGTACCTTGCTGGCGTTGGGCGCGATGCTCTGCGTCATGCTCGCGCCCGGTCGAAAAACCTCCTAAAAAGCGCTGCGGAAAATCTCCTCGATCTGGCGCTGATCCGCCACGCGAGGATTGGTCAGGCCACACGCGTCTTTCAAGGCATTGGTGGCGAGGATCGGGATGTCGTTGAGCTTGGCGCCGAGCTCACGCAAGCCAGCGGGGATTTCCACGTCTTGGGACAGGCTGCGGATCGCCACGATGGCCGCCTGGGCGCCCTCTTCCGGGGTGAAACCGTGAACCTCGACGCCCATTGCAAAGGCGACATCGCTAAGGCGATCGGCGCAAACCAGCGCGTTAAAGCTTTGTACGTGGGGCAGCAGTACCGCGTTGCACACCCCATGAGGCAAGTCATAGAACCCGCCCAACTGGTGAGCCATGGCGTGGACATAACCCAGGGAGGCGTTATTGAACGCCATGCCAGCGAGGAACTGCGCGTACGCCATGTTTTCCCGCGAGGCCATGTCACCGCCGTCGCGGACGGCCAGGCGCAGGTTGTTGCTGATCAACGTGATCGCCTTCAGTGCGCAGGCATCGGTGATCGGATTGGCCGCCGTGGAAACGTAGGCTTCGATGGCGTGGGTCAGTGCGTCCATGCCAGTGGCCGCCGTCAGGCCCTTGGGCATGGCGACCATCAGCGCCGGGTCGTTGACCGACAGCAGCGGCGTGACGTTGCGATCGACAATGGCCATTTTCACGTGACGGGATTCGTCGGTGATGATGCAGAAACGGGTCATCTCGCTGGCGGTGCCGGCGGTGGTGTTGATGGCGATCAGCGGCAGTTGCGGCTGGGTGGATTGATCGACGCCTTCATAATCGCGAATCTGCCCACCGTTGGTCGCGCACAACGCGATGCCTTTGGCGCAGTCATGGGGTGAACCGCCGCCCAGGGACACCACGAAGTCACAGCGGGTTTCTTTCAGCAGACCCAGACCGCTCTCGACGTTGGCGATGCTCGGGTTAGGCTTGGCGCCGTCGAAAATCACCGAATCGATGTCCTGCATTGCCAGTTTCTCAGCAATCATCTTCGCTACGCCCGCCTTGGCCAGCCCGGCGTCGGTGACAATCAGCGCCTTGCGAAAGCCATACTTGCGAATGGCGTCCATGGCTTCGTCGAGGCAACCGATGCCCATGATGTTCACGGCGGGGATGAAAAACGTGCTGCTCATGAGCGATTCTCCTGGCTGAGGCCGAACCGGCAGCGCCGATCCAGCGGGTACCCACAGGATCGGCCTATCGCTCACGCAGCAACTTGATCTGGCTCAAGTCTTGGTCGTGATAAAGTCGCCGCCCATCAGACCTTCTGCTTTGAGACTTTGAACGCAATGACCGATTTCCAGGATGTTGATGCCCAACTTGAAGACTGGAACGCCTTGCGCGCCACCGCCTCGTTCCGCGGCCTGCTGGTGGGCAACGGCGCCAGTCGTGCCGTGTGGGACGACTTCGGCTACGACTCGCTGTTCGAAAACGCCCGTACCGTCGAAGAAAAACCCTTGAGCCCGTCCGAACTGAGCGTGTTTGACGCCCTGCAGACGCGCAGCTTCGAGCAGGTGCTCAGCGCGCTGAAAACCACCAGTCGGGTCAACAAAGCCCTGGCCATAAGTTCCGCCGCACCGCGCAATCGTTACTATGCGATCAAGGAAGCGCTGATCAACACCGTGCACGCGGTGCACATCCCGTGGCGGCTGGTCGTGCCTTCGACGCTGGCAACGATCAATCAGGAACTGGGCCGCTACCAGACCGTGTTCACCACCAACTACGACCTGCTCAATTCCTGGGCGCTCCAGCGCCAGCCTGATGCGATCAGCGACCTGTTTCAGGGTGCAGAATCAAGCTTTGATCTGAGCGCCACCGCGACCGATAAAACCCGCCTGCTTTACCTGCATGGCGGGTTGCATCTGGTGCGGAATCAGGATGGCACGGCGCGCAAACTGATGTCGACCGAGGGCACGTTGCTCGGCAGCTTCGCGATCAACAACACGATCAAGACCCTCGACGACGTGCCGCTGTTCGTCAACGAAGGTCCGGCGCAGGACAAGCTCAAAACCATTCGCAGCTCGGACTACTTGTCGTTCTGCTACGACCAGCTACTTGGCCATGGCGGCGGGTTGTGCCTGTTTGGCCATGCCCTGGGTGAGCAGGACAGCCACATCATTGACGCCTTGCGCCTGGCGAAACCGCAAGTGGTGGCGATCTCGATTTATCCGCGCAGCAAGGCGTTCGTTCAGCACCAGAAGCGGCACTACGCGAAGGTGTTTGAAGGAACCGGGAGTGAGTTGCGGTTTTTTGATTCGAAGACGCATGCGCTGGGCAGCCCGACGTTGACGGTGCCGGTCGAAGTTTAGGTCAAGATCGCTCCCTCGCGGGTGTGAGCGTGGGAACGATCAGCGGCGTATTTAGAGCACCGGCAAGGTCTTGTCCTTGATCATCGTGGTCGGCCCGTTGACCTTCACGCTGGCGATGCCTTTATCCATCGCGGCAGCGCAGGTGTAAGCCTCGCTGCTACCGATGATCTCGTGGTTACCAGCCTTGAGATTATTGAATGGTTTCGCGCTTCAGAGTAAAGACCAACCCGCCCTACTTCACCACCGCGCGCACCACCGATAACGCCGGCGCCTGCACCCGTCGCTGAATCAGATACCGTGTACAACTGACCCGCAAAAACGAGGCGAAATTTACCACCTCGCCGCGGTAGTCCATCACCTCTTCATACAGTTTGGCGATCAACTGGTTGGTGGTCATGCCGTCGACCTCGGCGATTTCGCTGAGGATGTCCCAGAACTGATTCTCCAGCCGCAGGGTGGTGACTACCCCGCAGATGCGCAGCGAGCGGGAGCGCGATTCGTAGAGAATCGGATCGGCTTTGACGTAGAGCTCGCACATGGGAAGGTCCCCCGTTACAGCGTGATTGTGGTGCCCAGCAACCCGAGGAAACCGGCGAGCCAGCTCGGGTGCGCCGGCCAGGCTGGCGCAGTGGCCAGATTGCCCTGAACGTGACCTTCCGTCACTGGGATATCGATGAACGTACCGCCCGCCAGGCGCACTTCCGGGGCACAGGCCGGGTAGGCGCTGCACTCACGACCCTCGAGAATCCCCGCGGCCGCCAGCAATTGTGCACCGTGACACACGGCGGCGATCGGTTTGCCAGCCTTGTCGAACGCTCGCACCAGTTCCAGGACTTTTTCGTTCAGGCGCAGGTACTCCGGCGCACGACCGCCCGGTACCAGCAGGGCGTCGTAGTCCTCGGACTTGACCTTGGCGAAGTCGAAGTTCAGGGCAAACAGGTGACCCGGTTTTTCGCTGTAGGTCTGGTCGCCTTCGAAGTCATGGATTGCCGTGCGCACGGTCTGACCAGCGGTTTTGTCCGGGCAAACGGCGTGCACCGTGTGACCGATCATCAGCAGCGCCTGAAACGGCACCATCACTTCGTAGTCTTCGACGTAATCGCCGACCAGCATCAGAATTTTCTTGGCAGCCATGGGGAGGACTCCTCTGGGAAATACGTGGGCCTGCAGGAGTGTTCAAAGTAGTCCTTATCCGCAGGGTCGGGTAATAACCAGCTACTACCTGATGGACCGCGAAGGCATCCTAAAACTGTACGGATAACTCTGCGCCTAGCTGTAACAGAGCAACGCCCACGGTTTATGGCTAGATGAAGGCCTTCCCGCCACCCTCGATTCTGGTTGCCATCATGTCCTCGCGCGAAAACACCGGCATGGCCCTCGGTCTGCTCGGCGTTGTGATCTTCAGCCTCACCCTGCCCTTCACACGGATCGTCGTGCAGGAACTCCATCCGCTGCTCAACGGCCTGGGCCGCGCGCTGTTCGCCGCGGTTCCGGCGGCGATGTTGTTGCTGTGGCGCCGGGAGAGATGGCCAACCTGGAAACAGGTCAAAGGCCTGACCCTGGTGATTACCGGAGTGATCCTCGGTTTCCCGGTCCTCTCGGCCTGGGCCATGCAAACCTTGCCGGCGTCTCACGGCGCACTGGTCAACGGCCTGCAACCGTTGTGCGTGGCACTGTACGCCGCATGGTTGTCCCACGAACGACCGTCGAAAGCGTTCTGGGCCTGCGCCGCACTGGGCAGCGCGCTGGTGCTCGGTTATGCGCTGATCAGCGGTGCCGGCAGTATTCAGACCGGTGATTTACTGATGCTCGGAGCGATTGCCGTGGGAGGCCTGGGTTATGCCGAAGGCGGCCGATTGGCCAAGGAGATGGGCGGTTGGCAGGTGATCTGCTGGGCGTTGGTGCTGTCTACGCCGTTGCTGATCGGGCCGGTGGTGTATCTGGCGCTGCAACATCAGGGCGCGATTTCGACCAAGACCTGGTGGGCCTTCGGTTACGTATCGCTGTTCTCGCAGTTCATCGGTTTCTTCGCCTGGTACGCCGGGCTGGCGATGGGCGGCATTGCCCGGGTCAGTCAGATCCAACTGTTGCAGATCTTCTTCACCATCGCTTTTTCGGCGCTGTTCTTCGGCGAACACATCGAGCCGATCACCTGGCTGTTTGCCGCCGGGGTCATCGTGGCCGTGATGTTGGGACGCAAGACGGCTGTGCGCCCGGCACAACCGGGCACGTTACCGGCAGGGATTCAGATCAAGCCTTAGCAACCAGCAGCCCGTCGGCCCGCAGCAGGGTTTCGAGGCAATGTTCGCTGATGTGGTAGAAATCCTTCAGCGCCTGAATCTTCACCAACAGTTGGGCCGGATCAACCGGCTCGGCACGTTTGACCGCCAGGATCATCTTGTTCTTGTTGGTGTGGTCCAGTGAGATGAACTCGAACACCTTGGTCTCGTAACCGCAGGCTTCCAGGAACAACGCGCGCAAACTGTCGGTGACCATTTCCGCCTGCTGGCCCAAATGCAGACCGTATTGCAGCATCGGCTTAAGCAGCGCCGGGCTCTGGATCTGCAGGCGGATCTGCTTGTGGCAGCACGGCGAACACATGATGATCGAGGCACCGGAACGAATGCCGGTGTGAATCGCGTAGTCGGTGGCGATGTCGCAGGCATGCAACGCGATCATCACGTCCAACTCGCTCGGCGCCACGCTGCGCACATCACCGCACTTGAACACCAGTCCCGGATGTTCGAGCTTTGCGGCCGCTGCGTTGCACAGGTTGACCATTTCTTCGCGCAACTCGACGCCGGTCACTCT
The DNA here is from genome assembly GCF_054330215.1 of Pseudomonas sp. Ma2-10. Classification (NCBI taxonomy): domain Bacteria; kingdom Pseudomonadati; phylum Pseudomonadota; class Gammaproteobacteria; order Pseudomonadales; family Pseudomonadaceae; genus Pseudomonas; species Pseudomonas sp. Ma2-10. The sequence goes on along the minus strand of NZ_JBTEYL010000027.1, from coordinate 57,525 downwards.
GCCTTCGACCTTCAAGGTGTTGCGCAGATAGTCATGGATCGCGAACGTCAGGTAACCCTTGCCTGAACCGAAATCCGCCACCTGAACCGGTTTGTCCAGCGCCAGTGGTGACGTGGTCAACGCGTGGCTGAAGACTTCGATGAACTTGTTGATCTGCTTCCACTTGCGTGACATCGCCGGGATCAGCTCGTGTTGCTGGTTGGTCACGCCGAGGTCCGCGAGGAACGGCCGGCTCAGGTCGAGAAAGCGGTTCTTCTCGCGGTTGTGCTCGGCGGACGGCACTTCACGTAATTGCTGAGGTTTGCTCTTGAATAGCGAAGACTTGCCCTTTTTGCTGTATTCAAGCTGAACTTCATCAGTCAGCGACAGCAAATGTGCATTTTTGAACGATGCCGGCAAAAGTGCGGCGATGGTCGCTACGCCTTCGGCAATCGGCAAATTCTTGGTGATGTCGCGGGTCTTATAGCGGTAAACGAAGGACAGGCAGGGCTGATCCTTGACTGTCAGCTGCTTGATAATCAGCCGCTGCAACTCCATTTCAGTGCCGACGTACTTGGCCAGCACCAGTTTGATGAAGGCGTTGTCGTCAAGACTGGATTGCAGCAGATCGATGAACTGGGCGTGATGATCCGGCACGAGGCTGGCGGGAGTGGCGGTAACAGACATGGAAAAAACGGCCTCGGGCGGTGCGAATCGGGAATGGCGGGTATTTTAGGGCGGATGGGGATTGAGGGCACGGGTAATTTCCCGAACGGTGTGAGCTGTAGCAGCTGAGATCAGCCTAAAACCACCAAGCGATTCGGCAACTCATTCCTCACATGCGTCACCGGCACATGCACCTTGAGCAACTCGCCACACGCCTCCACACAGGTCACAAACCCCTGCAATGTCTGTCCCTGCTTCACCTGCTGAGTGAATGCCGCAACAATTTCATCCCAGTTTTTGTTGTCCAGCCGTTTGGAAATCCCTTCATCCACCAGAATTTCTACATAACGCTCAGCTTCGCAGACAAAGATCAGCATGCCGGTGCTGCCCACCGTGTGGTGCAGGTTTTGCTCCAGAAACTGCCGGCGTGCCAGGTTCGAGGCGCGCCAGTGACGCACCGAGCGCGGGATCAGGTATGTGGTGATTTTCGCAATCCTGAACACCAGGCACAGCACGATGAACGCGATCCATTGCACCAGCAGCAAGCTGTGCAGGGTCAGCCAGCCGGTCAGGTAATGCACGACACCCGGCACCACCAGCGCCAGCAGGCTGGCCCAGAGCAGCGGAATGTACGCATAGTCATCGGCGCGGGCCGCGAGCACGGTCACCAGTTCGGCGTCCGTATCGCGCTCGACCCGGGCAATCGCCTCGGCGACTTTGCGTTGTTCGTGTTCGGTCAGTAGTGCCATGTTTAAGAATGCCCACTCGCTATTGTTGTGTGATCACCAGCCGCCCGAGGAACCGCCGCCCCCGAAACTGCCACCGCCGCCGCTGAAGCCCCCGCCGCCGCCACCAAAACCTCCGCCGCCGAACCCGCCGCTGGAACCGCCTCGGCCACCGCCACCGCGGGGCACAATCCCGAGCATCTGGCAGACAAACATCGTCAGGATGAACAGCATCACCAGAAACACGAAGATCCCCGGATGCCGTGCGATGAAGTCGCTTTCCTGATTGCCACCGGAGTCATACACCGTGGACGGCTCATCCAGCGGATTGCCGCCCAGCACCTCGAACATTGCCGCGACCCCGTCGCTGATGCCCTTGCTGAAATTACCGGCCTTGAACGCCGGGGTGATCACCTGATTAATGATCACTGAGCTTTGCGCATCGGTCAGCCGATCTTCCAGGCCATAACCGACTTCAATCCGCAGCTTGCGATCGTCACGCGCAACGATCAACAACGCGCCATTGTTTTTGTCCTTCTGGCCGATGCCCCAATAGCGCCCCAGTTGATACCCGAAGTCCGCAATGTCGGTGCCCTGCAAATCCGGCAACGTGACCACCACCAACTGCTCGCCGGTGGCTTTTTCATGGGCCTGAAGCTGTTGCGTCAATTGCTCACGCACCGCAGGCTCGATCATCTGGGCGATATCGACCACCCGCCCGGTCAGTTCCGGAAATTTCAACGCGGCCTGAGCCGTCAGGGCAAACACCCAGAGCAACAACACCAGGCCAACTTTCAACACGCGCATGGGCAACCTCATCCGTGGTGACACTTCAAACCCGTCACGACGCTTACTGGAACTTCACTTGAGGCGCTTTTTGCGCATCGGGGCTGGTGGCCTCGAAGGTTTCGCGGATCGGCAAATCGCTGTACATCACGGTGTGCCACAGGCGACCGGGGAAGGTACGCAGTTCCGTGTTGTATTTCTGCACGGCGAGGATGAAGTCCCGACGCGCCACGGCGATGCGGTTCTCGGTGCCTTCAAGTTGCGATTGTAACGTCAGGAAGTTCTGGTTGGCCTTGAGGTCCGGGTAACGCTCGGACACCACCATCAAACGGCTCAAGGCACCGCTCAGCTGATCCTGGGCCTGCTGGAACTGCTTGAGCTTTTCTGGATTGTCCAGCGTGCTGGCGTCCACCTGAATCGACGTGGCCTTGGCCCGGGCTTCGATCACTGCCGTCAGGGTTTCCTGCTCATGCTGGGCGTAGCCCTTGACGGTTTCCACCAGGTTGGGAATCAGGTCGGCGCGGCGCTGGTACTGGTTCTGCACCTGGCCCCACGCAGCCTTGGCCTGCTCGTCGAGGGTCGGGATCGTGTTGATGCCGCAGCCGGCCAGCAGTGTGGTCAACAACATCAAGACTGCAACCTGCAGGCTCGACCGATAGTGGTGTCGTACATTCATCTGGGTGATGCTCCCTTGCACATTCCGTTGAAAAATAACCTTCGAACTTTGAACCCGGCTCATGGGGCATAATCTGCCGCCACTGGATTGCATCGAGCCAATGGGCTAAAAGATGCCCCAGCGCAAAAACACTGCGCAAGTGTGCCTGCATTTACCTGAACAACAATAGTCGCTCCCTAAATTTTGGCTGACCGGCGCGTATTCACCGCCGTTTAGGCTTTTGAGAAAACTATTCATGAAGAAGCTGTGTTTGCTGGGCTTGTTCGTCAGCCTGGCCAGTCATACCGTATTGGCCGCCACGACGCCCGCACCTCTGGAAAACAAAGACGCGTTCATCAGCAACCTGATGAAGCAGATGACCCTCGATGAAAAGATCGGCCAGTTGCGCCTGATCAGCATCGGCCCGGAAATGCCTCGGGAGCTGATCCGCAAGGAAATCGCAGCCGGCAACATCGGTGGCACGTTCAACTCGATTACCCGCCCGGAAAACCGTCCAATGCAGGACGCGGCCATGCGCAGCCGGTTGAAGATCCCAATGTTCTTCGCCTATGACGTGATCCACGGCCACCGCACCATTTTCCCGATCCCGATAGCCCTGGCCTCAAGCTGGGACATGGACGCCATCGGCCTGTCCGGACGCATCGCCGCCAAGGAAGCCGCGGCTGACAGCCTCGACATCACCTTCGCGCCGATGGTCGACATCTCCCGCGACCCGCGCTGGGGCCGGACTTCCGAAGGCTTCGGCGAAGACACCTACCTGGTGTCACGCATCGCCGGCGTGATGGTCAAAGCCTTCCAGGGCACGGGCGCGAACGCGGCCGACAGCATCATGGCCAGCGTCAAGCACTTTGCCCTGTACGGCGCGGTCGAGGGCGGTCGCGACTACAACGTCGTCGACATGAGCCCGGTCAAGATGTTCCAGGACTACCTGCCACCGTACCGTGCGGCTATCGACGCCGGTGCTGGCGGGGTGATGGTCGCGCTGAACTCGATCAACGGCGTGCCGGCCACCGCGAACACCTGGTTGATGAACGACCTGTTGCGCAAGCAGTGGGGCTTCAAAGGCCTGGCCGTCAGCGACCACGGGGCGATTTTCGAGCTGATCAAACACGGCGTCGCCCGTGACGGTCGCGAAGCCGCGAAGCTGGCGATCAAGGCCGGCATCGACATGAGCATGAACGACACCCTCTATGGCAAAGAGCTGCCAGGGTTGTTGAAGGCCGGTGAGATCCAGCAAAGCGACATCGACAACGCGGTGCGTGAAGTGCTCGCCGCCAAGTACGACATGGGCCTGTTCAAGGACCCGTACCTGCGCATCGGCAAAGCTGAGGACGATCCGGCCGACACCTACGCCGAAAGCCGTCTGCACCGCACCGAGGCCCGTGACGTCGCGCGCCGTAGCATGGTGTTGCTGAAGAACCAGGGCGAAACCCTGCCATTGAAGAAGACTGCAAAAATCGCCTTGGTCGGTCCGCTGGCCAAGGCACCGATCGACATGATGGGCAGTTGGGCCGCCGCTGGCCGCCCCGCCCAATCGGTGACCCTGTTCGATGGCATGACCACCGCACTGGGTGCGCAGTCGACGCTGATCTACGCCCGTGGCGCCAACATTACCAGCGACAGGAAGGTGCTCGATTACCTCAACTTCCTCAACTTCGACGCACCGGAAGTGGTGGACGATCCGCGCTCGGCCCAAGTGCTGATCGACGAAGCCGTCAAAGCCGCCAAGGATGCCGATGTGGTGGTGGCAGCGGTGGGCGAATCCCGTGGCATGTCCCACGAATCGTCGAGCCGCACCGACCTGAATATCCCGGCCAACCAGCGCGACTTGATCAAGGCGTTGAAAGCCACAGGCAAACCGCTGGTACTGGTGTTGATGAACGGCCGTCCACTGTCGATTCTCGAAGAGAAGGAACAGGCTGACGCGATTCTGGAAACCTGGTTCAGCGGCACCGAAGGCGGCAACGCCATCGCCGACGTGTTGTTCGGCGACTACAACCCGGCGGGCAAGTTGCCGATCACCTTCCCTCGCTCGGTAGGCCAGATTCCGACCTACTACAACCACCTGAGCATTGGCCGGCCGTTCACGCCGGGCAAACCGGGCAACTACACCTCGCAGTATTTCGATGACACCACAGGCCCCCTGTTCCCATTCGGATTCGGCCTGAGCTACACCCATTTCAGTCTGAGCGACATGGCGCTGTCGTCGACCACACTGAACAAAACCGGCAAGCTCGACGCCAGCGTCATGGTGAAAAACACCGGCAAGCGTGACGGCGAAACCGTGGTGCAGTTGTACATCCAGGACGTGACCGGTTCGATGATCCGTCCGATCAAGGAACTGAAGAATTTCCAGAAAATCATGCTCAAGGCCGGCGAACAGAAAGTCGTGCGCTTCACCATCACCGAGGATGAGCTGAAGTTCTTCAATGCACAGCTTGAGTACGCAGCAGAACCAGGCAAGTTCAACGTACAGATCGGCCTGGATTCACAGGACGTGACGCAGCAGAGCTTCGAACTGCTGTAATCCCGCGCGCAATGATCGTTCCCACGCGTGGGAACGATCTGGTCAGTAAGTCGTGCACACAGTGGTTGGGGTATGACGACTATCCTCGTCGATCCAGCAGAATCACTACCAACCGATCCACCCACCCCCAAATCCTTTGCTTCGCCCGCCGCCACAGCGGCCGGCGTTGCCATGCATCCAGACTGACTTCAAGGCTCTGCGCAAAATCTGTCTCGAAACTCGCCGCCACCGCCCGCGTCAACCTTGGGGCCAGCGCCTCGAGGTTGGCTTCCAGGTTGAAGCGCAAATTCCAGTGATCGAAATTGCACGAGCCGATGCTCACCCAATCGTCAACCAAGACCATTTTCAGGTGCAGGAAACACGGCTGGTATTCGAAGATCTTCACCCCGGCCTTGAGCAATCGCGGGTAGTAACGATGCCCGGCGTAGCGCACCGACGGGTGATCGGTACGCGGGCCGGTCAGCAGCAGCCGCACGTCGACGCCTCGGGCGGCAGCGCGGCGCAATGAGCGGCGAACTTTCCAGGTTGGCAGGAAATACGGCGTCGCCAGCCAGATCCGTCGCTGGCCGCTGTTCAACGCGCGAATCAACGATTGCAGGATGTCCCGGTGCTGGCGGGCGTCGGCATAGGCGACCCGGCCCATGCCTTCGCCCATGGACGGCACGCGTGGCAAACGTGGCAAGCCGAAATACGAGGCGGGTTTCCAGGCGCGCCGATGCCGGTTGGCGATCCATTGGCGGTCAAACAGCAACTGCCAGTCGATGACCAAGGGACCGGTGATTTCCACCATCACTTCGTGCCATTCGCTGGTGTTTTCGCCCGGCGTCCAGAATTCATCGGTCACCCCGGTGCCGCCCACCACGGCCATGCTCTGATCGACCAGCAACAGCTTGCGATGATCGCGGTAGAAGTTGCCCACCCAACGCCGCCAGCTCAGGCGATTGTAGAAGCGCAGATCGACACCCGCGACGATCAAACGCTGACGCAAGGTCAGGGTGAACGCGAGGCTGCCGTAATCATCGAACAGACAGCGCACGCGCACCCCTCGTTCGGCAGCCTGGACCAACGCCAGAACCATCGCCTCGGCACAGGCTCCCGCCTCCACCAGGTACAGTTCCAATTCAACCTGCTCTTCGGCGCGGGCAATCGCGACCAACATCCGTGGGAAAAACTGCGGACCGTCGATCAACAACTCAAAACGGTTGCCTTCACGCCAGGGGAAAATCGCGCCGGCCATGTTAGCGCGCCGTGAAAATCAGGACCGCACCCACCGGCACCGACAGACTGATGGCCGACAAACCGGCGACCTTGCGCAAGCTTTCCAGGCCAGGGACCAGGTCGAAATCCGCGGCATTGATGATCAGCGGTTCGAGGGTCACCACCTGGAAGCGTCGGTCATCGAGACGGGTTGCCAGCAGTTCGGCGTTGTATTCGTGTTGTTTGCCATGCAGGTTGACGGTCAGCGGCAGGCGCAATTCAAGTTGCGCGCCAGGCGCCAGATCGTTGATCGGGCGTAGATCAATCTGCGCGGTGATCAGTGCGTCGGGGAACGCCTTGATTTCAAACAGGTCTTTGCGCATGCGTTCATCGCGCAGCGGGATGCCACTGTTGACCGAGTCCATCTCGACTTTCACCTCGGCCAGGCCTTTGGGATCGACCTTGCCGTGCAGCACCAGAAAGCGTTGCACCTCAGAAATGTTGGCGTTTTTGGTGCTGATGAACGACAGCCGCGAGGACTCGCCGTCCAGATACCAATCGGCGTGGGCCGACAGGGTGGCACCGGCCAACAGCAGCAAGGCGAGGGTTTTGCAGAGGAAGCGGTTGAACATAGAGACTCGTGGGCAGATAAACTTGCACGAACCTTAACCGCCCGTGAGCCAATTGCAAACTTGTAGCCGCTGGCGAAGCGTGCAGCTACAAGAACAGTGGTGTTCAGGGACTCAGGCGGCAACCGTGGCGCTCGTCGACCCAAGCGGCGCTGTTGCTGCGGCCCATGCCGCTGACCGAAACGCGCTTGCTGGCGGCGTCATCGGTAAAGCCACTGGTCGGCAGCCACTGTTTCACATAGCGGTGGCAGTACTCGGCAGGGTTGTTCATCACGTAACGGCACGAACAGTATTCCTTGGCCGTGTAGGCGCTGATGATGTCCGGGAACGCCCACAGCGCCGCGCGCTCCTGCCAGATCCAGCCGAGCAAGGCGATCAGCAGGATCAACAACAGCGTGCTGAACGGTCGACGACGAACAAAGCGGCGACGGTTCATGGCTGCACCTTCGCGGCAAATGCCTTGAGCGTGAACTTGAGCAAATCGTTGTGCTGGTAGCTGCCGTCGCGGTCATCGCCATAACGCACGATCACCAGGTTTTCGCCGGGAATCACGTACATTGCCTGACCCCAATGCCCCAACGCCGCGAAGGTCTCGGCGGGAGCATCGGGCCATGGTTTTGCCGCGCCGTCCAATGCTCGATTGAGCCACCAATGGCCGCCGGGTACCGCGTCATCCTGATGGGTTTGATAGCGGGCGAACGGCTCGCGGTTGAAAGAAACCCAGTCCTTGGGCAGCAATTGCTGCTCGCCCCAACGACCGTCGCGGGCCATCAGCAGACCAACCCGGGCCAGATCCCTGGCGGTGAGGTAGGCATAGGACGACGCGACGAAGGTTCCCGTGGCATCGCGTTCCCAGACGGCGTGGCGAATCCCCAAAGGTTCGAACAGAGCAGTCCATGGATAGTCCGGATAGCGGGTCGGGCCGACGATGGTTTTCAGCGCAGCGGATAACAAATTACTGTCGCCGCTGGAGTAACGGAACGCCTGACCGGGTTCGGCGAATTCACCGTGATCGACGGTGAACGCGGCCATGTCCGGGTGACCACGGGTGTAAAGCATCGCGACCACCGAGGACTTCAATGGCGCGTATTCATAGTCTTCCTGCCAGTCCAGACCCGAGGCCCAATGCAGCAGATCGGCCATGGTCATCGTCGGGCGTTTTTCTAGCGATGGATAAAATTTCCGTACCGGGTCCTGGAGCTTGAACAGACCTTCGCCATAGGCCACACCGAGGACCGTGGCCATCAGGCTTTTGCTGATGGACCAGGTCAGGTGCGGGGTGTCGGCGGTGGTCGGGGCGGCGTAACGTTCGTAGATCAGTTGACCGTCGCGGATCACCAGCAAAGCGTCGGTGCGGATGCCATTTCGGGTGGCCTCATCGCGGGGTGGGAAGGCGTAAGTCTCCAGGGCTTGAAGCGCCGGCCCGGTGACTGTCGGGCCGGTCGACCATTGCGCGGCAGGCCAATATTCGGCGTGGGCCGTGAAGCTGAGCAGGAGCATAAAAACCAGGGACAAGCCTTTGAACATGGCGTGGGCTCGGAGGGAAGAACTGGCTGAGCCTAGCCGAGATAAATGACAGTTCAAAAACTACGTCGTCATTAAGGCTGTCAACGCCTTGGCCAATCGCTTCCCCCGCGCACTCGTCGCCAAATCCATCACACCCTGATCACGCTGCCACATCGCCGCCCAATGCTGCGGGCCATCGGCCAGTGCCTGAGTCACCTCGGCCTTGAGCCCATCGAACTGCGCAAACAGGCCTGCGAGCAACACATGCCCAGACGGACTACTGGGTGCCTGCCGGCTGACTTCCGCACACCCGGCCAGCAGCGCCAGCAAACGCAGTTGCAAGGCTTGCGGCCAGTCGCTGTCCTGAGCGATGCCGTACAGCCAGGCGGTCATGGCGCTCAGAACGTAAATGTCTTCTAGGGTGCGGAACGGTTTGATGTAAGCGTCCCAGCCATCCCCCGCCAACAGTTCGCACTGAGCGTTATCGAGAAACAGCCGACCATGACTGATGTCTGGCATCAACGGGATCGCCGGTAGTTTCTCCAGACGCACGCCCGGTTCATCGGGATAGACCACCGCCAGACTCAGGCGCGGTTTTTCGTCGGGCGCTTCGCTGCGAGCAGCAATCAGCAGCCAGTCGGCGGCATCGCCTGCGGTGACAAAATCCTTGCGCCCGCTCAGACGCAAGTCGTGCAGCCGGGTTTGCATGTCCGCTACCCGCAGACTGCGCTGTTCGGTCGCACACAAGGCGCCGAGGCTCAGCGGCGCGCTCGGCCAGAGCATGCGCAACGCTGCCTGATAGCCCACCAGAAATGCCAGCCCCGGCGTCGACATCAAACGCCCCCCGGCCACCGCCAATTCGAACGGCGTGACGCTGCCCAACGGGTGCAACAAGGTCGCGAAACTTTCGCCCAGGTCCGGGTTGGCGGGCAGACGATCGCGGCGGCGCAGCAGGTTTTGCCAGGACATAAGAGGCTCCTCGTGGGCTGTCATATAAGCATCACCAAAGCTTCATGGCGATGACACCGGGGCTACATAGCCTGACTTTGCACAACACGGCGGCATAAAGAAAGTTGATCGGCTGCAACCCAAGACGGGTGACCGGCCCGTATGGAGATTCGCAATGACTCAGATCGCCCGCATCAGCGATACCGGCAACGAACGCCGCCTGCAAGCCGAACGCCTGGTAGGCGCCGAAGCCTTGCAGGAAGCCCAGGCCTTGCGCTTCAACGTGTTCAGCGGCGAATTCAACGCCAAGCTGAAAGGCGCGGAGCTGGGTCTGGACATGGATGACTATGATGTTCACTGCGCCCACATCGGCGTGCGTGACTTGAACACCGGGCGTCTGGTGGCGACCACCCGTTTGCTCGACCACACGGCCGCCAGCAGCCTGGGCAAGTTCTACAGCGAAGAAGAATTCAGCCTGCATGGCCTGGTCCACTTGAAGGGCCCGATCCTGGAAATCGGCCGTACTTGCGTCGACCCGGCCTACCGCAACGGCGGCACTATCGCCGTACTCTGGGGCGAACTGGCCGAAGTGCTGAACCAGGGCGGCTACAGCTATTTGATGGGGTGCGCGAGCATTCCAATGCAGGATGGCGGCATCCAGGCCCACGCGATCATGCAGCGCCTGCGCGAACGTTATCTGTGTACGGAACACCTGCGGGCCGAACCGAAAAAGCCGCTGCCGAGCCTCGATATCCCGTCCAACGTCATCGCCGAAATGCCACCGCTGCTCAAGGCCTACATGCGTCTTGGCGCGAAGATCTGCGGCGAACCGTGCTGGGACGAAGATTTCCAGGTCGCCGACGTATTCATCCTGCTCAAGCGCGACGAACTCTGCCCGCGTTATGCCAAGCATTTCAAGGCGGCCGTGTGATGGGTCGGTTACGGGTGTACGCGCGGATTGCGCGAGTGTTGGTGGTGGTGACGCTGGGTTTGAGCATGGCAGGCGTGTTTGGGCTATTCGAGCGTTTGGGGATTGCTCATTCAATGGTCCGTCGCCAGCGCTGGTCGCGATTTTTCATGGCGCGCCTGAGCCATGCCCTGCCCTTTCGCGTGACCCTGCACGGTGAATTGCCTAAGGCGCCGATGCTCTGGGTCAGCAACCATGTGTCCTGGACCGACATACCACTGCTGGGCATGCTCACGCCGCTGTCGTTCCTGTCCAAGGCCGAGGTCCGTACCTGGCCGGTGGCCGGCTGGTTGGCGGCCAAGGCTGGAAGCTTGTTCATTCGCCGGGGGGCGGGCGACAGTCAGTTGATTCGCAAACAGATGACCCGTCATCTGGAGCACGAACATCCGTTGCTGATGTTCCCGGAAGGCACGACCACTGACGGCCGTTCGTTGCGTACGTTCCACGGTCGATTACTGTCTGCGGCGATCGACTCCGACGTGAAGTTGCAGCCGGTGGCGATTCGTTATCTGCGTGACGGAGAGCTCGATTCGCTGGCGCCGTTCATTGGTGATGACGATTTGCTCTCGCACTTGATGCGCTTGTTTACCCATGATCGGGGGGACGTGGAGATTCATTTGCTCAAGCCGATCGCTTGCGAAGGTCGCGAGCGTGCGGCACTGGCGTTCGAGGCGCAGCAGGCAGTGCAGAAGGCGTTATTTGGAGCGATTGCGCAGACTCAACCGGAACCGCTGCACCCCGCGATCGCGGCTTAAACACACATCCCCGGTGGGAGCGAGCCTGCTCCCACATTGTTTCGTGCAAACTGCTGAAGCTGCGGATAGAACAACCGAAAGTCATCGCTCAACGGTTCATACAACACCCGCAATTCCTGCATCGCTGCGGCCAACTCCTCCGGCCGTGTCAGTCTCCTTGAAATCCCTCGCAGCACTTGCTCAAGTACCGCAAATTCCCGATAAGAACCCAACCAGTCATTGGCCACCATGTGTGGTGCGATCTGCGCCAGACGTTCCGGCAATTGCGCCTCCGCGGACAGCACCCGGTACACACCCGACGTGAACTGCTGCAGTGGCAGCCCCGAGTAAAGCGTCCAGTCACGCGCCAGGCAATGGTCGAAAAACACGTCGAGCACAATCCCGGCGTAACGCCTGCGGGTCATGGAAAACCGCGACAACGAAACGCCCACCAACGGATGGCGGTCGGTAAAGACATCGATGCTGCGATGCAGCTGAATGGCCGCTTCAATCTCCGGATCGAACTGCCCTTGCAGCCGCCCTTTGACGAAATCGCCATATAGGCTGCCGAGCAATTGACCGGGGCGTTGGCCACCGAGGTGCAGATGTGCGAGATAGTTCATGCGCGCAGCTTAGCACTGCGGCTTTGTATCGTTACACCCAATATATCGTTATAACTCGATATACCGAATTACACGGTTATCAGATCAAAATCATATTGGTATATCGCGAAGCACCGATTTAAAGTTCGCCCCATCGCGATATAGCGTTTTACTCATCACGAGCCCAAACCATGACCATCGACCTCGACGAAATAATAAAAGCCCTGGCACACCCAGTACGGCGAGAAATCCTGCACTGGCTCAAAGACCCGATTGTCGAATTTCCCGACCAGTCCCACAGCAACGAGCACGGCGTCTGCGCCGGGCAGATCGATCAACGTTGCGGTTTGTCGCAGTCCACGGTGTCTGCGCACCTGGCAACCCTGCAACGCGCCGGCCTGATCAGCAGCCGCAAAGTCGGCCAATGGCATTTTTTCAAACGTAATGAGGAAACCATCCAGGAATTCCTCAAAACTTTCAGCAAAGAGCTCTGACCCTTTACGTCAGTACGCCGATAAGGAATCAACAATGCCCCTCTCGCTACTCATTCTGGCCTTGAGCGCCTTCGCCATCGGCACCACCGAGTTCGTCATCATGGGCTTGCTGCCCGATGTGGCGGCCGACCTCGGTGTGTCGATCCCCGGCGCCGGCTGGCTGGTGACCGGTTACGCTCTGGGCGTGGCCATCGGTGCGCCGTTCATGGCACTGGCCACCTCTCGATTGCCGCGCAAGGCCGCGCTGGTCGCGTTGATGGGGATCTTCATCGTCGGCAACCTGCTCTGCGCAATGGCCACCGACTACAACGTGCTGATGTTTGCCCGTGTGGTGACCGCCCTCTGCCACGGTGCGTTCTTCGGTATCGGTTCGGTAGTGGCCGCAGGCCTGGTACCGGCGAACAAGCGTGCTTCGGCGGTGGCTCTGATGTTCACCGGCCTGACCCTGGCCAACGTGCTTGGCGTTCCGCTGGGCACCGCCCTCGGACAAGAAGCCGGCTGGCGTTCAACCTTCTGGGCGGTGACCGTGATTGGGGTGATCGCATTGATCGGCCTGATCCGTTTCCTGCCGGCCAAGCGAGATGAAGAGAAACTCGACATGCGCGCCGAACTGCGTGCCCTCAAAGGCGCCGGGATCTGGCTGTCGTTGAGCATGACAGCGTTGTTCGCGGCGTCGGTATTCACCCTGTTCACCTATGTCGCGCCGCTGCTCGGCGGTGTCACCGGCATCTCGCCCAAAGGCGTGACCTGGACCCTGATGCTCATCGGCCTGGGCCTGACGGTTGGCAACATCATCGGCGGCAAGTTGGCTGACAAAAGCATGGCGGCAACGTTGATCGGCGTCTTTATCTCGATGGCCGTGATCTCCACCGCACTGACCTGGACCAGCGTTGCGCTGATTCCTGCCGAAATAACCCTGTTCCTCTGGGCCACCGCGTGCTTTGCCGCCGTGCCCGCCCTGCAAGTGAACGTGGTGACCTACGGCAAAGCCGCACCGAACCTGGTGTCGACCCTGAACATCGGCGCTTTCAATATCGGCAACGCACTGGGTGCCTGGGTCGGTGGCAGCGTCATCGCCCACGGTTTCGGCTTGACCCGCGTGCCTCTCGCGGCAGCCGCACTGGCGGTTCTCGCCCTGCTGGTGACCCTGATTACTTTCCGTCAGAACGGTAACCCCGAACTGGCCCCCGCTACCAACTGATCTCTACAAGAGAGCTATTTCATGACCACTATTTTCGATCCGATCAAACTGGGCGACCTCGAGTTGGCCAACCGCATCATCATGGCACCGCTGACCCGCTGCCGCGCCGACGAAGGCCGCGTGCCAAACGCACTGATGGCCGAGTACTACGTACAACGCGCCTCGGCCGGCCTGATCCTCAGCGAGGCCACTTCGGTCACGCCGATGGGCGTCGGCTACCCGGACACCCCGGGTATCTGGTCCAACGATCAAGTGCGTGGCTGGGCCAATGTGACCAAAGCGATCCACGGCGCGGGCGGCAAGATTTTCCTGCAACTGTGGCACGTCGGCCGTATTTCCCACGGGTCGTACCTGGGCGGCGAAGCGCCGGTCGCACCAAGCGCTATTCAGCCAAAAGGCCATGTCAGCCTGGTTCGCCCGCTGGCCGACTTCCCAACCCCACGCGCCCTGGAAACTGCTGAAATCGCCGACATCGTCGACGCCTACCGCGTCGGTGCCGAGAACGCCAAGGCGGCCGGTTTCGACGGTGTGGAAATCCATGGCGCCAACGGTTACCTGCTCGACCAGTTCCTGCAAAGCAGCACCAACCAGCGCACCGACAACTATGGCGGTTCCGTGGAAAATCGTGCGCGCCTGTTGTTGGAAGTGACTGATGCGGCGATCGAAGTCTGGGGCGCGGGCCGTGTGGGTATGCACCTGTCACCCCGTGCCGATCTCCATGACATGGGCGACGACAACCTGTCCGAGACCTTCACTTACGTCGCTCGCGAACTGGGCAAACGTGGCATCGCCTTCATCTGCTCCCGCGAGAAAGAAGATGGCGACAGCCTGGGTCCACAATTGAAAGAAGCGTTCGGCGGCCCGTATATCGTCAACGAACGCTTCACCAAAGACAGCGCCAACGCCTGGCTCGCCAGCGGCAAGGCCGATGCGGTGGCCTTCGGCGTGCCATTCATTGCCAACCCGGACCTGCCGGCACGTTTGAAGGCGGATGCGCCGCTGAATGAGCCACGTCCTGAGCTGTTTTATTCCAAGGGCGCGGTTGGCTACATCGACTACCCTGTGTTGTAAGAGTGAACCTCTGAAACACAAAGCCCCGACTCTAAAGAGCCGGGGCTTTTTTATTTATAACAACTTTCGACCGCAAACCAACACTCAATTATCAACTAACGCTTACTTACCCAACACATTCAAACACCATCACTCGCTTTCGACACTCACGAACAATATGGATACTCGACCCACAAACAGCAGCAATGTTTTACTGCTGCAGGACAGTCTCGCCACGCACTGTATCGAAAGGAATCGACATGACCACTATTGAGCAACCCGACAGCGAAGAAAACCAGGCGGTACTGGACGATCTGGTAGGCAAGGCCTAGGTAGAACTTTTTGGTTTTCTGCAGGCGTCCGAGTCACGGCGCGCCCTGAACCAGCAGATCGAACAATGGCGAAATAAAAAGAAAGACTCGAGACATACACGTGTGATTGTAAAAATAATCAACAACACATCTCACACATTTAAAATGGCACAGATCAGTGTGCCCTTGGGTAAATCAGAGCGTGAGTCGTGCCAACTTCTACCTCAGGGCCACACCGCGTTCAAATCCGAATTCGATTATAACTACGCCTATCCGTGGCGAAAATAAAAAACACTGTCACATCAATTGGTCATACCGATGTGGAAATCACCTTGGGCTGATGGAGGTGACCCCGTCCGGGATTTTGCAGCGCGAGCGCTAACCCCATGTGACTGAATCAGTAACCTGGCTCACGCTCATCGCACCGGTGACACAAAATTCATACAAAATACGTAGCTCGCTGCCTGTCAAACTGACGCACCTCCGTATATAAGAGCACCCCATCACAACGACGCGAGCAAAGAGATAATCTTTCGCCCGTGTCTATTGTCACCACCGGATCCAATTACGTATCTTGTTTCATTTGCGCAGGCTGGGACTCAAGCGCAGCATGTCCAATCCTGTATCGACCCAACGCTCGGCGTCGATGTGCAGTTCAAAGCTGTCGGGCGCCAACAGCCACTGATACAGGATGCCGTCGATGTACGCATGCAGACTGATGGCTGCACGGGCCGTATCGAGATTTTCCGGTAACTGCCCCCGATTGACCGCATTACTCAGCGCGAGGGCGATTCGCACATTGCAATCAAGGCTGACCTCTCGGCGCTGCTGGCGCAGGTCGCACATTTCATCGGTGAATTCGCACTTATGAAACAGAATCTCATTGATGCGTCGGGTTTTCGGGTCCAGGGCAACTTGATGAAACAAATGAATCAACAGCTTGCGCATGCAGCCCAAGGGGTCAAGTTCATCTTCGCTTTCACTGGCCTTGGCCATTTCCTCCAGCGGCTCTTGCAAGGTATCAAGCATGGCCTGCACCAAATCCGCCTTGTTGCTGAAATGCCAGTAAATGGCACCTCGCGTGACCCCGGCCAGGGCAGCGATATCCGCCAGGGTCGTGCGCGCCACGCCCCTTTCGTAAAAGGCTTTTTCTGCCGCTTCCAGTATCCGGCTGCGAGTTTCTTGAGCTTCCTCTTTGGTACGACGGACCATGGCAGTACAACCTCAATCAGGATGCTTCAGCGATGTCTGAACATTCGCTGAATAAAAGTGGGGCGAGCGCTCTCGGGCGTCGTCCCCGGCCTACAATTCGAACCCTTGAACGGCTTTTGTAATGGTATGGATACGCGGCCAAGGTATTTACAAACAACCATGAACGTAAGTATATTCCTTAGCAAGCTACTTATCCACTCAGCACACATTTTTACCTTTCCACATTTCTAGTGCGCAATTTGCGCGCCTGACCCGAGGATTTTCATGCAATTCAAGCCAGCTGTTACCGCTCTGGTCACCGCCCTCGCCTTGGCATCGCTGCTCAGCGGATGCAAAAAGGAAGAAGCGGCACCTGCCGCACCACCCCCTCAGGTCGGCGTCGTTACTCTGCAACCTCAAGCCTTCACCCTGACTTCCGAGCTTCCGGGCCGTACCAGCGCCTACCGCATCGCCGAAGTTCGCCCTCAGGTCAACGGCATCATTCTCAAGCGCCTGTTCAAGGAAGGCGGCGACGTCAAGGCCGGCCAGCAGCTGTATCAGATTGATCCGGCCGTTTATGGCGCCACCCTGAAAAGCGCCGAAGCCAATCTGCAGCAGACCAAATCGATTTCGGATCGCTACAAGCAACTGGTCAACGAACAAGCGGTCAGCCGTCAGGAATACGACACGGCCCTGGCCAACCGTTTGCAATCGGAAGCCGCCCTGCAAAGCGCCCAGATCAATGTGCGCTACACCAAGGTTTACGCGCCACTCTCCGGCCGCATCGGCCGTTCTACCGTGACTGAAGGCGCGCTGGTCACCAGCGGCCAGGTCGACGCGATGGCGGTGATTCAGCAACTCGACCCGATCTACGTCGACGTAACCCAGTCTTCCGTCGCGTTGCTGGAACTGCGCCGCGAACTGGAAAGCGGTCGTCTGCAAAAGTCTGGCGACAACGCGGCCGCGGTCAAGCTGACCCTCGAAGACGGCAGCCAGTACAAACGGGAAGGCAAGCTCGAGTTCTCCGAGGTCTCGGTGGACCAGACCACCGGCTCCGTGACCTTGCGTGCGGTATTCCCCAACCCTGACCACACCCTGCTGCCAGGCATGTTTGTACACGCCCAATTGCAGGCCGGTGTGAACAGCGCGGCGATCCTTGCTCCGCAACAAGGCGTGACCCGTGACCTCAAAGGCTCCCCGACCGCACTGGTCGTCGGTCCGGACAACAAGGTCGAACTGCGTCAGCTCAAGGCCAGCCGTACTGTCGGTAGCCAGTGGCTGATCGAAGACGGTCTGAAGGCCGGCGATCGTCTGATCACCGAAGGACTGCAATTCGTCAAACCTGGCATTGAAGTCAAAGCCAGCGAGGCGACAAACGTTGGCGCAAAGAACCCGGCCCCCGCAAAAGTAGCTGATAAGGCTTCCAGCGGCAAAGGGGAGTAAACCATGTCGAAATTTTTTATCGACCGTCCGATTTTCGCCTGGGTAATTGCCCTGGTGATCATGCTGGTCGGGGCACTATCGATCCTCAAGTTGCCGATCAACCAATACCCGAGCATCGCCCCGCCAGCGATCGCCATCTCTGTGACCTACCCTGGCGCGTCCGCACAAACCGTGCAGGACACCGTGGTGCAAGTGATCGAGCAACAGCTCAACGGTATCGATAATCTGCGTTATGTCTCCTCGGAAAGTAACTCCGACGGCAGCATGACCATTACCGCGACCTTCGAGCAGGGCACCAACTCCGATACCGCGCAGGTTCAGGTCCAGAACAAGCTGAACCTGGCCACCCCGCTGCTACCGCAAGAAGTGCAGCAACAGGGTATCCGTGTGACCAAGGCAGTGAAAAACTTCCTGATGGTGATCGGTGTGGTGTCGCGCGACGGCAGCATGACCAAGGACGATCTGTCCAACTACATCGTGTCGAACATGCAGGACCCGATCTCGCGGACCGCCGGCGTCGGCGACTTCCAGGTCTTCGGTGCCCAGTACGCGATGCGGATCTGGCTCGACCCGGCCAAGTTGAACAACTTCAACCTGACCCCGGTGGACGTGAAAACCGCCATCGCGGCTCAAAACGTTCAGGTGTCGTCCGGTCAACTCGGCGGTTTGCCGGCCGTTGCAGGCCAACAACTGAACGCGACGATCATCGGCAAGACCCGCCTGCAGACCGCCGAGCAGTTCAAGGCGATCCTCCTCAAGGTCAACAAGGACGGCTCGCAAGTGCGTGTCGGCGACGTTGCAGATGTCGGTCTGGGCGGTGAAAACTACTCGATCAGCGCCCAGTTCAACGGCAGCCCGGCCTCCGGTCTAGCGGTGAAACTGGCCAACGGTGCCAACGCCCTCGACACTGCAAAAGCCCTGCGCAAAACCATCGAAACCCTCAAGCCGTTCTTCCCGGAAGGGATGGAAATTGTGTTCCCGTACGACACCACGCCAGTGGTGACCGAGTCGATCAAGGGCGTGGTTGAAACCCTGGTCGAAGCGATCGTGCTGGTGTTCCTGGTGATGTTCCTGTTCCTGCAAAACTTCCGCGCCACCGTCATCACCACGATGACCGTGCCCGTGGTCTTGCTGGGGACCTTCGGGATCCTCGCGGCGTTCGGTTTCAGCATCAACACACTGACCATGTTCGGTATGGTGCTGGCCATCGGTTTGCTGGTGGACGACGCCATCGTCGTGGTGGAGAACGTCGAACGGGTCATGAGCGAAGAAGGCCTGTCACCCAAGGAGGCCACCAAGAAATCCATGGGGCAGATCCAGGGTGCACTGGTCGGTATCGCCCTGGTGCTGTCGGCGGTACTGCTGCCGATGGCGTTCTTCAGCGGTTCCACCGGTGTGATCTACAAGCAGTTCTCGATCACCATCGTCTCGGCCATGGCCTTGTCGGTACTGGTCGCGCTGATCTTCACCCCGGCGCTCTGCGCGACCATGCTCAAGGCGATTCCGAAAGGCGAGCACGGCGTGCCGAAACGCGGCTTCTTCGGCTGGTTCAACCGCAATTTCGACCGTGGCGTCAGAAGCTACGAGCGTGGCGTGGGCAATATGCTCTCGAACAAGGCCCCGTACTTGCTGGCCTATCTCATCATCCTGGTCGGCATGATCTGGTTGTTCACCCGCATTCCAACCGCGTTTCTGCCGGAAGAAGACCAGGGCGTACTGTTTGCCCAAGTACAAACCCCGGCCGGTTCCAGTGCCCAGCGCACGCAAGTGGTCGTGGACCAAATGCGTGAGTTCCTGCTGCGTCCGAGCAAGGACGGAGGTGAAGGCGATGCGGTGGCTTCGGTGTTTACCGTGACCGGTTTCAACTTCGCCGGCCGTGGCCAGAGCTCGGGGATGGCGTTCATCATGCTCAAACCGTGGGACGAACGTAACGCCGACAACAGCGTGTTCAAACTTGCGGCCCGAGCCCAGCAGCACTTCTTCACCTTCCGTGACGCCATGGTGTTTGCTTTCGCACCGCCGGCGGTACTGGAACTGGGTAACGCCACCGGTTTCGACGTGTTCCTGCAGGACCGCGCCGGTATCGGTCACGACAAGCTGATGGAAGCGCGTAACCAGTTCCTCGGCATGGCGGCGCAAAGCAAGATTCTGTCGCAAGTGCGTCCCAACGGCCTGAACGACGAACCGCAATACCAACTGGAAATCGATGACGAGAAGGCCAGTGCCCTGGGCATCACCCTCACCGACATCAACAACACCTTGTCGATTGCCCTGGGCAGTAGCTACGTCAACGACTTCATCGACCGCGGTCGGGTGAAGAAGGTTTACGTACAAGGCCAGCCAGACTCGCGAATGAGTCCTGAGGACGTCAAGAAATGGTATGTGCGCAACAGCGCCGGCACCATGGTTCCGTTCTCGGCGTTCGCCAAGGGTGAGTGGATCTACGGTGCACCGAAGCTGTCGCGTTACAACGGCGTAGAAGCAATGGAAATCCTCGGTGCTCCAGCGCCCGGTTATTCCACAGGTGAGGCCATGGCCGAAGTCGAAGCCCTGGCCAAGAAACTGCCGGCCGGTGTCGGTATTTCCTGGACCGGTCTGTCATACGAGGAACGGTTGTCCGGTTCGCAAGCGCCAGCGTTGTACGCCCTGTCGCTGCTGATGGTGTTCCTGTGTCTGGCGGCGCTGTACGAAAGCTGGTCGATCCCGATCGCGGTGATGTTGGTGGTGCCGCTGGGGGTCATCGGTGCGCTGATGGCGACCAGCCTGCGCGGTCTGTCCAACGACGTGTATTTCCAGGTGGGTCTGTTGACAACTATCGGTCTGGCGGCGAAAAACGCCATTTTGATTGTCGAGTTTGCCAAGGAACTGCATGAACAAGGGCGTAGCCTGCGCGATGCCGCGATCGAAGCCTGCCGGATGCGTTTGCGACCGATCATCATGACCTCGCTTGCCTTCGTCCTCGGTGTGGTACCTCTGGCGATTTCCACCGGCGCCGGCTCAGGCAGCCAGCATGCGATCGGTACCGGGGTGATTGGCGGTATGCTCACGGCCACGATCCTGGCGATCTTCTGGGTCCCACTGTTTTTCGTCACCGTGTCGGCCATGGGTCAGCGTAAAACCGCCGATCAGGACGACGCTATTGAACCTTCTAAAGAGGCTGGCTAATGAGCAAGTCGCTACTCTCCATCGCAGTCGCCGCCTTCGTGCTGAGCGGCTGCTCGCTGATACCCGATTATCAGCAGCCTGAAGCACCGGTGGCGGGCCAGTACCCGCAAGGTCCGGCGTATTCGTCGGCCCAAGCGCCTGCCCAGGCTGCCGCCGAACAGGGCTGGAAGCAGTTTTTCCATGACCCGGCGCTGCAACAGCTGATCCCGGTCGCCCTGGAAAACAACCGAGATCTGCGGGTCGCGGCGCTGAACATCGACGCCTTTGCGGCTCAATACCGCATCCAACGTGCCGATCTGTTCCCTGCCGTGTCGGCCAACGGCACCGGCAGCCGTCAGCGGGTCCCGGCTCGGGCGTCGCAAACCGGCGAAGCGGGTATCACCAGTTCCTACTCGGCCACGGCCGGCATCAGCGCCTATGAACTCGACCTGTTCGGTCGGGTTCGCAGCCTGAGCGAAGAAGCCCTGCAAAAGTACTTCGCCACTGAAGAAGCACGCCGCAGCACCCAGATCAGCCTGGTAGCCAGTGTGGCCAACGCCTACCTGACCTGGCAGGCCGATAAGGAACTGCTGAAACTGACCCAGGACACCCTGGGTGCGTTCGAGGAGAGCTACAAGCTCACCGCCCGCAGCAACGAAGTGGGTGTCGCCTCGGCCCTGGATCTGGCCCAGTCGCGTACCTCGGTGGAAAACGCCCGCGCGCAAATGGCCAAGTACACCCGTCAAGTTGCCCAGGATGAAAACATCCTGGTGTTGCTGCTCGGCACTGGCGTCCCGGCCAACCTGCAAGCGGCCAAGCCATTGGCTGACGACCTGCTGAGCGAAGTGCCAGCCGGTCTGCCATCGGACTTGCTGCAACGTCGTCCGGACATTCTTCAGGCCGAATACAACCTGAAAGCCGCCAACGCCAACATCGGCGCGGCACGGGCGGCGTTCTTCCCGAGCATCAGCCTAACGGCCAACGCCGGCAGCCTGAGCCCGGATCTGTCTGGTCTGTTCAAGGGCGGTTCAGGCACTTGGTTGTTCCAACCGCAAATCAACCTGCCGATCTTCAACGCCGGCAGCCTGCGCGCCAGCCTGGACTATTCAAAAATCCAGAAAGACATTGGCGTGGCGAACTACGAGAAGTCCATTCAAACGGCCTTCCAGGAAGTCGCCGATGGCCTGGCCGCCCGCCAGACCTACACCGATCAGTTGCAGGCCCAGCGTGACTTCGTCACCGCGAACCAGGACTACTACCGTCTGGCGGAGCGTCGTTATCGCATTGGTGTCGACAGCAACCTGACCTTCCTTGATGCCCAGCGCCAGCTGTTCAGTGCCCAACAGGTGCTGATCACCGACCGTCTGGCGCAACTGGTCAGTGCCGTCAATCTGTACAAGGCTCTGGGTGGTGGCTGGAACGAGCAGACGGCGAAGAACGAGCAATTGAAAGAAGAAGCGCCAAAGCTGAAGCTGTTCTGATAGCGCTGTAAAACAAGAAGCCCACCAATTGGTGGGCTTTTTGTTGAGTTTGAAAAAGTGATCTTTCTATTTATTGCCGTTCGATAATCGCCCATAACCCAGGGCAAGGCTGAAGGACGCTCTACGGCGGCCAGTTCCGCGCCAACAGCCCCCGAGACGACAGCAGCATGAGCGACATGTCGATGACCGGCAAACCGGCGTTCATCTTCGACCGTTTCAACTTGCAGGGCGGCGTACTCAAAGACCTCAACGTCAAATGGCGCAACCGACCATTCGCCGTGACGTCAGCCACAACGAATTCGATGAAAACCGGTTGATCGTCAGCTATCCGATCAGTTTGTTGTAAGGCGCCAGCTCAGACACCGTAAATCGCCAGAATCACTCCCGCGATTCAACCCCCAACTCATCCCACACCGACTCTGCCAGGTGGAACGTCGCATTCGCCGCCGGAATGCCGCAGTAGATCGCGCTCTGCATGATCACTTCCTTGATCTCGCCCCGGGTCACGCCGTTGTTGGCGGCGGCGCGCAGGTGCAGTTTGAGTTCTTCATTGCGGTTCATGCCGATCAGCATGGCCATGGTGATCAGGCTGCGGGTATGGCGCGGCAGTCCCGGACGGGTCCAGATATCGCCCCAGGCGTGACGGGTGATCATCTCCTGAAACTCCGAGTTGAACGCGGTCAGCGCGTTCAGGCTACGGTCGACATGGGCGTCGCCGAGTACGGCACGGCGGACTTTCAGGCCTTCTTCATAACGTTGTTTCTCGTCCACAAAAAAACCCTCAATGGGCTGACAGAAATGCCAGAACCCGGGCGCTGAACGCAGCACCGGCCTGGACGTTGGACAGGTGCGCCGCGTAGAACTCGG
This sequence comes from Pseudomonas sp. Ma2-10, assembly GCF_054330215.1. Classification (NCBI taxonomy): domain Bacteria; kingdom Pseudomonadati; phylum Pseudomonadota; class Gammaproteobacteria; order Pseudomonadales; family Pseudomonadaceae; genus Pseudomonas; species Pseudomonas sp. Ma2-10. Next base: position 34,401 of record NZ_JBTEYL010000027.1, on the reverse strand, counting down.
CGTACTCGGCGCCCTGCACATGCGCCTGAATGAAGTGTCCGCCGGACGGCGGCGTGACCGCGTCTTCGGTGCCGGCGATGACCAGCAACGGCACCTTGATCGAGGACAACTGATCGCGAAAATCGGCATCACGCACGGCGGCACAGTTCGCGGCATAGCCTTCAGGCGAGGTGGCGGCCAGCATGTCAGTAATCTTTTTTGCGGCAGCAGGATTGGCGTCAGCAAAATCCGCGGTGAACCAGCGCGCAATCGACGCATCACGCAGCGCGACCATGGCGGCCGGGCCGTCACGCAGCACGGTTTCAATGCGCGGGTTCCATACCGACGGATCACCGATTTTCGCCGCGGTGTTGCACACCACCAGTTTATTCAGGCGATCGCCAGCGTTGATCCCCAACCACTGGCCAATCAGCCCGCCCATGGACAAACCGCAGAAATGCGCGCGTTCGATGTGCAACCCATCCAGCAGTGCCAGCACATCATGACCCAGTAGCTCGATGCTGTACGGCCCCGGCGTGACCAGCGATTTGCCATGCCCCCGGGTGTCGAAACGCAGCACGCGCCAATGCTCGGTGAACGCCGCAATCTGCGCGTCCCACATGTGCAGATCAGTGCCCAGCGAGTTGGACAGCACCAGTACCGGCGCATCAACCGGTCCATCAAGTTGGTAATGCAGTTCGCCCTCGGCGAGTTGTACGAAAGCCACAGTAATCTCCTTCAGGCAGTCAACGCAGAATGTTCAGCCACCGCTCGCTCGACCCAGGTACGGGCCTGACCGAGGTAATGGGCGGGGTCCAGCAGACGATCGAGTTCAGCATCCGACAGTTCGGCGGTCACTTGCGGCTCCTCGCCGAGTACCGCTCGCAGATGACGTTGTTCAGCCACTGCTCGCCTGCAGCATTGCCCCAGTAAATGGTGCGCGGTGTCGCGACCGACCCGTTGGGCGAGGACGACACTCACTGCTTCGGCGAGCACCAGGCCTTGGGTCAGATCGAGGTTGCGGGCCATGCGCTCGGCGTCCACTTCCAGTCCATCCGCCACCAGCAACGCTTGCTTCAAGCTGCCGGACACCAGGCAGCAAATCTCTGGCAGGGTTTCCCACTCGGCATGCCACAGACCCAGGCTACGCTCGTGTTCTTGAGGCATGGCGCTGAACAGGGTCGAGAGCAAACCCGGAACCCGCGTTGCTGCACCGATCAACACCGCCGCCCCCACCGGGTTGCGTTTGTGCGGCATGGTCGAAGAACCGCCCTTGCCCGGTGCAGAAGGCTCGAACACTTCAGCGGTTTCGGTCTGCATCAACAGGCTGATGTCTCGGCCCAGTTTGCCGAGGCTGCCGGCGATCAATCCCAGTACCGAGCCGAACTCCACCAAGCGGTCTCGCTGGGTGTGCCAGGGTTGATCTGGCAGTGTCAGTTTCAATTCTTCAGCCAGCGCTAGGGCAATCGGCATCGCCTGCTCGCCGAGGGCCGCGAGTGTTCCGCTGGCGCCGCCGAATTGCAGCACCAGCAGCCGCGGTTTGAGTTCCCCCAGACGCTGACGGTTGCGAGTGACAGCGCCCAGCCAACCCGCGATTTTCATGCCGAGGGTGACGGGGGTCGCGTGCTGCAACCAGGTGCGCCCGGCCAGCGGTGTGGCGACGTAACGCAGGGCTAGGGCCGAGAGGATTTCGCCCAGTTGCGCCAGATCGCTTTCGATCAGTTCCAGCGCGCCACGCAGTTGCAACACCAGACCGGTGTCCATCACGTCCTGGCTGGTGACGCCCAGATGCACATAGCGCTCGGCTTCGGCGTCGCCGGTCGCGATCTGTTTGCCCAACGCCTTGACCAGCGGAATCGCCGAATTGCCTGCCGTGGCAATCGCCTCGCCGAGGGCGGCGAAGTCGTAATGCCCGGCCTGACAAGCCGCCTCAATAGGCGCGACTGCCGTTGGCGGAATCAGGCCAACCCGCGCCTCGGCACGGGCCAGTGCTGCTTCGAAATCAAGCATCGCTTGAATCCGCCCCTGATCGCAGAACACCTCACGCATGTCGCGGGCAGTGAAATAGGCATCGAACAATTGATTGCCCGGTCGCTCGTTCATAAACAGTCCCTGGAGGCGCGGGCCGGTCAGGCCCACGGGTAAAGATCAAAGGTCGTTGTGCAAGTACTTCGCCTGTTTCGGCAAGCGCAGGCTGAACAGGAACGCCCACGCCTTGAGGCTCAGGGCCACATATTCCGCCGAACCACCGAAGATTGCATTCGCCACCGCGTAAGCCAGGCTGATCGTTCCCACGCTCTGCGTGGGAATGCCGCCAAGGATGCTCCGCGTCACTCGACACACTCAATAATCGAAGAACACCGTCTCTGCATCGGTGCCCTGCAGGATCACATTCCACAGGTACACACCGGACGCATCCTTCTTCGCCAACAAGGTGCTGCGACGTTCAGCCGGCACACATTCCAGCAGCGGATCCGCCACGTTGGCCGGTTCGCCATCAAAGTAAATCCGTGTCAGCAAGTGCTTCACCAACCCGCGGGCAAACACCAGCACCACCAGGTGCGGCGCCTGGGTCGTGCCTTTCAAGCCGTCCACCGTGCCCGGTTTGATCGTGGTAAAGCGGAAGCGCCCTTCTGCATCCACCGGCACCCGGCCAAACCCTTCGAAGTTCGGGTCCAGGGGTTTGTCCTGATCGTCTTCGCGGTGGTCATACTTGCCGGCGGCGTTGGCTTGCCAGACTTCCAGCATCGCGTCGTTGACGACGTCGCCGTTGCCATCGATGACTTGCCCGGTGATCGCCACGCGCTCGCCCAGGGTTTGTTCGACCGTCAGGTCTTCGCGGTTCAGCCAGGTCAAACCGATGTGGTAATACGGCCCGACGGTGTGGGATGTGGTCGCTTTCAGCGTCATCTTATTTCTCCATCGGCGTGGCTTCGCGGCCGCGTAAGACGATGTCCCAGCGATAACCGAGGGCATAGGAAGGGATGGTTTTTTCCAGGTCGAAACGGGCGATCAAACGCTCTTTGGCGTGGGTATCCGGTACGCAGTTGTAGATCGGGTCATACGCCAGCAGCGGATCGCCCGGAAAATACATCTGAGTGACCAGGCGCGTCAGAATGCTCGGCCCGAACAGTGAGAAATGGATGTGCGCCGGACGCCACGCGTTGTGGTGGTTGCCCCATGGGTAGGCGCCGGGCTTGATGGTCTGGAACTGGTACCCGCCATCGGCGTCGGTCACGGTGCGGCCGGTACCGGTGAAGTTCGGGTCCAGCGGTGCGTCGTGCAGGTCACGGTCATGGTTGTAGCGACCGGCGGCATTGGCCTGCCAGATCTCCACCAGAATCCCCGGCACCGGTACGCCATCTTCATCCAGCACGCGGCCATGAATGATGATGCGCTCGCCCAGTGGCTCGCCTTTGTGCTGGGCGGTCAGGTCGTTGTCCTGCGCTTGGACACGCTCGGCTCCGATGGTCGGACCAGTAATTTCCGACAGTGAATGGGGCAAAAACACCAACGGCTTGGACGGCGAGCGACGGTGGGTGGATTGATAGGCCGGGTGCAGGTATTCCGGCTGGGTGCCCTCTTGCGGGCGGCGGTAACCAGGCTTGTCAGTCATGAAGCATTCCTCCGTTCTTATTCATCAACGCGGCGTGTCAGACCCGTTCGATCGCCAAGGCCAGACCCTGGCCCACGCCGACGCACATGGTTGCCAGACCTTTCTTGCCACCGGTCTTTTCCAGCTGATGCAGCGCGGTCAGTACCAGGCGGGCACCGCTCATGCCCAACGGATGGCCCAAGGCAATGGCGCCACCGTTCGGATTGACCCGGGCCGCGTCGTCCGCAAGCCCCAGTTCCCGCAGCACCGCCAACCCCTGGCTGGCGAAGGCTTCGTTGAGTTCGATCACGTCGAAATCGCTGACGGCCAGACCGAGGCGTTCGGTCAGTTTGCGCACCGCCAGCACCGGGCCGATGCCCATTACACGCGGTGCGACACCGGCGCTCGACATGCCCAGCACTTTCGCACGGGCGGTCAGGCCGTGCTTTTTCACGGCGTCGCCGGAGGCCAGAATCAACGCCGCTGCGCCGTCGTTCACACCAGAAGCATTGCCGGCGGTCACGGTTTTGTCGGGACCGTTGACCGGTTTGAGTTTGGCCAGGGTTTCCAGTGTGGTGTCGGCGCGAGGGTGCTCATCCTGGCTGACGACACTTTCACCCTTCTTGTGGGCGATATGCACTTCAACGATTTCTTCGGCGAAAAATCCTGCGGCCTGCGCGGCGGCGGCCCGCTGTTGACTGCGCAGTGCGAAAGCGTCCTGATCCTCGCGAGACACTGCGTAATCGTCAGCCACGTTATCGGCGGTCTGCGGCATCGCATCCACGCCGTATTGGGCTTTCATCAACGGGTTGATGAAACGCCAGCCGATGGTGGTGTCTTCCAGCTTCATGTTGCGCGAGAACGCCGCGTCGGCCTTGCCCATCACGAACGGCGCGCGGGACATCGACTCGACGCCGCCGGCAATTGCCAATTCCATCTCGCCACTGGCGATCGCCCGGAATGCGGTGCCGATGGCATCCATACCCGAGGCGCAGAGGCGATTGAGGGTCACGCCCGGAATGGTTTCTGGCAGGCCCGCCAGCAACAGCGCCATGCGCGCCACGTTGCGGTTGTCTTCGCCGGCCTGGTTGGCGCAACCGAGGAATACCTCGTCCACTGCGCTCCAGTCCACCGACGGGTTGCGTTCCATCAATGCCTTGATCGGCACGGCGGCCAAGTCGTCGGCGCGAACCGCCGACAAGCCACCGCCGAAACGGCCGATGGGGGTGCGAATCGCATCGCAGATATAAACGTCACGCATCAGGCTTCTCCGGGTGCTTGGCCGTGGGCCGCGGCAGTGCGGGCCTCCAGATCACGTAGCGCCTTGAGTTCGACTTCGGTCGGCTCGGCAGTGTTTTCAACATGCTCGGCGAAGCGAATCGCCCACCCCGTTGCGGCGACCACTTGTTCACGGGTCACGCCTGGGTGCAGCGCGGTGACCACGAATTCATGGGTGCCGGCTTCCGGCTCCATGATGCACAGGTCAGTGATGATGCCGACTGGACCGGCGCCCGGCAGGCCGAGACGCTTGCGCGAATCACCGCCCTCGCCATGGCCGACCGAGGTAATGAAGTCGAGTTTGTCGACAAAGGAACGCGCCGATTGTTTGAGGATGATCAGCACGCTTTTCGCCGAGCCCGCAATCTCCGGCGCACCGCCGGCACCCGGCAGGCGGACTTTCGGCTGATGGTAGTCACCCACCACGGTAGTGTTGATGTTGCCAAAGCGGTCGACTTGCGCGGCGCCGAGGAAACCGACGTCGATACGCCCGCCCTGCAGCCAGTAGCGAAAAATCTCACCGGTTGGCACGACGGTGTCAGCGGTTTCCGCCAACTCACCGTCACCGATCGACAGCGGCAGTACGCTCGGTTTGGCACCGATCGGACCCGATTCATAGATAAGGACTACATCCGGCGAGGAAGTCAGACGCGCCAGGTTGGCAGCTTTCGACGGCAGGCCGATGCCGACAAAACACACCGAACCGTTTTTCAGACGGCGGGCAGCGGCGACGGTCATCATTTCATTGGTGGTGTAAGTCATTACTTGGCCTCCGAAGCCGCGGCCAGTTTGGCCTGGAACTCGCTGAAGTCAGCGCAGCCGTGGATGTACTCGTTGATCCACGCGGTGAAGGTTTCACGGTCGCGGGCAATCGGGTCCCAAGCCTGGTAGAAACGGTTATCACGTTCGTTGTAGCCGTGAGCGTAGGACGGATGCGCACCTCCGGGAACGTGGCAGACCGCGCTCAAGGCCCAGGTCGGCAGAACACAGGCGTTCATCGGCGCATTGAGCTCGTCGACGATTTCTTCGACGGTGACGATGCAGCGCTTGGCGGCCAGTGCCGCTTCTTTCTGTACGCCGAGAATGCCCCAGAGCAGCACGTTGCCTTTGCGGTCGGCTTTCTGTGCGTGAATCACGGTGATGTCCGGACGCACCGAAGGCACGGCCGCCAAGACTTCACCAGTGAATGGGCAGGTAATCGTTTTGATCAGCGGGTTGACCTTCGGCAGGTCGGAGCCGGCGTAGGCACGCAGCACCGCGAACGGTAGGCCGGAAGCGCCAGCGACGTAGGCATTGGCCAGGTCGGCGTGGCTGTGCTCTTCGATTTCCAGCGCGTGCGGCCACTGCTTCTCGACGGCATCACGCAGGCGATGCAGCGAACCGACGCCCGGGTTGCCGCCCCAGGAGAAAATCAGCTTGCGAGCACAACCGGCGCCAATCAACTGGTCATAGATCAGGTCAGGCGTCATCCGCACCAGGGTCAGGTCTTTTTTGCCCTGGCGAATGATTTCGTGACCCGCCGCCGTTGGAATCAGGTGAGTGAAGCCTTCGAGCGCGACTGTATCGCCGTCGTTTACGAAGTGCTTCACCGCGTCGTGCAGCGAAAGGATTTCAGCCATGGGGCAGGCTCCCGTTTTGTGATGAACCGACATTGGAAGAAAAAGGCGCGATGCGCAGCGCCGGAATGACTGAAGAGTAAGCCTCTAAAAAATGCCAAACAATCCGATAATCGACTGAGTGTTCGTTTATCGAACAGATTGTTGTCTGGCTACCGATCCCCTGAACCCCGGACTCAGGTCGCATCCGCATGGCTGACCATGCCCTTGATCACCACCGCCGTGGCTGCCAATGCCGCTGGAATCACCAGCGCTGTCAGTACCTGCTCGAAGTCCCAGCCCAGCCCCAATAGCGTTGCGCCCATCCATGCACCGAGAATCGCGCCGAAGCGGCCAATCCCGAGCATCCACGACACCCCGGTCGCCCGCCCCTGCGTCGGATAAAACCGCGCCGCCAATGAAGGCATCGCCGATTGCGCGCCGTTGACGCACATCCCGGCCACGAGCACCAACGTCGCCAATAGCGTGATGTTGCCCAGGCTTTGCCCTACCGCGTAGGCAAACACCCCGGCGAGTAGGTAGAAAATGCCGATAACCTTGTGCGGATTGAACCGGTCCATCGCCCAGCCCACGCCCACCGCGCTCAACACACCGCCAAACTGGAACAACGCACCAATGAACGCCGCCTGCTCCATGCTCGCGCCACTGTCACGCATCAGCGTCGGCAGCCAACTGGTCAGCAGATAAACGATCACCAGCCCCATGAAGTAGGTCAGCCACAGCAACAGCGTGCCGGTGCTGTAGGTGCCGGAGAAGATCACTGCAAACACGTTGCGGGCCTTCACGGCTTTCTGTTCCGGCACGCTGAAGCTGGACGCCTGAGCGACGACGATTGGATCGATGGGCGCCAGGGTCTTGCGCACTTTGTCAGTGCCGCGATTGCGGACTACGAGGTAGCGCGCCGATTCTGGCAGCCAGAACAGTAATACGACGGCGAGGATCAGCGGCAGAACCCCGCCAATCATCAGCAGACTGTGCCAACCAAAGGCCGGAATTAGTTTGGCGGAAATGAAACCGCCGCCAGCCATACCGAGGTTGAAACCGCAGAACATGCTGGTCACCAGCAGCGATTTCTTGCGCTCCGGGGTGTATTCGGACAGTAGCGTCGTGGCGTTCGGCATACCTGCGCCAAGGCCCAGGCCGGTGAGGAACCGCAGCACCAGCAACTGATCGACGTTGGTGCTGTAAGCCGAAGCCAGGCTGAACGCGCCAAACAACAGCACCGCGCCCACCAGTACGATTTTTCGCCCGAAGCGGTCAGCCAATGGGCCAGAACCCAGCGCGCCAAAGACCATGCCGATCAACGCTGCGCTCATCACCGGGCCAAGACTGGCGCGGTCGATGCCCCAATCCTGAGACAGCGCGGGCGCAATGAAACCCATGGCCGCCGTGTCGAGGCCATCGAGGAAAACAATCAGGAAACACAGGATCACCACTCGCCATTGGTAGCGCGAAATGGGTTGAGCATTGATGAAGGACTGCACGTCAAGGCAGTTTCCTACAGCAGACTGGGGCTGGTTCATTATTTTTATTCCACGCAAAGAACGCAGTCGCAAAGGAGCCAGCCAAGGCTGGCGCTGCCGCGACATTAGTGATCTTGGGGGAAGAGCGTCAATTCGATAAACGCGAGTCTGTGCGTTTATCGAACAGCTTAGGCAAATGGCTTAGGCAAAGAGTTGCGCGCTGAGGTCGCGGCTCGCGCTCAGAAGGTCGGGCAGGAAACGTTGTTCCAACTCGTTGCGGCTGACTCGGCCCGCGTGGGTACTGACGTTTAGCGCCGCGACCACTTGGCCGGAAGCGTCGTACACCGGAACGGCAATCGAGCGCAGGCCCTGTTCCAGTTCCTGATCGACGATGCACCAACCTTGCTGTCGCACCTCTTGCAGGCATTCGAGCAACGCTTCGGACGTGTGTAAGGTTCGGCTGGTCTTGGCTTGCAGCTCTGCATGGTCGAGGTACTCGCGCAGTGACGTATCGTCCAGCGCTGCAAGAAGGATTCGCCCCATCGAGGTGCAATAGGCGGGCAGACGACCACCCACCGACAGGTCGACGGAAATCAATCGCTGGGTGGTGGCTGAACGAGCGATGTACAAGATGTCATCGCCTTCCAGAGTGGCCATGTTGCAGGCCTCATGAAGCTGCTCACTCATGCGGTCCAGGTAGGGCTGAGCGGAAACCGCCAGCGGCGTCGAGGACACATAGGCATGGCCAAGCGTCAGTACTTTTGGCAGCAGCGAATACGTGCGGCCGTCGGTAGTGGCGTAGCCGAGTTTGATCAACGTGTGAAGGCAACGTCGCACAGCGGCGCGGGGAATTTCCGTGCGGTGACTGATCTGAGCGATGGTGAGGTGACGTTTGCGCTCCTGGAACGCTTGCACTACAGCCAGGCCACGGGCCAGGGAAGTCATGAAATCCGGGTCGCCGGTCAGTGCCTGGATTCGCTTGGCGGGCGAGGCAACGATCGGCGGCGCCACTGAAGCGAAGGAATTGCGCATTTGATCGTTCATATAAGGTCCTTTTCCCACACGGTTCGGCGGCTATTACAAACGTCAGCCGGCCCCTCACACAACCCCGGACAGCCGAGACTGTTCGATTATCGAACCACCGCCCGATAATCGCAATCGGCTCCCGACGGGACCCGCCGACTATTGAACGCGCTTGCACCTGTTTTTACACTGGCGCTGACGCAGACTAGAAGGGTCGATGTAATTGCCCTAACTTGCTCGACTTAATGGCGTCAGAAAGACATCCCTGTAACGGCCTGCCGCCGAACGACCTAGTTAGCCGTATAAAGTTGCGAGTAACAAAACAATCACACATCAAGACCCACTTTTAACTCTTTGGCGATAGTGTTCTTTGAATCGACCGCTATAATGCAATACAGTGGTGACCGGTTATTAATTGCCGATCCCTCCACCCGGTAGCGCGATGTTCCAGCGCCGTTGCCCGCAGCAAGCGCCTGACACTCATTTCATATGCTTCGCCAAGGCGTTCGCTGAAACAGGACTCTGATGCTGCGTCAGCTGTTTATCTCTGGTGTCGTGGCCGCCTGCAACATGGAAGTAATTGATCGCAATGCCGTAAAAAATGATGCCTTTGCGGGCCTTGTCCTTTCGGTGGTCGTGGTCAAATACATTTGATGCAGCGCGTTTCACCAGAATTTATCTCAACTCAATCAGGTAGCACTGTGACGAAAGACGAACTGCGCGCGGAACTTGAGCGCCAGGAACAACGTTACAAGGAAGTTTACGGCGGGGAAGTCACCACCTACGCCGCTCAGCCCGAACCGGAACGCAAACCCTGGCGTAAACGCGCCACCGTTCAGGATCAGGCTTTCACTCAAGAATTGCAGAAAATGGAAAAGGAACTCAAAGCCGAAGAGCCATAAGCTATCGGCCTGAATCCTTTCAAGGGTCTGCGCCCGCTACCAGCGGGCAGCGGCTACCTCATCCCCAGGATGAGGCAAATGGCTCATGTCCGGCCCTCTTTTCAGATATTTCATACACGCGTTAAAACCTCTTGCTCCTACGAGAGGACGCCTTGTGGCTGCGGCCTTTTCAAAGAAATTCAATGGCTTGCAAAACCCAGTAAAAACCTGGGATTTGGGCTGCTGCCACAAACTAATTCGTTGAAGAATGTTACCGATGAGCACCTAGTGCATCGATTAGCAGTCTTTTCTGGCATAATCGCGCCCCCTTCCGACCGGGTCAGAAAACCTTCATGATCGATTTATTCAGCGGACTAGATGCTTGGGTGCTTGTGAGCCTCTTGCTCGCCCTGGCCTTTGTCCTCGCCTTCGAGTTCATCAACGGCTTTCATGACACCGCTAACGCGGTGGCCACTGTTATCTACACCAAAGCCATGCCGCCTCATCTGGCGGTGTTCTTTTCCGGAGTGTTCAACTTTCTCGGCGTGCTGCTGGGCGGTGTCGGCGTGGCGTATGCCATCGTCCACCTGCTGCCGGTAGAGCTGCTGATCAATGTGAACACCGGTCACGGACTGGCCATGGTGTTCTCGCTGCTCGCCGCAGCCATCACCTGGAACCTGGGCACCTGGTACTTCGGTATCCCGGCTTCCAGTTCCCATACGCTGATCGGGTCGATCCTCGGTGTCGGCCTTGCCAACGCCTTGATCAACGACATCCCGTTAGCTGATGGCGTGAACTGGCAGAAGGCAATTGATATCGGTGCGTCCCTGGTGTTCTCGCCAATGGCGGGCTTCCTGGTCGCCGCTCTGATATTGATCGGCCTTAAATGGTGGCGCCCACTGTCGAAGATGCACAAGACGCCGGACCAGCGCCGCAAGCTCGATGACAAGAAGCACCCACCGTTCTGGAACCGCCTGGTACTGGTTATCTCGGCCATGGCCGTGAGCTTTGTGCACGGTTCCAACGATGGCCAGAAAGGCATCGGCCTGATCATGCTGGTGCTGATCGGTATCGTGCCGGCGCAGTTCGTACTCGACCTGGGCAGCACGACTTACCAGATCGAGCGGACCCGCGATGCGACCCTGCACCTGAGTCAGTTCTATAAGCGCAATGCCGAAACACTGGGTGAGTACCTGGCGCTGGGCAAAAGCGTGGAAGGCGATCTGCCGGAGAAGTTCCGTTGCAACCCGCAACAGACCGAACCGACCATCACCGCCCTGCTCGGCACCCTTAAAGGTGTAGCGGACTACCACTCGCTGCCGTCGGAAAGCCGCATCGAAGTGCGTCGTTATCTACTCTGCCTGGATGACACGGCGAAGAAAGTCGGCAAGTTGCCTGGCCTCGACGCCCGTGAAAAGGCTGACCTGGACAAGCTGCGCAAAGACCTGACCACCACCACCGAATATGCCCCGTTCTGGGTGATTCTGGCGGTCGCTCTGGCTCTCGGCCTGGGCACCATGGTCGGCTGGAAGCGCGTGGTTCTGACCATCGGCGAGAAGATCGGCAAGCAAGGCATGACCTACGCTCAAGGCATGTCGGCACAAATCACCACCGCGTGCATGATCGGTCTGGCCAACATCTTCAGCCTGCCGGTTTCCACCACCCACGTCCTGTCCTCGGGCGTGGCCGGTACCATGGTCGCCAATAAAAGCGGCTTGCAAGGTGGCACTGTCAAAACCATCCTGATGGCTTGGGTCCTGACTCTGCCAGCCACAGTGACCCTGTCGGCCGGCCTGTTCTGGCTGGCGTCGAAGGCACTGGGCAGCTGATGTATCGCTGCTAAAAAAGGCGCGTTCCGTGAGGTTCGCGCCTTTTTTTATTAAGCGTGTTTCGGTATAGAGCGTGGGAACGATAGATTTTCAGAAAAAAAAAGGGCAACCGAAGTTGCCCAAAATGCCTTGCGTGCTCATTGCTTCCAGAAAGACCTACGGCTTGCGCTTATGCGAATCCTTCCAGATAAAAAATCCAAACCCTGCAAAAAACAGAACCATGAGGCCGACTGTCAGCACTCCGGCGATCACCACGTTGTCGAAAAACATGACTGGCCTCCTGCACTTGCCTTGTTGCGATGGGGCTAAGTTAACCAATCAGGCAGGAGAAAAAATTGACCGAGGTCAATGTCGCCCGAGACTGGGCGTAAAGGAGAGGGAATAACTGACCTGCATCAATAGATGCGGGGTGTTTCAACGCTTTTTCGGTTTGTTTTTCGGCTTCTTCTTCGCTTTACCCAACGGCATGGCCTGCTCGAACGCCTGGCGTACTTCGTTCAGGCGCTTTTCATTAAGGTCATGAACCCGCTTGGCGCGCTCGGTGTTGAGGTCGATCAGCTTGTCGTCTTGGCTCATGGTGCTCAGTGCATCGCTTGGAATGAAATTCAGTTGCCGTATCTGCAGGCAGGGATGTGCCAATAATGCGGCCTGATGGCAGCCCTGACCAGTCGTGAACTCAAATCTGGATGTCGACCCACAAACCCTGCCGTGGCTGATCGTCCATCAAGGGTGCCACTGGCACGGTATTGTCAGCGTTGAGCTCGTCACCAGGAGTTGCCAGGTGTTCTTCAGGATCTTCATCGGCTTCGCGGCGCCGCCGTTGCTGTTCCTGCTTGCGGCGCTGTTCCTCGCGCAGCTGAAACGCCGCCTCTTGCGGATTGCGCTGCTGCAGGTCGATGGTGCTTTCGCTGGAGCTTTTCTGCACCGGCACCACGGGGGGAATATCCGGCCGCTGACGAATCGGATCCTGCTGTGAGGTGATTGGCACGGCACTCAAAGGGAGCATCGGTGGCAGCATAATTATTAGTCTCCTGTCAGCAGGCTGTCGGCTGCGGGGATGGCGACTTGAGCCATCGGTCGCAAACTGTGACCCGTTTGGCACGAATAGGTGCCCCGACCTGCAAGCGCTGCATCGCTGGACTAACGTAAGACTGCGAGTTTTTATGAGAGTCCTTTGGCTCTGAAGCCCTCATTCCGTTAAGATAGCCCGCTTTTTCAAGGTGGGAGTCAGGCAGCATGGCGCAGCAGTATCAACCGGGGCAACGCTGGATCAGTGACAGCGAAGCCGAGCTGGGTTTAGGCACCGTTCTGGCACAGGACGGCCGCTTGTTGACCGTGCTCTACCCGGCCACTGGCGAGACTCGCCAGTACGCGCTACGGAATGCGCCCCTCACCCGCGTGCGGTTTTCGCCGGGTGACTCGATCACTCACTTCGAAGGCTGGAAGCTGACCGTTCAAGAAGTCGACGACGTCGACGGACTGCTGGTTTACCACGGCCTCAACGGGCAGAACGAAGTGGTTACCCTGCCGGAAACCCAACTGTCGAACTTCATTCAGTTCCGCCTGGCCAGCGATCGTTTGTTCGCCGGGCAGATCGACCCGCTGGCCTGGTTCTCTCTGCGATACAACACCCTGGAACACACCAGTCGCCAGCTGCAGTCCGCACTTTGGGGCCTCGGCGGTGTGCGTGCGCAACCGATCGCGCACCAACTGCATATCGCCCGTGAAGTCGCCGACCGCATTGCGCCGCGGGTGTTGCTGGCAGACGAAGTGGGTCTGGGTAAAACCATCGAAGCCGGTCTGGTGATCCATCGCCAACTGCTTTCGGGCCGAGCCAACCGCGTGCTGATCCTGGTTCCGGAGAACCTGCAGCACCAGTGGCTGGTCGAGATGCGCCGCCGCTTCAACCTGCAAGTCGCGCTGTTCGACGAAGAGCGCTTCATCGAAAGCGACGCCGCCAACCCGTTCGAAGACACCCAGCTCGCGCTGGTTGCACTCGAGTGGCTGGTGGACGACGAGAAGGCCCAGGACGCACTGTTCGCCGCTGGTTGGGACCTGATGGTCGTCGACGAAGCGCACCACCTGGTGTGGCACGAAGACAAGGCCAGCCCGGAATACTCGTTGGTTGAACAACTGGCCGAAGTCATTCCCGGTGTTTTGCTGCTGACCGCGACCCCGGAACAATTGGGCCAGGACAGCCACTTTGCGCGTCTGCGCCTGCTCGACCCGAACCGTTTCCACGACCTGCACGCGTTCCGTGCCGAGAGCGAAAACTATCGCCCGGTGGCCGAAGCCGTTCAGGAGTTGCTGGACAAGGGGCGCCTGTCGCCTGAAGCGCACAAGACCATTCACGGTTTCCTCGGCAACGAAGGCGAAGCCTTGTTGACTGCGGTCAATGATGGCGACACCGAAGCCAGCGCCCGTCTGGTCCGCGAACTGCTCGACCGCCACGGCACTGGCCGCGTGCTGTTTCGCAACACCCGCGCCGCCGTGCAGGGTTTTCCGGAGCGCAAGCTGCATCCGTACCCGCTGCCATGCCCCGACGAATACCTCGAACTGCCGCTGGGCGATCACGCCGAGCTGTACCCGGAAGTCAGCTTCCAGGCCCAGCCGGACGCCAACGAAGAAGAACGCTGGTGGAAATTCGACCCCCGCGTCGAATGGCTGATCGATCAGCTGAAGATGCTCAAACGCACCAAAGTGCTGGTGATCTGCGCCCACGCTGAAACCGCCATGGACCTGGAAGACGCCCTGCGCGTGCGTTCCGGCATCCCGGCCACGGTCTTCCACGAAGGCATGAACATCCTCGAGCGTGACCGCGCCGCCGCTTACTTCGCCGACGAAGAATTTGGCGCGCAAGTGTTGATCTGCTCGGAAATAGGCAGTGAAGGTCGTAACTTCCAGTTCTCGCACCACTTGGTGCTGTTCGATCTGCCCGCGCACCCCGACCTGCTGGAGCAGCGGATCGGTCGTCTGGACCGGATCGGCCAGAAGCACATCATCGAACTGCACGTGCCGTACCTGGAAACCAGTCCGCAAGCGCGTCTGTTCCAGTGGTACCACGAAGCACTGAACGCGTTCCTCAATACCTGCCCGACCGGCAACGCCCTGCAGCATCGGTTCGGCCCGCGCCTGCTGCCGCTGCTGGAAAATGCCGACGACGGCGAGTGGCAAGCACTGATCGACGAAGCCCGCGCCGACCGCGAACACCTGGAAGCCGAGCTACACACCGGCCGCGACCGTTTGCTGGAACTCAATTCCGGCGGCACTGGTGAAGGCGACGCACTGGTCGAGGACATCCTTGAGCAAGACGACCAGTTCGCTCTGCCGATCTACATGGAAACTCTGTTTGACGCGTTCGGCATCGACAGTGAAGACCATTCAGAAAACGCGCTGATCCTCAAACCGAGCGAAAAAATGCTCGACGCCAGCTTCCCGCTGGGCGACGACGAAGGCGTGACTATCACTTACGACCGCAACCAGGCGCTGTCTCGCGAAGACATGCAGTTCATTACCTGGGAACACCCGATGGTTCAGGGCGGCATGGACCTGGTCTTGTCCGGCTCCATGGGCAACACCGCCGTGGCGCTGATCAAGAACAAGGCGCTGAAACCTGGCACCGTGTTGCTCGAACTGCTCTACGTCAGCGAAGTGGTTGCCCCGCGCTCGCTGCAACTGGGCCGTTACCTGCCACCGGCCGCCCTGCGCTGCCTGCTCGATGCCAATGGCAACGACCTGTCGGCCCGTGTGTCGTTCGAAACCCTTAACGATCAGCTGGAAAGCGTGCCGCGTGCCAGCGCCAACAAGTTCATCCAGGCCCAGCGCGATCATCTGACGCCACGGATCAACGCCGGTGAAGAGAAGATCTTCCCGCGTCACGCTGAACGTGTGGCAGAGGCGCAACGTCGCCTCGCGGCTGATACCGATGAAGAACTGGCGCGTCTGACCGCGTTGCAAGCGGTCAACCCGACCGTGCGTGACAGCGAACTGGTTGCCCTGCGCAAGCAACGCGAGCAAGGCCTGGCCATGCTCGACAAGGCTGCGCTGCGACTGGAAGCGATTCGGGTGTTGGTGGCGGGATAACCCCTCCTCTACACCGCTAAAACAAAGAAGGCCCGCAGCGATGCGGGCCTTTTTTTATCCACTCGCCAGAAGGATCATTACGCAGTGACCGCCGGGGTCTGCGGTTCAACCACCGCCACCAACCCTTCCTTCATCCGCGTGGCATCGCGCACAAAACACCGTGAAGCCAGGAACAGAAATACCATGGTGAAAAACAGCGCCACCGGGATCAAATACATCGCGTCATGCAAGCCGACAGCCTTGAACGCCTCGCTCATCTGTTCAGCACCGGCCGAGAGCATCGCCGTATGCGCAAAGTGGTCGGACAATGCGCCCACTACCACCGGCCCCAAACCACCACCCAGCAGATACAACCCGGCGAAGAACAACGCCATGGCCGTAGCCCGCAAGCGCGGCTCGACTACGTCCTGAATGGCGGTGTAAACGCAGGTGTAGAAGTTGTAGGCAAACAACCAGCCCACACTGAACACCGCCACAAACACCCCGATCTCGATCCGCCCGGAATGCAGCGCCCAAGCCGTACACACTGTCGAGATGATCAAGCTGAACGCCGCGAACAGCAGCCGCCCATTGGCCACCCGCTGGTGAATTTTGTCGGCCACCCAACCGCCCAGTGTCAGGCCGAACAACCCGGTTACGCCGACGATCACCCCGGTCGCCACCGCGGCTTCCTGCAATGGCATCAGGAAATAACGCTGCAGCATCGGCACCAGAAACGAGTTGCAGGCATACGTGGCAAAGTTGAAACACAGCCCTGCCATCACCAGCCACAGGAAGGTCGGCACCTCCAGCACTCGACGGATCGGCCGGTCTACGCGCTCCTGGGACACCTGCACGCTTTCCGCGGCACCGCGTTTGGGTTCTTTGATGAAGAACATGAAGATCGCCAGGATCAGCCCCGGCACTGCGGCGATAAAGAACGGCGCGCGCCAGCTGTCGAAGGCCTTGACCATCGCGCCGATGGTGAAGAACGCCAGGAGCAGGCCCAACGGTAGCCCCAGCATGAAGATACCCATCGCCCGGGCCCGGCGGTGGGCCGGGAACAGCTCGCCGATCAGCGAGTTGGCGGCCGGCGCATAACTGGCTTCACCGATGCCGATGCCCATGCGCACGATCAGGAAAGCCCAGAAACTCCCCACCAGTCCGTTGACCGCTGTCAGCCCGCTCCACGCCGCCAGGCCCCAGCCCATCAATTTGCTGCGTGACCCAGTATCGGCCATCCGCCCCAGAGGCAGGCCGGCAATGGCATAAACGAGGGTGAATGCGGTACCGATGATCCCCAGCTGAAAGTCGCTGAGGTGCCATTCCATGCGGATCGGCTCGATGATGATGGCCGGAATGGTGCGGTCGAAGAAGTTGAACAGATTGGCCAGGAACAGCAGGAACAGAATGCGCCAGGCATTCGCCGCTTGGGTCGAGTTCTGCATGGGTCCGTCTCTTTTATTGTTATTGGGGCTTCACTGCCAGCGCATCCGAGCCCGGAGCCTGCAATCTAGTCAGGCCTGCCCGAGCTGTCTGTCATTATTTGTAAAGCTGATATCCGCCCATGGAGGATGTCGCAGCTGATACAGCATCTATTTCCAAACGCTCTAAAGCTCATTCCAAAATGGTTAGGTCCAATTTGCCACTATCGTTTGCACTCTAAACATGCCTTCTATACTCCAAAGCATTCGCCAGCGTTCATGGCGCCAGCCAGGATGACAACGGGGCATGCTATGGAGTGGCTTGGTTTGCATTTCATTACCGAGCTGACGGCGAACGGCCAGGTAATACTCAACTGCACACATGACCCTTTTCTGATACTGCTGGCTTATTTGGTCGCCTGTGTCGGCAGCTTTGCCACATTGGACATGGCCGAACGGGTCGGTCACGTGGAAAAACCCACCTCGCAGCGGCTCTGGCGCTGGATCGGCGCCAGTTGCCTGGCGGGCGGGATCTGGGCCATGCACTTCATTGGCATCCTGGCGTTTCAGGCGCCGATCGACATTCAATATGAATTACCCATCACTCTCCTTTCTCTGTTGATCGCGCTGCTCGCCTCGTGGCTGGCCATGCATGCTCTCAGTCATCCTCGCCTGAGTTTTTGGCAATATCTCCAGGCTTCAATCTGCATTGGCCTGGGCATCGCTACCATGCATTACGTGGGCATGACCGCCATGCGGTCGAGTGCGATGGCCTATTACCAGCCCACGCTATTCGCCCTCTCCATTGTGATCGCCATCGGTGCCTGCCTTGCAGCCCTGCTGATATCCAGTCATCTGCGCGACGGCACCGGTCTGTTCCATCAACTGCTCAAATACAGCGCCAGCCTGGTGCTCGGGGCAGGCATCATCAGCATGCACGTCACCGGCATGGCCGCCTTCAACCTGGTGCTGCCCGTCGACAGCGTCCAGCCGCTGCCCAGTGAAAATAATCATCTACAACTGGGTCTGACGGTGGCGGTCATGACGCTGCTGATCATCGGCAGCAGCCTCAGCGCGGCGCTGGCAGACAAGAAGCTGCAAAACAAGGAGCGCGACCTGCAACGGGTCAACGCGCTGCTCAGTCAACTGGACCAAGCGAGGATGTCGTTACAACAGGTGGCGCACTATGACCCCCTGACCAACCTGATCAACCGCCGTGGCTTCAACCAGATCTTCGCCGAGAAGCTCATGGAGAAAACCAACGAAGGAGGCATGCTGGCGGTGCTGTTCCTGGACATCGACCATTTCAAGCGGATCAACGACAGCCTCGGCCATGATGCCGGCGACGAACTGCTCAAAGTCCTGGCCAACCACATAAAGTGTTCGGTGCGCAGCCACGAAGATGTGGTTGCGCGCTTCGGAGGCGACGAATTTTGCATCCTCATCGGCCTGCATGATCGTGATGAAGCGCGGCACATGGCCCAGCGCATCATGGCGAAAATGAAGGAGCCCATCGAGCTGTCAGGGCGGCGCATGGTCATGACCACCAGCATCGGCATCAGCGTGTTTCCGGACGATGGCAAGACCTGTGAAGAATTGCTGAAAAACGCTGACCTGGCGCTGTATCAGTCCAAGGACACCGGGCGCAATGGCCTGAATTTCTTCAGCGAAGACCTGAAAACCCGCGCGACGCTGGAGCTGCAACTGGAGGAAGAACTGCGCCACGCCCTGCGCGAAAACACCGGATTGATGCTCTATTACCAACCGATCTACGACCTGAAAACCGCTCAGGTCAGCAAACTTGAAGCGCTGGTCCGCTGGCAACATCCGGTTCACGGACTGCTGGCACCGGACAGGTTCATTGCCATCGCCGAGGCCAACGGCCTGATCGCCGAACTGGACAACTGGGTTCTGCGCAAAGCCTGTGAGGATCTGGGCGAGTTGTCGCGCCAGGGTTGCGAAGCACTCCACATCGCCGTGAACTGCTCGCCCCTGAACCTGGCGCGCGAAGAGTTGGCCGATGAAATCGAACACGCGCTGCGGGTCGCCGGAGTGGCGCCGCAGCGGCTGGAACTGGAAGTAACCGAGAATGCACTGATGGGCAACATCGCCGATACGCTGGTGTTGCTGCGCCAGATTCGTGCCCTCGGCGTGTCGCTGTCGATTGATGACTTCGGCACCGGTTACTCATCACTGGCCTATCTCAAACGGCTGCCACTCAACACACTGAAGATCGACCGCTCGTTCATCCTGGACATTCCCAAGGCCACCCAGGACATGGAAATCGTTCAAGCAATCATCGTCATGGCCCACACGCTGCATTTGCAGGTGGTCACCGAAGGCGTCGAAACCCTTGAGCAATACGAGTTTCTGGAGCGTAACGGCTGCGACTTCGTGCAGGGCTACCTGCTCAGTCGTCCGGTACCGCTGGCGGAATTGCGTCCCGTACTGAGCGAAATCAACCAGCGCAAGCACCCACACACTGTCAGCCCTTTGAGTCTGGCTCGCGGTACAACTGCACGAGCGTCGACGGATCTTTTTCCAGGAATCCCTGGCTCCCATGCAGTCGCATCAGTTGGGCGGCCAGTCCACTGATCGGCGTGGCCGAGCCTTGCTCACGGGAAAACTTCACCGCAGTGTCGAGGTCCTTGAGCAGCGTGCGCACATGCCATTTCACCGGTTTGAAACGGCTTTCGGCCATTTGGGGACCCAGCAGCTGCAATGGCTTTGAATCGGCGAATCCGCCGGCCAGCGCCTCGGCGATCAGACGGGCATCGACCCCGGAACGCTCGGCCAACGCCACGACTTCAGCGATCACCAGCGTGTTGCAGGCGACGATCATCTGATTGCAAGCCTTGGTCACCTGCCCGGCACCGATTGCGCCCATGTGAGTCACACGCTGGCCAAGGCTCAACAGAACAGGTCGGACTTGTTCGAGGTTCTGCGCTTCACCACCCACCATGATCGCCAGGCTGCCAGTCTCGGCGCCGACCACTCCGCCGGACACCGGTGCATCCAGCCAGTCCATGCCGGTTTGCCTGACCAGCGCCGTCGCCATTTCCCGTGTTGCGGTAGGTTCCAGGCTGGAAAAATCCACCAGCAGTTGACCCCTTTTCGCACCTTGCGCAATCCCTACCGCGCCAAAAACCACCTCACGAACCACCGACGTGTCCGCCAGACACAACATCACGACGTCGGCGTACTGACACAACTCAGCGGGCGTGGCGACTTGTCGTGCACCGGCCTCGACCAGTGGTGAGCACTTGGCTGGATTGCGGTTCCACACCGTCAGCGGATAACCGGCGGCCAACAGGCGCTGGCACATCGGCAAGCCCATCAGGCCGACCCCGGCAAACCCAAGCGAAGGTAACGATGCCATCATTTGGCCTCCCTTTGATTAAAGATTGGCGAATATTGGCCGATTCACCATGACTTAGGAAAGGATTCCCCCGAGTGATGCTCAGGCCAAGGCCCTGACGCTTGGGCCAAATACGCGCTGAAAAACGACGCGAGATCCCATCCGTGATGGTTCGACAACATCGTGTCGCGCCACCAACCAGCCCAGGTACATGGCGCACAATGACTTCTAAAAATAATCCGGCCACTGCGACATCCGATCTGACGTTGAGCCCCGCGGCAAACAGCCCCGCACCGTCGAAGCCATTGACGCCATCGCGCCCGCTGGCAACTCAGCAATACCTGTACTTCACCGAAACCAATACCGACCGCATCCTCGATAACCTCGATGGCCTGCGCGACATGGTGTTCCCGCGCCCAACGCACCTGGAAGGCGACAGTGAACATCACAGCGATCAGGAATTCCCGTCGGTATGCCTGATCGGCCTGGGCCGCTGCGGTTCGAACATCGCGCTGGACGTCGCGGAGCTGGTGTACAACGCCCGCAAGTTCTACCTCAACGAATTCAATAACGAAGATCGCCTGTCGCCGGACAAGCGCTTCGCGGAAAAGGGCTACAGCCCGGCACAGTGGATTCGCAATAACCTGCGCCTGGGGCCGAACAAGGCCACTAAACCGGTGTTCCTGGTAGAACCGTTGGTCATGCTCGGCGACCTGGACAAAGACATCGCCGGCCGCATCCGTTTCTCGCGCAAGGGCGAAAAAAGCGGTTTTCTGCGCGACTACAGCAAAATGAAAATCATGGACTTGTCGGAAGTCCACGCCGGTGGCGCCGGTAACGCGCCGATCCTCGGTCAGTACCTGGCCAAGATCATCCTGAACAAGGACACCCAGCGTTTCTCCAGCCCTGACTGGAAGATGATTCATTCGTACCTGATCGATAGTTGCGGGATCAAGGCCAACCAGTCGCGCCTGTACTTCTCGATTTTCAGCGCCGGTGGCGGTACCGGTTCGGGCATGGCCTCGGAATTCGGCCTGGCCCAGCAGCACTCGTACATGAACAAGACGTTCGACACCAAGCCGATGGACGAGCACGACGGCAAGAGCGGTCATTCCTTCGTCTTCGAGCCGATCTTCACCAGCGGCATTTGCGTACTGCCGAACATTTCCGATCACCGCAGCGAAATGTCCGAGGCGCTGCACATCAACGCCGGTCGTCTGCTGTGTAAATACCTGTCGGAAGAGTGGGACTTCTCCTACAACTTCGCCAACGAAGACAGCAGCGAAGCCAGTGTCATGGGTCGTATCCGCCCATGGAACGCCATGATGCTGATCTCCAACGACATCATGCGTTACGCCGAAGAAAGCGATGACGGCAACATCCAGAACATCGACGTCAACGCGATGGAAAAACATGCTAACCAGTACATCTCACAGCAAATCTTCAACATTCTGACGGCGCAGGCGGTGACCACCGACTACGACCAGAACTATTTCCGCCGCGCAGGCATCGACATTGGCGAAACCATTCGCCTCGACGCCAACGACCTGTTCATGAGCCTGGCCGGCCCCGTAGCAATTGCCTACGCCGAGTCCGTGGTGCCGGAAACCCCGCCGCCAAGCAACGACAAATTCAAGGTGTTCGAGAAAGAACCGCAGCGCCTGAACATCGACGACCTGTTCTTTCGCTCCATCGACTTGCCGCACTTCAACAAAGTGACCCAGGCAATCGAAGGCATCAGCCTGTTACCGATCGAATCCAAGCGCTATCGCGCTTCACTGGAGCAGTACAAGAATTCCGGTTACGACGCGGCCGCTTTGCACGACCTGCACTTCTTCAAAAACTGCTCGTCGGTGGTCTCGATTGTTTCGTTGCCGAAGGACTACAAGCTGTCCTACATGGACCTGAACCGGTTGAAGACCCACCTCAACAGTCTGTTCCCGAACACCACGCTCAAGCGTTATGCGCTGGTCATCGGCGCCTCGGCCAACCTGTCGCTGACCACCTTGATCGCCAAGAGCCCGTGCCTGTCGGACGATTTCCTGACGCTGATCGTGGCCTTCATCAAGCGTTGCTTTGCCAAAAACCCGTACCGCTTTGACGAGACTCTGGATAACTCGATCCTGGACTTCATCATTAATGAAGAATTCGACGAAGACCGTATCGACGAGTTGCTGAATGAGTTCGAAAACCCGGCGAAGATCCTCGACACCAACTGGTACGCGATCAAGCCGATGTACGAGAAGAAGTACCGCGAACTGATCAACGACAAAGACAAGTTCATCTCAATCAATGACATTCGTCTGTCCCGGGATTGCGTGAAGAAGGCGATCAAGTACTTGCGCGAGATTTATCGTCACCGGATTGGCAAGACCAAGGTTATTTCGCTGAACAACCATACCGGCAAAAGCTTCTAAGGCCGGATGTGATCGTCCCCACGCAGAGCGCGGGACGATCACATTCAGAAACAATTAAGCAGCCATCGGGCTGCTCATTAAACTGTTCCCGTTACGCGCACGTCACCCTCGTCAAGACCCTTCTGTGGCCTTTCTCTACGGCAACATGCCATCACGCTACTCGGCTACCCACTTTTGCCCGACAACAACGCGCACCAATAAAGTGCGCGCTGTCAGCTCGTCGCCCTTTCCTGGATCAGAATCCACGGCGAAACGACCACTGCCCACAGCTCCGGATCACGTTCAAAAAGATCCAGCGCCCGCGTTTCAGACAGCTTGGCGACCTTGTCGGCGGCCAGCCAGGCAGCCACCTTCTCGCCTTCATCGGTCGCGACTGCCTGCGCTGCAGCAATCAAATCCAGGCCGGGGTCGACCCACAATAGGGCACCCTTGGCGAAGAACGGCTCAAGCTCCTTCCAGGTAATAGATGCGGTTTCACCAAGCAGCTTGGCATAGAGGGTGCTAGGTTCTTGAGTCATGGGCCCTGTCCGGAAAAGAAATCGACGTAATCATAACGTTGGTGGTCTGGCAGAAAAACCCGGATGCAATTGAGTTACCGATTGAAAACAGCAGGAAAGCCAAGGATTGCTGATACTTCAGCTATTACCCCCGCCGCCATTCTGTCTTTTTCTTTCAATAAAGCGACATCCTCAGGTTTTGCCCCCTTGCGCCAGCTTCCCAGGCTAACAACTGGCGCTCTACACTGTACCGGTACAGTTGCCGGGGGCATTTTCCGGAGGATATCGAAGATATCTGACCCGGTTCTGCTGCTACGGCGCCAGGACTATAAAAACTACAACAGTAAGAGTGGAGCACTATGACTAAGGCTACTAAGCAGATTTCCAAACTGTTTGCCGCTATGGTTCTGGCCGGGGTTGCCAGCCATTCGTTCGCAGCTGACACCATCAAGATCGGCATCGCCGGCCCTAAAACCGGCCCTGTAGCCCAATACGGCGACATGCAGTTCAGTGGCGCTAAAATGGCCATCGAACAGATCAACGCCAAAGGCGGCGTAGACGGCAAGAAACTCGAAGCCGTTGAATACGATGACGCCTGTGATCCAAAACAAGCGGTAGCGGTCGCCAACAAAGTCGTCAACGACGGCGTCAAGTTCGTGGTCGGCCACCTGTGCTCCAGCTCCACTCAACCGGCTTCGGACATTTACGAAGACGAAGGCGTGATCATGATCACCCCGGCTGCCACCAGCCCGGAAATCACTTCCCGTGGTTACAAAATGGTGTTCCGCACCATCGGTCTGGACAGCGCCCAGGGCCCTGCCGCCGGTAACTACATTGCCGACTTCGTAAAACCGAAAGTCGTTGCTGTTCTGCACGACAAACAGCAATACGGTGAAGGCATCGCCACCGCCGTGAAAAAAACCCTGGAAAGCAAAAACGTCAAGGTTGCCGTGTTCGAAGGCATCAACGCCGGCGACAAAGACTTCTCTTCGATGATCTCCAAGCTCAAGCAAGCCAACGTCGACTTCGTCTACTACGGCGGCTACCACCCAGAGCTGGGTCTGATCCTGCGTCAATCCGAGGAAAAAGGCCTGAAAGCCAAGTTCATGGGGCCGGAAGGCGTGGGTAACGACTCCATTTCGCAGATCGCCAAAGACGCTTCCGAAGGTCTGCTGGTGACCCTGCCGAAATCCTTCGACCAGGATCCGGCCAACATCGCCCTGGCTGATGCGTTCAAAGCGAAGAAAGAAGACCCGAGCGGTCCGTTCGTGTTCCCGTCCTACTCGGCTGTGGAAGTGATCGCCGAAGGTATCAAGGCTGCCAAGTCCGAAGACACTGCCAAGGTGGCCGCTGCCATCCACGCAGGCACCTTCAAAACTCCGACCGGCGACCTGAGCTTCGATGACAAGGGCGACCTGAAAGACTTCAAATTTGTGGTTTACGAGTGGCACTTCGGCAAACCTAAAACTGAAGCCAAGCCTCAGTAAGGCGTTGCCTGACTGACTGCCAATAAAGCCCACGGCGTGCCGTGGGCTTTATTTTACGAACGTATTGGGCCGCGCTGGCGTGATCCGCCAGTCTCCCCACCTGAAAATCTCAAAACCGTCATCAGCGGTTCGCTGGCAAACCTCGCGTTCGAAGTGGATGCAGATCCACGGGGCTCGAGCGGGAAAATGACTCCACCAGTGAAATGCGTATCAGGTTTTTAGGAGCGCTGTAATGCCTGACATCTATCACTTTTTCCAACAGCTGGTTAATGGTCTGACCATTGGCAGCACGTATGCCCTGATCGCCATCGGATATACGATGGTTTACGGCATCATTGGAATGATCAACTTCGCCCACGGCGAGGTGTACATGATTGGTTCCTACGTGGCGTTCATCGCCATTGCGGGCCTGTCCATGATGGGACTCGACAGTGTTCCGCTGTTGATGACCGCCGCTTTTCTCGCGACTATCGTCGTGACCAGCGCCTACGGTTACAGCATCGAACGGATCGCCTACCGCCCCTTGCGCGGCAGCAACCGTCTGATCCCCCTGATTTCCGCCATCGGCATGTCGATCTTCCTGCAGAACACGGTTCTGCTGGCGCAAGACTCCAAGGACAAATCCATCCCCAACCTGATTCCCGGCAACATTGTTTTCGGGCCAGGTGGCGCACATGAAGTGCTGATTTCCTACATGCAAATCGTGGTGTTCGTGGTGACGTTACTCGCCATGCTCGGCCTGACGCTGTTCATCTCCCGCTCTCGTCTGGGCCGCGCCTGCCGCGCCTGTGCCGAAGACATCAAGATGGCCAACCTCTTGGGTATCAACACCAACAACATTATCGCCCTGACCTTTGTCATCGGTGCCGCACTGGCAGCCATCGCGGCTGTGTTGCTGAGCATGCAATACGGCGTGATCAACCCGAACGCCGGTTTCCTGGTTGGCCTCAAAGCCTTCACCGCAGCGGTACTGGGTGGTATCGGCAGCATCCCCGGAGCCATGCTCGGCGGGATCGTGCTTGGGGTGGCGGAAGCCTTTGGTGCCGATATCTTCGGCGACCAGTACAAGGACGTCGTGGCGTTCGGCTTATTGGTTCTGGTGTTGTTGTTCCGGCCAACCGGCCTGTTGGGCCGTCCGGAGGTTGAAAAAGTATGACTAGGAATCTTAAACAGGCGTTGTTCAGCGCCTTGCTGGTGTGGGCCGTTGCCTACCCGGTACTCGGCCTGAAACTGACCATTGTCGGCATCAACCTCGAAGTCCATGGCACCAGCACTGCAACGCTGATCACCATCGCCGTGTGCTCGGTGCTGATGTTCCTGCGGGTGCTGTTCGACCAGCAAATCAGCTCGGTCTGGCGCTCCTCGCCAAACATGCCATTGATTCCGCCCAAGGCCAGTAAATTCCTGACCCTGCCCACCACCCAGCGCTGGATCATCATCGCGCTGATCGCCTGTGCTCTGGTCTGGCCGTTCTTCGGCTCCCGTGGGTCGGTGGACATTGCCACCTTGGTGCTGATCTACGTGATGCTCGGCCTCGGCCTGAACATCGTGGTCGGCCTGGCCGGTCTGCTCGACCTCGGTTACGTCGGCTTTTACGCCGTCGGTGCCTACAGTTATGCGCTGCTGTCGCACTACTACGGTCTGAGCTTCTGGATCTGCCTGCCGATTGCCGGTCTGATGGCGGCCACGTTCGGCTTCCTGCTCGGCTTCCCGGTCTTGCGTCTGCGCGGTGATTACCTGGCGATCGTGACGCTGGGCTTCGGTGAAATCATCCGTCTGTTCCTGCGTAACCTGACCGGCCTCACAGGTGGTCCGAACGGCATCAGTAACATCGAGAAACCGACGTTCTTTGGCCTGACCTTCGAACGTAAAGCCGCTGAAGGCATGCAGACGTTCCACGAGTACTTCGGACTGGAATACAGCTCGATCAACAAGGTGATTTTCCTCTACCTGGTCGCGCTGTTGCTGGCGCTGGCTGCGCTGTTCGTCATCAACCGCCTGCTGCGCATGCCCATCGGCCGTGCCTGGGAAGCGTTGCGTGAAGACGAAATTGCCTGCCGTGCACTGGGCCTGAATCCTACAGTGATCAAGTTGTCCGCCTTCACCCTGGGCGCCAGCTTCGCCGGTTTTGCAGGCAGCTTCTTTGCCGCCCGTCAGGGTCTGGTGACCCCCGAGTCCTTCACCTTCATCGAGTCGGCGATCATTCTCGCCATCGTCGTATTGGGTGGCATGGGCTCGCAGTTGGGTGTGATCCTCGCTGCCGTGGTGATGATCCTGCTGCCTGAAATGATGCGTGAGTTCAGTGAGTACCGCATGTTGATGTTCGGCGCCTTGATGGTGCTGATGATGATCTGGCGTCCTCAAGGCCTGCTGCCCATGCAACGTCCTCACATGGAGCTGCGCAAATGAGTCGCGAGATCCTTAAAGTCGAAAATCTGAGCATGCGTTTCGGCGGCTTGCTGGCGGTCAACGGCGTGGCCCTGACCGTGAAAGAAAAACAGGTGGTTGCGCTGATCGGCCCTAACGGCGCTGGCAAGACCACTGTGTTCAACTGCCTGACCGGTTTCTACAAGCCGAGCGGCGGCAGCATCCTGTTGGACGGCGAGGCGATCCAAGGCCTGCCCGGTCACAAGATTGCCCTCAAAGGCGTGGTGCGGACCTTCCAGAACGTGCGGCTGTTCAAGGACATGACGGCGGTCGAGAACCTCTTGATCGCACAGCACCGTCACTTGAACACCAATTTCCTGTCCGGCCTGTTCAAGACCCCGTCGTTCCGCAAGAGCGAACGCGAGGCCATGGAGTTCGCCGAGTATTGGCTGGAGAAGGTCAACCTCACGCAGTTCGCCAACCGTCCGGCCGGCACTCTGGCGTACGGCCAGCAACGTCGTCTGGAAATCGCTCGCTGCATGATGACCCGTCCACGGATCCTCATGCTCGACGAACCGGCTGCCGGCCTGAACCCGAAGGAAACCGAGGACCTGAAGGCGCTGATCAGCATGTTACGCGAAGAGCACAATGTCACCGTGCTGCTGATCGAACACGACATGAAACTGGTCATGAGCATTTCCGACCACATCGTCGTGATTAACCAGGGCACACCTCTGGCCGACGGCACGCCGGAACAGATCCGCGATAATCCTGAAGTGATCAAAGCCTACCTGGGGGAAGCGTAAATGCTGCAATTCGAAAACGTTTCCACCTTCTACGGCAAGATCCAGGCCCTGCACAGTGTCAACGTGGAAATCCGTCAGGGTGAAATCGTCACGCTGATCGGCGCCAACGGCGCGGGCAAATCGACCCTGCTGATGACGCTCTGCGGTTCGCCGCAGGCCCACAGCGGCAGCATCCGCTACATGGGTGAAGAGTTGGTGGGGCAAACCTCGGCGCAGATCATGCGCAAGAGCATCGCGGTGGTGCCAGAAGGGCGTCGGGTGTTTGCCCGACTGACCGTGGAAGAAAACCTCGCCATGGGCGGGTTCTTCACCGACAAGGGTGATTATCAGGAACAGATGGACAAGGTTCTCGAACTTTTCCCACGCCTGAAAGAGCGCTTTGCCCAACGCGGCGGCACCATGTCCGGTGGCGAACAGCAAATGCTCGCCATCGGCCGTGCGCTGATGAGCAAACCCAAGCTGTTGCTGCTCGACGAACCTTCGTTGGGCCTGGCACCGATCATCATCCAGCAGATCTTCGACATCATCGAACAGCTGCGCAAGGATGGTGTGACGGTGTTTTTGGTCGAGCAAAACGCCAACCAGGCGCTGAAAATTGCTGACCGTGCGTACGTTCTGGAGAACGGCCGGGTGGTGATGACAGGCACGGGTGAAGCGCTGCTGACTGATCCGAAAGTGCGTGAAGCGTACTTGGGTGGTTGAGTCTTTGCGGTAAACGAAAAACGGCCTTCGGGCCGTTTTTTCGTTCAACGACATTCATGTGTCAGCGCTGGAGTTGATCCTGCGCTTGAACCAGCCGATCAACTAGTCCACCAACACCTGTGGGCGCTTCGGTAAACCGCCCCGATGCGGGTGTCTGCGCGTCTGATGGTCACGCAGGAGCCAGCGCAAACGGCCGTCAGCCAATACCGCTTGCAGCAAGCAGGACGGCAACCGCGTAATGCCGGCGCAGGTCATTTCGTGCCAGGCGCTCGTCATTGCCCACCTCGGAGCGAACCGCGAGAGCAAACCCGTCGCGGGACAAATCACGCCAACTGTTGCTCAAGTCGATCTCAATCTGCACCTCAGGATATTTGCCCACGCCGGCTAAAGCCTTGTGATGAACGGTCAGGCTGAGTAACGTGGCGGCACTTGTCTGGAGACTCAAAGATGCGTGTTGCCCGTTCCTTAGTCCTTATTGCCCTGCTTCCGTTGTTCGCCGCTTGCCAATTGCTCGACGGCCCGCGTGAAAGTGCTTCCCACGTGGGCCAGACCCGTATGCAAGGCCAGTTGACGGCGGCCGACGGCAAGTTGTTGTTCCAGCCGTGCAATGAACAGCGCAGTTATGTGGTCAACGACACCGGCGGCACCAGTGTCCTGCAAGAGGCCGCGACCCTGGCCGATGCCCAGGGCAAGCTGTTTGCCGACGTGCGCGGCCGGATTGTTACCAGTGGTGCCGACAGCCGGCTCGATCTTGCGCAGTTGTACCGCGTCGAGCGCTCGGGCACCGCGTGCAACGATCCGAATTTCAAATTGCTTATCCTGCGCGCCGCCGGCCATGGGCCTGAGTGGAACGTGAAAGTCAGCGGCAAAGGCATGGTCATCGAGCGTGCCGGTCAGCCGCCATTGGCCGTGCCCTACGTTGAAGAGCAACTGGGCGATGGCCGCTTCAATCTCAGCACCGAAGTTAATAACCAGCACATCGAACTGTGGGTTGCACCGCAACGTTGCGTCGACAGCAGCACCGGCAGCGTCCAGCACATGAGCGCCGAACTGCGCGTCGACGGCCAGGTTCAGCGTGGCTGCGGGTATTTCGGCGGATCGCGTAACGACTGATCGTTTTAGCCTCACTGGAATCATTCTTTGAGGCTTATAATCGCGGGCTTCAAACGCCTTGGCGCAGTTGTGCGCCCCGCGAACCGGATCCTGTCATGTTACGAATCACCGAACTCAAGCTGCCGATCGACCATCCCGAAGAAGACCTGCGCCCCGCCATCGTGCAGCGCCTGGGCATCATCAGTGATGACCTGCTCGATTTCACCTTGTTCAAGCGCAGCTACGATGCGCGCAAAAAGTCCTCCGAACTGTGCTTCATCTACACCATCGACCTCAACGTTCGCGATGAGGCGGCGGTGCTGCATACGTTCGCCGATGACCGTAACGTCAACGTGGCGCCGGACGTCAGCTACAAAGCGGTCGGCCAGGCGCCGGCTGATCTTGAGCAACGTCCTGTCGTCGTGGGCTTCGGTCCGTGCGGGATTTTCGCCGGGCTGCTGCTCGCGCAAATGGGCTTCAAGCCGATCATCCTCGAGCGCGGCACCGAAGTGCGTCAGCGCACCAAGGACACTTGGGGTCTGTGGCGTAAAAGTGTGCTTAACCCGGAATCCAACGTGCAATTTGGTGAAGGTGGCGCGGGGACGTTCTCTGACGGCAAGCTTTACAGCCAGATCAAGGACCCGAAATTCATCGGACGCAAAGTCCTGCACGAGTTCGTCAAAGCGGGTGCACCGGAAGAAATTCTCTACGTCAGCAAACCGCACATCGGGACGTTTCGTCTGACCGGTGTTGTGGAGAACATGCGTGAGCAGATTCGTGCGCTGGGTGGCGAAGTGCGCTTCCAGCAGCGCGTTACCGACGTGTTGATCGAGGACGGGCAACTGGTCGGCGTCGAGCTCAATGGCGGCGAGCAGATCCATTCGAAACATGTGGTTCTGGCCCTCGGTCACAGCGCCCGGGACACCTTCCGCATGCTCCATGGCCGTGGCGTGTTCATGGAAGCCAAACCGTTCTCGGTGGGTTTCCGCATCGAACACCCGCAATCGCTGATCGACCGCGCGCGTTTGGGCAAGTACGCCGGTCACCCGAAACTCGGGGCTGCCGACTACAAACTGGTGCACCACGCCAGCAACGGACGTTCGGTCTACAGCTTCTGCATGTGCCCGGGCGGCACCGTGGTGGCGGCAACGTCCGAGCCGGGCCGCGTGGTCACCAACGGCATGAGCCAGTACTCGCGTAACGAGCGCAACGCCAACTCCGGGATCGTCGTCGGGATCACACCGGAAGTCGATTACCCGGGCGGCCCGCTGGCGGGTATCGAGCTGCAGGAGCGCCTGGAATCCCTCGCCTTTGTGCTGGGCGGCAGCAACTACGAAGCGCCAGCGCAACTGGTCGGCGACTTCATTGCCGGCAAGCCGTCCACCGAGTTGGGCAGCGTAGAACCTTCCTACAAACCTGGGGTTGCCTTGGGTGATTTGGCGCTGGCCTTGCCCGCGTTCGCCATCGAAGCCATCCGCGAAGCTTTACCCGCGTTCGAGAAGCAAATTCGCGGTTATTCGCTGCACGATGCGGTGTTGACCGGGATCGAGACGCGTACGTCGTCGCCGCTGCGGATTACCCGTAACGAGTCAATGCAGAGCCTGAACGTCAAAGGCTTGTTCCCGGCAGGTGAAGGCGCGGGTTATGCAGGCGGGATTCTGTCGGCGGGTGTTGACGGGATTCGGATTGCAGAAGCGGTCGCCCGCGACATCCTCGGCCTCGAAGCCTGACACTGAGACGATCGTTCCTACGCCATGTAGGAACGATCGTCCGATCAGATATTGGCGCGCAATACGCTGGCAGGAAGCGGCTCGCCGCGCTCGACACTCCCCGCTACCGCATCCATCAAACCGCTCAACTCATACCCCTGGGCCTTGAGCCAAGTCTGGTCGTAATAAGTGGTGGCATAACGCTCGCCGCCATCACACAGAATCGCCACGATGGACCCCGACTCCCCCGCCGCCGCCATCCGCTGGGCCGCCATCAAGGCCCCGATCAGGTTGGTCCCGCTCGACCCGCCAACCCGACGTCCCAAGCGCTGCGCCAGGTAATGCATGGCCGCCAGAGACAACGCGTCCGGCACTTTGACCATCGCATCGATCACTTTTGGCAGGAACGATGCTTCTACCCGAGGCCGGCCAATGCCTTCAATCCGCGAACCGCAATCCAGGCGCAGACTGGCGTCGCCCGTCTGGTAGTAGTCGAAGAACACCGAGCGCTCAGCATCGGCGCAGAGCACGCGGGTGCAGTGCTGGCGATAACGCACGTAACGGCCCAGCGTCGCGGTGGTACCGCCAGTGCCGGGGCTGGAGATCAGCCAACTCGGCTCGGGGTGCAACTCGAAGCGCATTTGCTGGAAGATCGATTCGGCGATGTTGTTGTTCGCCCGCCAGTCGGTAGCGCGCTCGGCATAGGTGAACTGGTCGATGAAATGCCCATCGTGTTCGCGAGCCAGCCGCTCGGATTCGGCGTAGATCTGGGTCGGATCGTCGACCAAGTGACTCTTGCCGCCGTAGAAAGCGATTTGCGCGATCTTCTCTTTGGAGGTGGTCGCCGGCATCACCGCAATGAACGGCAAGCCCAGCAAACCGGCGAAGTACGCCTCAGAAATCGCCGTCGAACCGCTGGACGCTTCAATCACCGGCGCACCGGGTTTGAGCCAACCGTTACACAACGCATACAGAAACAGCGAGCGCGCCAAGCGGTGCTTGAGGCTGCCGGTGGGATGGCTGGACTCATCCTTGAAATACAACTCGATGCCCGCAAAGCCCGGCAGCGGCAAGGGAATCAGGTGGGTGTCGGCGCTGCGCTGGAAGTCGGCTTCGATGATCCGGATGGCTTCGCGGGCCCACTGTCGGTTGTCGCTCATTTTGGTTTTCTCGTTGAGTCGGCCTTGTTGCAAGGCTCAGCTAACAAGCTTAGGAAAAAACCTACATCACGCACAGGTACAGCTCAGATTCAATACGCCCGACAACTGCTAGGCTCAGGTTCCTGCCGGTTGTTCACGCCATAACGGCATATAACAAAAAAGAATATAACTCTTGTTTTAACAACTAACGGTACGGGTTAGGGTGTACCACCTTTTGAATTCATCGATGGAGAGCGACCTTGCCTCTGCGCAGCACTTTCACGCGTTTCTTCCAGCTGGAAGCGGCCAGCGGACTGTTACTGATCGCCGCTGCTGCCCTGGCATTGATCATCAATAACTCTCCGCTGTCGTGGCTTTACAGCAGCTTTCTGGACACTCCGGTAGTGGCGCAGGTCGGCGCGCTGCAAATCGCCAAACCGGCGCTGCTGTGGATCAACGACGGCCTGATGGCCCTGTTCTTCCTGTTGATCGGGCTAGAAGTGAAGCGCGAAGTTCTTGACGGTCAACTGTCGAAACCGTCGCAAATCGTCCTGCCCGGCGCGGCGGCAATTGGCGGCATGGTGGTGCCGGCGCTGATCTACTGGTTTCTGAACCGTGATGACCCGGCAGCCCTGGGTGGCTGGGCCATCCCGATGGCTACCGACATCGCCTTCGCCCTCGGCGTACTGGCCCTGTTGGGTAAGCGGGTACCGGTGTCGCTGAAGCTTTTCCTGATGACTTTGGCGATTATTGACGACCTCGGCGCAATCATCGTCATTGCGATCTTCTACTCGGGCACGCTCTCGACCCTTTCGCTGGCTCTGGCGGCGACGTGCATCGTGGCACTGATCGCGATGAACCGACTCGGGGTGGTCAAGCTCGGGCCGTACATGATCATCGGTTTGATCCTCTGGGTCTGTGTGCTCAAGAGCGGTGTCCACGCGACACTGGCCGGCGTGACCCTGGCCTTCTGCATTCCGCTGCGCACGAAAAACGCCGAACCTTCGCCGTTGCTTAGCCTGGAACACGCCCTGCATCCGTGGGTGGCCTACGGCATCCTGCCGCTGTTCGCCTTCGCCAACGCCGGCCTGTCCCTGAGCGGCCTGACCGTCGAAAGCTTCACCCACCACGTACCGATGGGCATCGCGGCCGGCCTGCTGCTGGGCAAGACCCTCGGCGTCTTCAGCCTGACCTGGCTGGCCGTGAAAATTGGCATCGCCGCCCTGCCCCAAGGCGCCAATTGGGGCCAGGTGTTGGGCGTGGCAATCCTCTGCGGGATCGGTTTCACCATGAGTCTGTTTGTCGGCTCCCTGGCGTTTGAGCCGGGTGTCAGTGAATACGCCGGGATGGACCGGATGGGGGTTTTGACCGGTTCGATATTGGCGGCATTGATTGGTTATGCGGTAACGGCGGCGGCGAGTCGCAAGAACACCGCGTTGCCATCCTGATAATCAGAGACAACTCTTAGAGTCATTGAAGACTCGTCCTACAGCCACACTCAGCCACGTTCGTTAACGTCGCACCGCCCCTTTTTCAGGGGTTGTCGACGTACGAACGCAAGGAAGATCAGTGGCTGGCTGCGGATTCCACGACACTTGGACACTCAGCCCACGATCATTTGGACACTCGTTCCATGCTCACTTGGACACCTGATCCACGTCCACTTGGACAGGCAGT
>NZ_JBTEYL010000026.1:0-77007 GCF_054330215.1 Pseudomonas sp. Ma2-10 | reverse complement strand
CGCCGGGTGTTGGCTCATGAAGCGGCGCACCAGATCCGCCGGCAGGGCTTCACCGCTGGCAAATACCTGACGCAGGCTGTGGCAGTTGACCAGGCTTGGCTCGTCGACAAACGCACGCAGCATCGACGGCACGAAGTGCAGGGTGGTGACCTGCGCTTGCTGGATCAATTGGCTGAGGTACGCCGGGTCGCGATGGCCGTCCGGGCGAGCGACCACCAGCGTGGCGCCGGTGATCAGCGGCCAGAAGAATTCCCACACCGACACGTCGAAGCTGTACGGGGTCTTTTGCAGTACACGGTCGTTCGGGCCAATCGGGAAGGCGTCCTGCATCCAGTGCAGACGGTTCATCAAGGCGCCGTGTTCGTTCATCACGCCTTTGGGTTGGCCGGTGGAACCGGAGGTGTAGAGCACGTAGGCCAGGTCGCTCGGGCTGACGCTGATCGGTTCACCGCTTTCTGCTTTTGGCAACGCATCCAGCGTCCAGGCGTTGTGCCCGACCGGCAAACGCGACCGCCACTGGTCTTGGGTCAAGGTGACCTGAGCATCAGCGTCCGCGATCAGGAACGCCAACCGTGCAGCCGGCAGTTCTGGATCGAGCGGCAACCACGCCGCGCCGGCATGCACGATACCGAGCAAGGCCACGACCATTTCCACGGAGCGCTCCATGCACACCGGCACGATGGCGCCGCAGCCAATACCGGCCGCGCGCAAGGCTTTGGTGACGGTTTGCGCGCGTTGATCGAGCTCGGCATAACTCAGGCACTGGCCTTCGAACACCAGCGCCGGGGCGTTGGGGCTGAGGGCCGCTTGCTGGGTCAGGGCCGTGTGCAGATTGGTCGGGCCGCTGTAGTCGCGTTCGGTCGCGTTCCACTCGACCAATTGGCGTTGACGCTCCGGCACCGTCAACGGTGACCAGTTGCCAAGGCGGGCCTGGGGAGCATCGAGCATGGTTTCGAGCAACTGTTGCCATTGCACCAACCAACGGCGAGCCGTGGTTTCGCTGAACAGCGCGGTACGGTATTCGAGCAACACCGACAGCACTTCGCCGTCATGCACTTCCCAGTTCAGATCGAATTTGGTCGCCTGAGCAGTTACCGCTCGTTCGCGGACCTGCAATTGCGGCCAGTGACTGGCCGATGTATCGGCGTTCTGCATCACGAACAACACCTGGAACAACGGTGTCTGAGCGAGGCTGCGTTCCGGCGCCAGGTGTTCGACGACCTGATCGAACGGCACGTCCTGATGCTGCTGGGCGTCCAGCACGTTATTGCGCATCTGGCTCAGCAAGCCTTCGAAACTCAGCGCTGGGTCGAGATCGGCGCGCATCACCAGTGTGTTAACGAAGCAACCGATCAGCGGCTGCAGTTCGGCCAGCGGACGCTGGGCGACCGGGCTGCCGAACCGCACGTCGCGCTGGTTGGCGTAACGCCCCAACAACAGCTGCGCCGCACTGAGCATCAGCATGTACAGGGTGGCGCCGCGTTGCTGGGCGAACTGCCGCAAGCGTCCTACCAGTTCTGGTGGCAACTGCAGTTGTACCGCGCCGGCAACCGGGTCGAGCTGGTTTGGCCGCCCCTGTTCGGTGGGCAGGTCCAACAGGTAATTGCCGTCTTCCAGTTGTGTGCGCCAGTACTCGAGTTGACGGTGGAACAGCGCCTGTTGCCCTGATTCACGCTGCCACAACGCGTAATCCGGGTATTGCAACGCCAGGTTCGGCAGTGTGGCGACGCTGTTCTGGCAGTGGGCGGTGTAGAACTGCGCCAGCTCATCCAGCAAGTTCTGGCTGGACGCATCGTCGGTGGCGCAGTGATGCACGGTCAGCAACAGCAACGCTTGGGCGCGGCCGCGGCGTTGAATCAGCGTGGCGCGGATCGGCACTTGGGTGGCAAGGTCGAAACGCTGCCCGGTTTCGGCGTGGATCGCTTCGTCGGTCAATTGTTGCCAGCTGTCGTCGGTGGCCGCGACCAGTGCCGTCACGCGCAAGGTGAGGTTGACCTGCGGTTCGATGATCAGCGCCAACTCGCCCTCGGTCTCACGCACGATACGGCTGCGCAGGACTTCGTGACGTTGAACCACGCTGTTCAAGGCGCACTGCAAGGCTTGGGTGTTCAGCTCGCCGTCGAACTGCACGGCGCTGACCACGTTGTATTCGCCACCGCCAGCGCTCAGTTGTTCGAGGAACCACAAGCGTTGTTGTTCGAATGACAAGGGCAAGCGCGCCGGGCGTGCCGCCGCGACGAAGGTCGCCGCCGGGGTTTGCAGCGGATCACCCAGCAACGCGGCCAAAGCGTCAAGGCTCGGGTGTTCGAACACTGCCCGCAGCGCTGGAACCGTGGCGAACTGTTGGCGCAGACGGGCAAACAGCACCGCCGCCAGCAGTGAGTGGCCCCCGAGATAGAAGAAGTGGCTGTCGCGCCCGATCTGCGTCAGCGGCACGTTCAGCAGCTCGGACCACAGGGCGGCGAGTTGCTGTTCGGCGGCGGTGCGTGGTGGGTCCTGGGCGTCTGGCGCGGCTTGAATGTCCGGTGCTGGCAGGGCCTTGCGATTGAGTTTGCCGTTGTCGGTCAGCGGCAACTCATCGAGCAGCACAAACGCCGACGGCACCATGTAGTCGGGCAGGGCGGCGCCGATGGTTTTGCGCCAGGCGTTGATATCGGCCTGCTGGTCGCACGTGACGTAAGCCACCAGACGCTTGTCGCCGGGCACGTCTTCACGGGCCAGCACCACCGCCTGACGCACGCCCGGTTGGGCGCCGATCAAGGCTTCGATTTCGCCCAGCTCGACGCGGAAACCACGGATTTTCACCTGATGGTCCATGCGCCCCAGGTACTCGAGCTGACCCTCGGGTAGCCAGCGCACCAGGTCGCCGGACTTGTACATGCGCGCATTCGCCAGCGGCGAGAATGGATCGTCGATGAATACTTTCGCGGTCTGTTCGGCGCGGTTGAGGTAGCCCTGGGTCACGCCGGCACCGCCGATGTGCAGTTCCCCCGGCACGCCGACCGGCATCGGGTTGAGAAAAGCATCGAGCACGTAAGTGCGCACGTTGGCGATCGGCCGCCCGATGATCGGGCGTGCCGGGAAGTCGTCCACCGCACAACCGGTCGCATCAACGGTGCATTCGGTCGGGCCGTAGGTGTTGAAGAAGCGGCTGCCGACAATCGATGGCAGACGCTGCCAAAGTTGTGCATCCACCGCGTCACCACCAAACAGCACAAAGCGCGGCAGATACACTTCGCCACGGCGTACGCCGTCGCTTTCGAGCAAGGCCTTGAGCTGCGCCGGGGTGCACTCGAAGGCTTGCAGGCGGGTGTCGCGGAAAAACTGCGCCAGGGCCTCGGGGTCGTAGCGCACCTCTTCCGGGGTCAGGTACAGGCTGTGGCCATCGAGCAACAGGATGAGTTCGGCCACTGAACTGTCGAAGGCAAACGAATAGTTGAAACTGGTGAGCATCGGCTGATCGGTATAGCGCCGATACAGGCCATGGATGCGCGCCCACGCCAGATTGACCACCGAGCCGTTGGTGACCAGGGTGCCCTTGGGCTTACCGGTCGAACCGGAGGTGTACATGATGTACGCCAGATCATCAGGACCGGCTAGCGGCGCGAGGTTGTTGTGCGGCTGATCGGTGAACAGGGCAGCGTCGCTGTCCAGGCGCAGACGCGGCAGTTCGGCACCCAATTGCTCCAGCAAACCCTGTTGGCCGAGAAACAGCGCCGGTTGCGCGTCTTCAAGCATGTACGCCAGACGATCCACCGGATAGGTCGGGTCCAGCGGCACATAGGCGCCACCTGCTTTGAGAATGCCCAGCAATCCGATCAACAACTCCAGCGAACGCTCGACACACAGCGCCACCGGACGATTGGCGACCACGCCGCGACTGCGCAGGTAATGCGCCACCTGGTTGGCCCGACGGTTCAGTTCGGCGTAGCTCAGGTTGCGACCTTGGAAACACAGCGCGTCGCGCTCCGGTGTGCGCTCGGCCTGCTGTTCAAACAGCTGGGCGAAGGTCAGGTGCTGTGGCACCTCCATCTCGGTACGGTTCCACTCGACCACCGTGCGCTGCCATTCCGCGGCCATCAGCAGTGGCAGGGCAGCCACCGGGCGTTGCGGCTCAGCGAGCATGTGCTCAAGCAAGTGCTCCAGGCGGGCGAGGGTCTGACGGGCGCTGTCGGCGGCGAACAGGTCCAGGGCGAACATCAACTCCAGCTGAATCGGCGCATTGGCCGGGCACAGCACGTGCAGATCCAGATCGCATTCGGAATGCTTGAGCGGTGTGTCGAGGGCTTCGAACTCCAGCCCCGGGAAGCGCAAGCGCGACTCCATGGCCAATTGCTGCGCGACCATCACTTGATACAGCGGCGCATGGCTGAGGCTGCGTGGCAGTTGCAGGCTGTCGACCAATTGCTCGAAGGGCAGGTCTTGATGCTGCAAGCCTTCGCGCAAACGCTTGGCCACCTGACCCACCAGCGCGGTGAAATCCGCTTGCGGTTCAAAGTCGGCGCGGATCGCCAGGTTGTTCAGCAAAATACCGAGCAGGCCTTCGGTGCCCGGTTGTTCGCGGTGCGTGACCGGGGTGCCGATCAGCACCGTGGCATCGCCACTCAAACGGTGCATCAGCACCGCGAAGCCGGCGAACAACACGGTGAACGGCGTGGTGCCCTGGCGACTGGCGAAGGCTTGCACCCGGCCACTGAGGTCGGCACTGAGTTCACGCTGTACGATTCCGGCACGGTAAGTTTGCATCGACGGCCGTGGATGGTCGGTCGGCAGGGCCAGCAATGGGTTGCCTTCGCTGTTGCGTCGATCCAGCGTGGTGGTCCAGTAATCGAGCTGGCGCTTGAGCTCGGCACCTTGCAGGTGTTCGCGCTGCCACAGCGCGAAGTCAGCGTATTGCACCGGCAACGCCGGCAGTTGGGCGGGGGCGCCATTGCAGCGGGCTTCGTAACCCAAGGCCAGCTCGCGCAGGGCGATAGTGGCCGACCACGCGTCAGAGACCAGGTGATGCAGGGCGATCCCCAGCACGTGTTCACCCGGCGCCACACGTAGCAGACGCGCCCGCAGCAGCGGTGGTGAAGTCAGGTCGAACGGTTGCTCAAAGGTTTCTTGCAGGGCATTGAACTGCGCACCTTCACAAGCAGTGGCGCCCAAGCCCGACAAATCATCGAACGGCAATGCAATGTTCAGCGATTCGCTGATGTGCTGGCTGGGTACGCCATCGGTGCTGCGGATGCCGGTACGCAGGATTTCATGACGCACCAGCAAGTCATTCAAACTCGCATGCAGCGCTTCGACGTTGAGTTCACCTTTGAGGTGCAGGGCGAACGGGATGTTGAACAGCGTCGTGCCCGGCGTCAGTTGCTCGATGAACCACAGGCGCTGTTGCGAGAACGACAGCGGCAGCAGCGTCGGGCGCACCTGGGCTTTCGGCGCGCTGATCGCGACAGCTTGCGGTGCGGCGGCGTCGGCCTGGCGGGCGGCGATGGCCACGGCCAGCAGCGCCACCGTCGGTTGTTCGAACAGCACCCGCAACGGCAGGTCGAGTTTAAAATGGCTGCGCAGGCGCGCAACGATCTGGGTGGCCAGCAGCGAGTGCCCGCCGAGGGTGAAGAAGTTGTCTTCCACGCCAACGGTGTCGCGACCCAGGACGTCGGCCCAGACTTTCGCCACGGCGGTTTCCAGTTCGTTGCGCGGCGCGATGCTTTGCTGGGTGTCGGCCTGCCAGTTCAGTTCCTGAGCGGCCAGGGCCTTGCGATCGACCTTGCCATTGTTGTTCAGCGGCAAGCGTTCAAGGCACACGAACGCGGCCGGCACCATGTACGGCGGCAATTGCGCTCGCAGATGTTCGTTGAGTCCGTCGCTGCCCAAGGTGTCGTCATGGGCCGACCAGTACGCCACCAGCCAGGCTTCGCCAACGCTGTTTTCGCGCAGCAGCACGGCAGCTTCGCGCACGTTCGGGTGCTGCGCCAGACGGTGTTCGATTTCGGTCAGTTCGATCCGGTGCCCACGCAATTTCACCTGCTGGTCGCGGCGGCCGAGGTATTCAATCACGCCATCGACGCGCCAGCGGCCCAGGTCGCCGGTGCGATATACGCGCCCCTCAAGCTGAGGATGGTCGATGAACGCATCAGCGGTGCGCTGCGGATCGTGCAGGTAGCCGCGACCGACGCCGACGCCACCGACACAGATTTCCCCGGCAACGCCAACGGGCACCGGCCGCAAGGATTCGTCCAGCACATACAGGCGGTTATTGGCGGTCGGCTGGCCGATGGGCATGTGGCTGACGTTGGCGTCCGGTGCTTCGAAGATCGGCTGGAAGGCCACGTCGTCGGCGCATTCGGCGGGACCATAGGCGTTCATCAAGGCGATGTCGGGGAAGCGCGCAAACCAGTCTCGGGCCACGGTCGGCGGCAGCGCTTCACCGGTGGGCAGCACCCAGCGCAGGTCGGGCAGTTGCAGGTCGCACGGGCACAGCGCAAGCAGTGTGCGCATCAGGCTCGGGACGATTTCCAGCACGCTGAGGCGTTCGCTGGCGATCACTTGCAGCAGGCGTTGTGGGTCGTGCGCCACGTCGTCCGGCAGGATGTGCACCGTGGCGCCCAGTACTGGCGCGGCGAGGAACTGCCACACGCAAATGTCGAAGGCCACCGACGCGGTCTGTGGAATCCGGTCTTCGGCGTTCAGCCCCAAGGCCGGCACCTTGCCGAAGATGTTATTGAGCATGCCCCGTTGCTCGATCATCACGCCTTTGGGCGTACCGGTCGAACCTGAGGTGAACAGCACGTAGGCCAGGCTGTCCGGGCCGCCCGCCAATGGCAGCGGCGTATCGTTTTCACCAGTCCAGCAGGCTTCGGCGAACAGGACCTTTGGCGCCTGGTCGAGGCCGCTGAGCAATTGGTCGAGCAGCGCACTGCATTCTTCACTGGCCACCAGCAACGGCGCACGGGACAGACTGAGGATTTCCCGCAGGCGTTCCGGCGGATGATTGACTTCAAGCGGCAGCATCGCGGCGCCGGCCTTGAACACGGCAATCATCATGGTCAACAGCGCCAGGCCACGCGGGGCCACCAGCGCGACCAGTTGATCTTCACCGGCACCGGCTTCGCGCAAGCTGTGGGCCAGGCGAGTGGATCGCTGATCCAGTTCGGCATAGGTCAGCGATTCACCGTCACAGATGGCGGCAATCTGCCCGCCGCGTTGGTCGACCTGGGCGGCAAACAGTTCGGCGTAGCTGTGATCCAGCGGAAAGTCGTGCGGGTTTACCGCCCACTCACCCAGCAGTTGCTGGCGCTCATCGGCAGCCAGCAGTTCGAAACTGCCCAGTAGCGCCTCCGGTGCGGCAAGCATGCTGCGCACCAGACTGGCGATATGGCCGAGCAAACGCTGCACGGTCGGTGCCTCGAAACGCTCGCGGTCGTAAGACACCCGAATGCCTAGCTGCTCGCCGGGCAGGATCACCACAGTCAAGCCGTAGTGGGTGTGTACGCTGTGGTCCATGCCTTCGAGGCTGAACTGGAAACCGCCTTCCAGAATTTGCTCGTCGATCGGGGCGTTTTCGAACACCAGAATGCTGTCGAACAGGGTTTCACCCCGGGGGAAATCGCTCCAGCCTTGAATGTCGGTCAACGGCGTGTGTTCGAAGTCGCGCATGTCGACGTTCAACCCTTGCAGCGCACTCAGCCAACTGCCCAACGATGCTTGCGGGTCAACTGACACACGCAACGGCAAGGTATTAATAAACAGGCCGATCATTTCTGCGACGCCGGTCAGCTCTGCGGGACGACCCGCGACGGTGACGCCGAACAGCACGTCCCGTTGACCGCTGTAACGTGACAACAACAGCGACCAGACACCCTGGAAGAAGGTGTTCGGCGTGATCCGGCGGCTACGGCAGAATGCCGCCAGAGCCTGGGTTTCTGGTTCGGTCAGGTGAATCAGTTGATCGTCCACCAGCACCGCGTCGGTGTAGCGGTCGCGGGCCACGCCGTTGTCCACGGTCAGTGGTGTTGGTGCATTCAGCCCTTGCAGCTGGCCGCGCCAGAACTGCTCGGCCTTGCCTGCGTCCTGGCGTTGCAGCCACTGGATGTAATCGCGGAACGGGC
This sequence comes from Pseudomonas sp. Ma2-10, assembly GCF_054330215.1. Lineage (NCBI taxonomy): Bacteria > Pseudomonadati > Pseudomonadota > Gammaproteobacteria > Pseudomonadales > Pseudomonadaceae > Pseudomonas > Pseudomonas sp. Ma2-10. Next base: position 68,905 of record NZ_JBTEYL010000026.1, on the reverse strand, counting down.
GCGGGCTCTTGAGCGCAGGCGTGCGGTCGTTGCACAGCGCCTCGTAGACTTTGAGGAAGTCCACGGTCACCAGGGAAATGCACCAGGCGTCCATCAGGATGTGATGGAAACTGCGAATGAATTCGTAGGACTCATCGGCCAATCGCACCAGGCGAAAGCGAATCAGCGGCGGCTTCGACAGGTTGAAACCGGCTTTCTGCTCCTCTTCCAGCAACGTGCGGATCCGCGCTTCCTGTTCATGCGGCGCGAGCCCGCGCAGGTCAAGGGTGTCCAGCGGAACCTTGACCTCGCGATGGATCACCTGCACGGGTTGCTTCTGGGTTTTCCACTGGAAACTGGCGCGCAGGGAAGGGTGCAGCGCCACCACCTGGCGCCACGATTCAAGGAACGCCACTTCATTAATGGCACCGCCGATGCGGTAGCGATCCTGCATCAGGTACACGCCGGAATCTTCGTGCAGCAGGGAGTGGAACAGCATCCCTTGCTGCAACGGCGACAGCGGGTAGATGTCTTCAATCGGATTGGCGGTGGTTTTTTCGGTGGTCATTGAAAACGTCCTGCAAAAAAAGGGGCAACGGCGATGGCGCGGCGGCGAGGGAAACCGGTCACAGGTCGGCCTCGTTCAGTTGCGCCATCAGCGCTTGCAATTCGTCATCGGACATACCCGAGGCGCTGAACTCGGTGCTGTCGGCTTGCGGCTCAATGGCAATGGCGGCCAGCGGCTGTGCGACTTCGGCCATGGCAGCAATGGTCTGGCGTTCGAACACATGTTTGGCGGAAAGCGCGATGCCTTGCTCGTGGGCCTGGGCCACTACTTGCAGGCTCAGGATCGAGTCGCCGCCGATGGCAAAGAAGTTCTCGGTGACGCTCACGGTCGGCAGCTTCAGGACCTTGGCGACGATGGCTTGCAGGGTGGCTTCCAGCGCATTGCGCGGTTCTACGTGGGCGCCTTCGTCGAACTGGTCCGGGTCAGGCAATTGGCGAATATCGAGCTTGCCGTTGGGCGTGCGCGGGAAGGTCGACAGGGTCAGCACCCGGGCCGGCACCATGTACGACGGCAGACGTTCACCGAGGAAACGCTTGATCGCTTCCGAGTCCGGCGCGTAGCCATGCGCCGCCAGCATGTAGGCCAGCAGACGCTTGCCGGCGGCGTGCTCTTGCACGATCACCGCGGCTTCGCGCACGTCGCTATGGCTGCACAATTGACGCTCGATTTCCCCGAGTTCGATGCGGTAGCCGCGCAACTTGACCTGATGGTCCTTGCGGCCGAGGAACGCCAGGCGCCCATCAGCCAGCCAGCAGGCCAGGTCGCCTGTGCGGTAGGCGCGGGTGCCATCGGCCAGGGTGACGAAGGCCTTGGCGGTTTCTTCGGGCTTATTGCGATAACCCCGCGCCAGCGTTGGGCCAGCGAGGACGATTTCGCCCGGTTCGCCGATGCCGCTGGTGACGCCGTGTTCGTTCAGTACGCGCAGGTCCATGCCGGCAATCGGCCGGCCAATGGTCAATGTCCGGCTCGGGTCCAGCACTTCATAAGTGGCCCAGACCGTGGCTTCGGTGGGACCGTATTCATTCACCAGTCGCGCGTGCGGCAAGGTCTTGCTGTGCTGGGCGATCAACGATGGCGGGCAGGCTTCACCGGCGACAATCCAGCACTCAAGGCTGTCGGCCGCCCCCGCACGCTGTAACTGATCGAGCAAGGCCTGATACAGCGACGGTAGCGATAGACCGTGGCTGACCCGATGCTGGGCAATCAACTGCGCCAGACGGGCCATTTCAAGCTCTTCGCCGGTCGCTGGCAGCACCAGACGCCCGCCCTGGGCCAGGGTCCAGAAAATCCCGGCCACCGAGCTGTCGAAGGCAAATGAAGACAACAGCAGGTAGGCGCGTACAGGCGCTTCATAAGCGGCCATGCGTACCTGCGTGGAGAAACTCAGTGCACCGTGGCTGATTTCCACGGCTTTCGGTGCGCCGGTGGAACCGGAGGTGTAAATCAGATACGCCAAGTCGTCTGCACCGGGCATGGGCAGAGGCAGCAGGTCGTTGGTGTTGGCGGTCGTCAGGTCATCCAGCACGAAGCGTCGCAGGCTGGCGGGCACGCTGTCGGCCAACTCGGCGCTGACCACGATGTGTGCAATGGCACTGTCGGCGAGCATGTAGGCGCGGCGATCCGCCGGGTAGGTTGGATCAATCGGCACATAAGCGCCACCGGCCTTCAACACCGCAAGCATGGCGGTGATGGCGGCGTTGCTGCGGGCGAACAGAATGCCTACGGGCACGCCCGGGCCGATCCCGGCCGCCGCCAGTTGATGGGCCAGATAAGTCGCGCAGGCATCGAGCTGGGCGTAGCTCAGGTCGCCGTCCTTGTCGCTGAGCGCGATAGCGTTTGGCTGCTGCTGGACCTGACGGGCAATCAGCTCGACCAGGGTCACCGGCTCAATCGACGGCACGCTCGGTTGGGCACCGATAATCTGTGCCTGAAGCGGTCCGTTCAATGGCAGATGAGCCCAGGATTGCTGCGGTTCGGCCAGCGTGCCCAGCAGCAGTTGCAGCCATTGTTCGGCGAGACAGGCTGCTGCTTCACTGCTTAACGTGTGGCGGTCGTAAACCATTTGAACGCGCAGGCTGTCGGGCAATTGACGGACGTCCAGGCAAGCCTTTACCGGGCTCATTACGGCACTGGCATGACGCTCTTGGGTATCACCCGAGCGCCAGGCGAAAGCGTAACCGTAACCGTAACCGTAACCGTCCGTCAGGCTTTGGGTGTAATAGTCCTGCCAGCCAGCCGTGCGTTCGATCATCGCGCCGACGTGCTGACTGTGCTCCAGCAGGGTCGTCTGAGCATCCAGATTGATGCACACCGGCAGGCACTGCTCGAACAAACCCAGAGCGTTTTCCAGTTCCGGGCCACGGCTTTCGTGGATCAATGTGATTGGGACCTGCTGCTGGCCGGCGAGTCGTCCGAGTACTGCGGCCCAGGCAGTCAGCATCAGGTTTGAGGTCAGGGCCGGATGGCAGGCGAGATCGGTGGGCACTGCGATCACCATGTGTGCCGGCGCAAATCCGCTGCCGATGGTGGATTCAAGCGACAGCTGCAAGGTCGCCTGCTCGGTTTCGCTCAATGGTTTCCAGAAGTTCACGCCGGGATGGTCCGGCTCGTCTTCCGTCAGGCTCCAGCGCCACTCGGCGTAATCGGCGTATTGCAGCGCTTCGGACAGGTCGGGTTGGGTGTCTTGCAGCAATACGCCCGCCAGCAGCTTCAGGCTGGCGAGGTCGAAGTGGCTGCTGGCGGCGGCCAGGTCCAGCACCGATTGTTCGTTCGACAGTTGCACCAGCGTCACGGCGAGCGGATTCGTCCAGTCGCGGGCCTGCGCGGCAAGGCGGGTCAGCTCGATGTGCTGTTCGGCGCAGCTGTGCTGACGCAAGTCCTGAACGATCACTGCCAGTGCGCCGTTGTCGTGAATCACTTGCACCGGGTGGCGTAGGCCCGGCACCGGTGTCAGGCGCGTGCGCAGGATTTCACTGTCGGCCATCAATGTCAGTAGACGGCTGTTCAGTGCGTCGACGTCCACCGGACGGGATAACGACCATTGCAAATGGCAACTGAACGAGTGTTCGACCGCGTCGTTGATGTGCGGGTACACCGATGCCTGTTGCGGCGAAATACGAAAACCTTGAAGTCCGCTCATGTTCAACTCGACTAAAAATGGGGCTTGAAACTGGGCCACGACAGCGGCGCCGAGGCTCGCCGAACAGATGTCAGGCAAGCCTCTGGCGAGCAACGGGTGTACCCGCTGAAAATCAGACGGCAACGTCACTCTGCAGCAGGGCTTCGGCCATGCCGGTCATGATTGCGCGCTTGCCGGTGAAGGGTTCACGACCGTGTACCGCGAGCATGTTGTCGATGAACAACACGTCGCCCTGCTGCCAACTGAACCGCACCAGCGAGTCGAGGTAGGCTGCTCGCAGGGACTCCAGTACTTGCGGTTCGATCGGTTCGCCGTCGCCATAAAAGGTGTTGGTGGGCAGGTCGAGGTCGTTGAAGTTGCTTTGCAGCGAATCGCGGATCGCCGGGGGCAGGGTGCTGATGTGGAAGAAGGTCGCGTGGTTGAACCAGACTTCTTCGCCGGTATGCGGGTGACGCACCAACGCCGGCCCGCGCTGGCGGGTGCGCAAGCGGTTGTTTTCTTTCCATTCCACTTCGATGCCAACGCTGGCGCAGTAGGCTTCCACTTCGCTGCGGTCTTCGGACTGGAACACGGTCTGCCACGGCAGGCCGAAACCGTCGCCATAGTTGCGCACGTACAGCACACCTTTTTCACGGAAACGTGCTTCGATCTCGGGTCTGATGCTTGCCTTCACGGCACGCGTCGAGCCGATCGGCGTTTCGCCGCCGGTTTCGGACGGGATATGGCAATAGAAGAACAAACGCAGCGGAAAGCGTGGCGAATAGGAATGTTCGTTGTGCGGGAATATCATCTGGTCGGCCGGGTAATCGGTCGAGGTGTAGATGTTGCCGCCGACCCGGGTGCGCGGCGAGGCGCGGAACATGTATTCCAGCGCGCCGGGGGAGAGGGCGGCGATCACTTGGTCGAATTGCTCCACGGACAATACGGAGAAACCGCGAAACAGCAGGGCGCCGTATTGCAACAGTTTCTTCTCCAGGCTTTCACGTTCCCGGGTTGCCCAGGCAACGAGGTCGACGCCGCTTACCGCCGGTTCGATCACCAGCGGCAAGGCGTGGTCAGGGCTAAGTAAACGTTCGCTGACCAGTTGCTGTTCCGAGACGTTCATGGCTTTGCGGCGCACAGCGCCGAGGGCGCGAGACGATGGGGGCACGATAGACATAAAGGCAGCCAACTCGGTTAAGGGGTCAAGGAACGACGTTTGGTTTGCATCAGCTGGCTGCGCCCGGCCAGGGCTTGGGACTGTTGGCGTTCGCGCTGGAACGTTTGATCCCATGCGTCGAGGCGTTCGGTCAGTGCCGGTAGCGGTTCGTCCAGCAGGTTTTGGATTTCGCCCAACAGCCGTGTCCACAGGTGTTGAAGGCGCAGGGCGCGATCCTGATCGAAGCATTCGCCGCGATATTTGAGGGTCGCGTCGATGCCTTCGGGACCGTGCACCAGATCGAGCACCAGGTGAAAATCGCCCGGTGCCTGCGCCACGTCCAGCGCGGTCATGTGCGCACCGGCGATATCGGTCGGTGTGACACGCGACGGTTGATAGTTGAGCTTGACCTGGAACAGCGGCGAGTGACCGGGGCGGCGCTTCGGTGCCAGTGCCGACACCACCAGATCGAAAGGCAGGCCCTGATGGGCATAGGCCAGTCGTGCTTCGTCGCGCACCCGTTTAAGGAAACCGGCCAGTGTTGGTTCGCCGTGCAGGTCACAGCGCAGGGTCAGCTGGTTGACGAAGAAGCCGATGACGTCGTTGTGTTCCGCCAGCGGACGGCCGCTGACATCGGTGCCCAGCAGAAACTGTTGCTGCCCGCCGAGTTGCTTGATCACCAACTGATAGCTGGCCAAAAGCAGCATAAACAGGGTCATGCCTTGCTCGCGGGCCATTGCTGCAAGGTGTTCGCAGGTTGCCTGGGGCACAGTGAAACTCAGGCTGTGCTCGCCCCGGGCCTGGCCGCTGCCACCCAGTTCGAGGGTTTGCGGCCTGTTGGCCAGATGCTCACGCCAGAAGCCTTGTTCCGTGGCGATCCGCTGTTCGCTCCAGTGCGTGGCTTCCCATTGAGCGAAATCCAGGTACTGCACCGGCAATTCGGCGTCGGTGGCGCCGGCCAGTTCCGCCAGCAGCACTTGCGCCGAGCGCCCGTCGAAGGCGATGTGGTGCAGGGTCAGGAGCAGGTCATGCTGGTCATCGTGACGGCTGAGCAGTTGCGCGCGCAGCAGCGGTCCGGTCTCGAGTTCGACCGGCGTGGCGTGTTCGTTGGCCAGGCAGTCGCTGAGGGTTTGCTGTTGCTGTGGCTCGCTCTGATCACGCAGATCGTGCCAGGCCAGCGGTACAGCCGTGGCTGGCAAGACCTGTTGCTGCGGGCCATCGACATCATCGCGATACACCGTGCGCAACACGCTATGCCGGTTGACGAGGGTGTTCAGGCGCAGCGCCAGGGTTTCGATGTTGAGCGGACCTTGCAGGCACAGGTGCAACACCAGATTGTGTCGGGTATCGTCCGGGTCCAATTGGTGCAAGAACCACAGGCGACTTTGCGCGAATGATTGACGACGTTGGCTGACGCTCGCACGCGCGCTCAATGTGCTGGTCGCTGGTGATGGCTCGCTCAAGAAAACCTGCAAGGCCCGCGCCCATTGCGCCAGGGTTTGTTCGCCGAACAGGCGTTGGGTGTCGAGGTTCCAACCCAGATCCTTGTGCAGACGGGCGGCGAAGTCGGCCACGCTGATGGAGTCCAGGCCGAGGCCGATCAAGCTGAGTTCAAAGTCTGCCGCGAGATACGGATTGACCTCGCGCAGGGTTTGCTCAAGCCATTGACGGCATGCGGGCTGCGCGAGTTGCGGCACATTGCCCACCAGGTGCTTCAGTTGAATGAGATCAATGGTTTCGCTGTTCGAGGCGATCTGCCCACCGGTCTGGGCGATAATGCTCAAGGTGCCCGCAGCCAATTGTTTACGTGCGCCTTGACGGGCGATCTTGCCGCTGGTGGTCATCGGGATGGTGCCGGCTTCCACCAGCACGATCTGATCGATGCCGCAGTCGGCGGCTTCGCGCACGGCGTTTTGCATCGACGCAAACAGCGCCGGGTGATGCGCCGGGTCGACGAACTTGCGCTGCGGCTCGGCGACGATCACCAGTTTCTCGCGGCCCAGCACCGGGTCCATTTGCGAGAACGCAGCGATACGTCCGGTGCGAATGCCCGGCTCGGCATCGGTAATGGCGAATTCGATGTCGTGGGGGTACAGGTTGCGCCCGTTGAGAATCAGTAAGTCCTTGAGCCGCCCGCAGATCACCACCTGACCTTCGTGCATGAAGCCCAGATCGCCGGAGCGCAGGTAGTTGCCGGGTTCGCCGACAATGCGCGCCTCAAAGGCTTCGCGACTGGCTTCGGGGTTTTTCCAATAGGCTTCGGCGTTGCTCGGGCCCCTCAGCCAGACTTCGCCAATGCGGTCATCGGCGCAGCGTTCGTGACTCTGAGGATCGGCAATGGCAATGTCATGCAAAGGCTGCGGGTAACCGCAGGCGACGAATTCCACGGCGGCGGCATCGATGGCCGCCAGAGCAACACGACCGGTTTCCAGCAGGGCTTTATCCAAGCGAAGCACCACCGGCAGCGCGTCGGCTGGCGTGGCGCTGACACACAGCGTGGCCTCGGCCTGGCCATAACCGGGGCTGATCGCCAATGGGTTGAGGCCGCAAGCGGCAAAGCGCTCGGCAAAGGCTTCCAGAGTGCCGGGGTGGATCGGCTCGGCGCCGTTGATTGCGTGTTGCCAGGCGCTCAAGTCGAGCTGCGCGATCAAGTTGTCGCTGACCACCCGATTGCACAGGGCATAGGCGAAGTTGGGCGCAAAACTTGCGGTGGCGCGGTAGCGGCTCAGCGCCTGAAGCCAGGTCGAGGGCGCATTGACGAATGTCTGCGACGCCATCAGGTAGCAAGGCATGCCGCTATAGAGCGGGGCCAGCATGCCACCGATCAACCCCATGTCGTGGTACAGCGGCAACCAATTGACCATGCCGCCATGCTCATCGAAACCGTATGCCTGGCGCATCAGTTCGACGTTGGCGATCAGGTTGCGCTGACGCACTTCAACGCCTTTGGGTGTGCCGGTGGAACCTGAGGTGTATTGCAGAAAAGCCACGGTTGCACCGTCGACATCCGGACGCATCCATTCACTGGCCGGCGGCAGACCGAGGTCCTGAACGGTCGACACGTCGACCTTGCCTTCCACCAGTTCAAGCAAACCCTGGCAATGATCCGCGGGCGCCAGAATCAGGCCCGGCTGTGCATCCACCACGACGTTGCGCACGCGATCCAGGTGGCGCGGTTTGCGTGACGGTGGCGGGAACAACGGCACGGCGATCAGCCCGGCATACAAACAGGCGCAGAACGCACGGGCGTAGTCGAGGCTGCTGGGCAACATCAACAGCACACGATCACCCGGCGCATAGCGCGCCTGCAGTGCCACCGCCAGCGACTGACTCTGTTCGTGCAATTGGGCAAAGGTCAGGGTTTCGCCGATTTCGACGCCGTCCGGCAAAAAGTGCAGGGCAGCACGCTGCGGGAAGTGCAGGGCGTTGGCCTCCAGCACTTCGATCCAGTGATTAAATGAGAACATGGTGGTATTCACGCCATGGCAACGATGACTTTGCGGTCACCGGTGTAAGGATTACGGCCGTGTGCGACCCGTCGATTGTCGAGCATCAGGATGTCGCCGGGTTGCCAGGGAAAGCTGATGGCGGTCTGGCGATAGACCTCGCGCACGGTGTCGAGCACCTCATCGGGAATCACCGAACCGTCGCCGAAGTAGACGTGGCGGGGCAGGTTCTCTTCACCCACTGCGGCGAGCAGGCTGGCGCGCACGCCCGGCTCGATGGCCGAGACATGAAACAAGTGCGCCTGATTGAACCAGACCCACTCACCGGTATCGGGATGCTGCAAAACGGCCGCGCAACGCTGGCGGGTGCGCAGGTCGCCGTCGGCTTTCCATTCCCATTCGATGTCGTTGTCCCGGCAGTAGCGTTCAACCTGGGCGCGGTCCTCGGTGTTGAACACTTTCTGCCACGGCAGATCCAGCGCGCCGCTGTAGTTACGTACATAGAGCAACTCGCGACTGGCGAACAGTTCGCGGATCTCGGCGGGCATACGCTGATAGATCAAGCGGCTGTCGGCAATCGGCGTTTCGCCTCCGGTTTCACTGGCCTTGATGCAGTGGAACCAGATGCGCGAAGGCCACGGCCGGGTGTAGGCCTGCTCGTTGTGCAAGGGAATGAATTGATGGGCCGGGTATTCGGTAGAGCTATAGACCCCGGCGAAGACTTTGCTGCGTGGCGTGGAACCAAATTCGTAACTGGCCAGCGGTGCGCCGAAACTGGCGGCGAAGCGCTTGAAGTCGATAGGTGTGGCGACAGTGAATCCTCGAAACAGCACGCCGCCAATAGTGGTCAGTATTTGGGGCAACGTGTCGCGAACTGACGGGTCGAGATCATGAATCGACTGTCCCTGCGTCGCCAGCACCAACACGGGTAACGACTGCTCGTTGCCATCCGCTGGAGCAATGGAGAAAGACTCGGAATGCCCGCTCAGGTGTTCGATTGAGGTCATCCTTGCACATCCTTTTTATCTTTGTTCGACCCGTCGGGGCAGCGTGGGCAGACCTTGAAAACAGGGCCGAGGTCGCCGGTGCAGCGTTCGAGTGGAATGTATTCGCTCTGATACACAGCGGCATGTTAGTTGTTAATGAGATGGATTATCAATCTTATTCCTTTAATTTTTTTTTTGAATTAGACTCCGATCCGCTGGCCCGAATGAGCATTTGACCAGCCGAAAAAACAACAAATATTTGTCGCATGGGAGCGGGGCGTGAATTTCAGAAAGAATACAATTGCGTTGGCTGTGGGGTCGGCGGTGTGCCTGGCTAACAGCGCATGGGCGGCAGAACAGTCGAACACAATGGAGATCGCTCCGATCACGGTGACGGGTGAAAAAATCAACCGCTCCCTGGAGAAAACCCAGTCCAGCGTCGTGGTCGTCACCGAGCAGCAACTACGCGAGAAGGCCGACCATAGCCTGGTCGATGTATTCGCCCGTACGCCGGGTGTGTACAGCCAGGCCGGTAACGAAAACTGGGGGATTCGCGGTGTACCGGTGTCCGGTTTCGACGATCAGGGCCCGGCGACCCTCAATGGCGCCGTATCGGTTTATGTCGACGGCGCCGTGCAGCCGAACCGCGCACTGACCCTCAGCCCGATCCCGCTGTGGGATGTGGAACAGGTCGAAGTGTTCCTTGGTCCGCAGTCCACTACTCAGGGACGTAACTCTCTGGCCGGTGCTGTGGTTATTCAGACCAGGAACCCGACCTTCCAACCGAGCTTTTCGGCGCAGACCAATGTCGGGAGCTATGGTGAGAAGGGGGCGGCGGTCGCCGGTGGTGGCTCCATCGTCGACGACAAGATTGCCGGGCGTATCGCCGTGGATTATCAGGACGGCGATGGTTACATCGATAACGTCGCACTCGGCGACGACGCCAATCCGCATCGCACCAGCAATGCTCGCGGCAAACTGCTGATCCTGCCCAATGACGACACAGACGTTTTGCTGACCTACGCCCACGGTGAACACCGTCAGGGCGACAACTCGGTGATGCGCCTCAATGACAAGGTTCGTTACTACAACGTGTCGTCCAACACCAAGGCGTTCGACAACCTCAAGCAGGACACCGTCAGCGCCAAGGTCGACTATCGCCTGAACGATGCCTGGTCCCTGACCAGCATGACCGCCAACACCCGTTCCGATTACAGCAATCGCCTGGACTTCGACCAGACCGCTGAAGCCAATGAAGTCATTCTGCGCAAGCAGGACGGTGACCTGTTCAGCCAGGAACTGCGCCTGAATTACAGCTCGGACACGGTAAAGAGTTTTTTCGGTGCCTACTATGGCCACAACACCAACAACTTCCACGACCAGTTGTTGTTCGATAACGAACTGTTCGCGACCGTCAAGGGCGACACGGCGATTGAAAACAAGGCGGTATTCGGTGAAATCAACTGGACCTTCGCCCCGCGCTGGACACTGGTCACCGGTCTTCGCTACGACCATGAGCAGAACGACACCAACGTTGAACAGGACGACTTCTCCAGCCCCGGGAAAGTCAACAAGTCGTTTGATGCCGTACTGCCGAAACTGGGCATCAACTATGAGCTGGCCTCGAATCAGTTCGTCGGCTTCATGGTGCAGAAAGGCTATCGCGGCGGCGGCGTCAACGTCCGTGCCGGCGGCGGTCACGAGTCCTACGATCCTGAATACACCACCAACTACGAACTGTCGTACCGCGGTTCGTTCTTCGACGATACCCTGCGTACCCGCGCCAACCTGTACTACACCGACTGGAAAGACCAGCAGGTCAGTATCCGGAAGAGCGGTAGCGACTTCTCTCAGGTGTACAACGCCGGTCGCAGTGAGATCAAGGGGCTGGAAGTCTTCGTTGAAAAAGACATCACCGAACAGCTGACGCTGACTGCGGGTGGCGCTATTACCGATGGCAAGTACAAAGACTTCGTCACGACTGATGGCCAGGACAGGAGCGGCGAGTCGTTCCTCTATTCACCCAAGTACAAGATGTCGGTGGGTGGTACCTATCGCTGGGACGACCGCCTGACCTTCAACACCGACGTCACCTACCAGAGCACCACGCCGTCGGAATACCTGTTCGACGCGAACGGCAAAGTAACCGGCGAGCGCAAGAGCGACAACTACGTGTTGGTCAACTTCAACACCGAGTACAAGGTCACCAAGAACGTCGCCGTGTCCGGTTTCGTGAAAAACGCCTTCGACAAGGAATACGTCACCAACAACCGCGGCGGCGACATCATCGATGTCGGTGCACCGCGCACTGTGGGTCTGGTTCTGCGTTACGACATGTAAACCCAAGGGCGCGGGGAAGCAAGTTCCTCGCGTCCGGTTTCACGGCTGTCGTTGCCTGATGCGTTCGTTTTCAGGCAGCCCTGTTCCCTTCCAAGCCCAGCCTCCCTGGAGGAAATCATGAGTGCTTTTTCGAATGTCACGACGGGTGGCGCACAACAGCTACGCCTGTTGCACACCGGTCTGTCGAGCCCTTACTGCCTGGATCCGACGCCAATGCTGGAACGCCAGCAACAGCAGGAATCCAATGCCCGTAGTTACCCGCGGCGCATTCCACTTGTGCTGGAGCGGGCCCATGGCATTTACGTGCAGGACAGCCGCGGACAAGTGTTCGTTGATTGCCTGGCCGGCGCCGGCACCCTGGCGCTGGGCCACAACCATCCAGTGATTATCGAAGCCATAACCCAAGTCATGGCTGCGGGTGTGCCGATGCATACTCTGGATCTCATGACGCCGGTGAAGGATGCATTCGTACAGGAAATCTTCGGCTGCCTGCCGGCTGACTTCGCGCGAAACGCGCGCATCCAATTCTGTGGTCCCAGTGGCGCCGACGCAGTCGAAGCCGCACTCAAACTGACGCGCACCGCCACCGGCCGCCATTCGGTACTGGCCTTTGAAGGGGCTTACCACGGCATGACGCTGGGGACACTTTCCATCAGCGGTAACCTGTCACCGAAAAATGCGCTTGGTGCCCTTATGCCAGGTGTTCAGCGCCTGCCGTTTCCCCATGATTACCGTTGCCCGTTCGGTGTGGCCGGTGATCAGGGTGTGACGTTGAACGTGCGTTACCTCGAGCATTTGCTCAACGACCCGGAAAGCGGTGTGACCGCACCGGCAGCAATGATCCTGGAACCGATCCAGGGCGAGGGCGGGGTGATTGCCGCGCCGGATCGCTGGCTTCAGGAGCTTCGTCGATTGACCAAGGCCCACGGAATTCCGCTGATCGTCGACGAGATCCAGTGCGGCATCGCCCGTAGCGGCCGGATGTTCGGCTTTGAGCAATCGGGTATCACGCCTGACGTCATTACCTTATCCAAAGCCATCGGTGGCGGCCTGCCGCTGTCGGTCATGGTCTACAACGATTCGCTGGATGTCTGGCAGCCGGGTGCCCACGCCGGCACGTTCCGTGGCAATCAACTGGCAATGGCCGCTGGCACCGCGACCTTGCGCTTCATCCGAGATCAAGGCTTGGTGGCACACGCCGAAACCGCTGGCGCGCATCTGCGTGAGCAGTTACAGATGCTGCAAAGCGAATTCGCCTGGATTGGCGATGTTCGCGGTCGTGGTTTGATGCTCGGCATGGAAATCGTCGACCCGCAAGGCGCCCTCGACGTACAGGGCCACCCGCCGGTAGACGCGGTCCGGGCCAAGGCCTTCCAGCAGGCTTGCCTGAAGCACGGTTTGATCGTCGAGCTCGGCGGACGCCACGGTGCGACCGTACGCTTCTTGCCGCCGCTGATCATCACCGAACAGGAAATCGATTTCGTCGCACAAATCCTGTTCCAGGCAGCGAGTTCGATCAATGAGCGCTCCACGCGTCAATGATCTGCCGATGCACAGGGCTGGCCGAGATGGACCGGCAAGCCCGTTCTTTTTGAACTGGGACTGACACTGCGCAAGGCTTTAGCGACGATGAAACCCGCGTGGGTTTTGATGGCGGTGTTGGGATTGAACGGGTGTGGTGGTCAAGATCAGCCTCCCGAACGCAGTACGTCGCCGCCGCAGGTCAAGACGCTCACAGTGCAACCGCGACCGTTTGCCATGACCTCAGACCTGCCTGTCAAATAGAACCGGTGCGCATCGCCGAGGTGCGCGCACGGATTGCCGGTGTTGTGTTGACCCGACATTTTGAAGAGGGCAGCGACGTCAAGGCTGGCCAACTGCTCTTCAGCATCGACCCAGCGCCGCTCAAGGCTGCATTAATGCGGGTCGAAGGCGCCTTGGCCAAAACAGAAGCCGATGTCTATCGCGCTAACGCTCATGTGCAACGCTACAAACAACTGGTGGAAATCAACGCCGTCAGCCCGCAGGTATTCGACGACGCGCTCTCTGATCTCAAGAGCGCCAAGGCTAACCGCCTGGCCGCTCAAGCCGATGTGGCGACTGCCCGACTCAACCTCGGTTACTGTCAGGTGCGAGCGCCGATCAGTGGCCGAATTGGTCGTGCTCTGGTCAGTGAAGGCGCACCGGTGGGGCAGGACGAAGCCACGCAAATGGCGCGGATTCAGCAACTGGACCCGATTTACGCCGACTTTACCCAGTCCGTCGATCAGATCGTGGCTATGCAGCAAGCCGTGGCCAGTGGTCGCTTGACCCTGACCGGTACGGGTGCAGCCGAAGTAACGGTGAAGGTCGGTAGTCCGGCGCAAACCCGGCAGGGCAAGTTGATGAGAAGATCGTCCAGTTGGTCGCTAGAAATGAGCGGCGTTATAACTTTGCACTGAACAGCCTTGGTGCGGCCGATATTGTCTTGCCTGGAGTGCATTCGGACCTCGGCGGCGGCTATTTGCCCAAGGCCATGGAGCGCATATTGCTCAGTAATCCGCGTAAAAGCGCGGTGGACGAAAAGACACCATTTACTGAGGCCAACAGTTACACGATAGCGCAGCAGGACTTGAGACGGCTTCAGGATCAGTTGGCGCAATACAATCTTCCTCTGGAGGTGCGGACGTGGGAAGTGCCATATCGCTCCACAGACAAGGACAACCGTGCCAACATCAAATACGTTTATGCTGCTGTCAGCGCGAAGTCCGCAGCGATTTGTCTTTGGTTTACTATCGAATCATGCGCGAACTTGCCTTCGCAAATGGCGTGCCATTTGGCGAAATTGACGAAGGCGAACCCCGTCTTGCGCTACCCGCGGAACTCATCCCGATCTCGGAAAAATTGATGGCCTACGCGCAGGGCATCTCTTCGCCTCCCATTATCTGGCAGAAGCCATCGATCCGCGTTTCCTGCCGCCCAAGGTCATTGCCGAGAACATGGCACAAGGGCGCAACGGATTGCGCGAAGGTCAAGGTTTTTATGAATATCGGGACGTTGACCTGGAGGCCTACAAACTGCAAAGGCTGGGTGAGTTCACCCGCAAGCTTGAGTTGATGGGGCTGTCGCCGGTGTTCAACGGTGGCGTGGCAGCGTTCTGAGCGTGAAGCGACGTGTGATTACGACAGCTTCACGGCCTGGTTGCAGCACCGGCACGCCGTTTTGGCTGCGCCGGTTTATTTGTTGTGGATGCAGGTCATCCACGCCTCTGTCTGGTCCTGAATCAGATCGCGGTATACGCGGTCTTTTATGCCACCGACGGTAAGTTGCCGCGTTACTGGACATCTGGCCTTACGCTTCGCTCGAGCAACACCTGGACGTGCGCACTCGTTCCGTGCAGGACGGCGTCTGGCCACCGGAAAACTCAGACCCCTAGGTAGCGTTTAGACAACTCAGGTGTTTCGGCCAGATGCGCCGGCGTACCGTGCCAGACCTGCCGACCCTTTTCGATGATGTGATGACAGTCGACCACTCGGGCCATTTCTTTGAGGTTCTTGTCGATCACCAGAATCGTCTCACCCTCGGTTTTCAAGTTCGCGAGGCAACTCCAGATGGTTTCGCGAATGATCGGCGCCAGGCCTTCAGTGGCCTCGTCGAGAATCAACAACTGCGGGTTGGTCAGCAGGGCGCGGGCCACCACCATCATTTGCTGCTCGCCGCCCGATAGCGTTTTCGACAACTGACCCTGACGTTCCTGTAGCCGCGGAAACAATTGGTAGATCCGTGCCAGGTCCCACTTGCCCCGGTTCGCAGTGGCCAAAAGGTTTTCCCGCACGCTCAGGCTGCCAAACCCGCGCCGGCCTTCGGGCACCAGTCCCAGTCCGGACTGGGCGATGCGGTACGGTGGGGCGCCGCGCATTTCCCGGCCGTGAATCAAAACGCTGCCGGCGGTGGGTGTGAGCAGACCCATGATCGACTTGACCGTGGTGGTCTTGCCCATGCCATTGCGCCCGATCAGCGACACAACCTGGCCCCGTTCAATCTTCAAGTGCATGTCAAACAATACTTGGCTCAGGCCATAGCCGGCCTGCAATCCAGTCACTTCAAGCATGTTCTTCTCCCAGGTAGGCGGCACGCACTTGCGGGTCGTTGCGAATCTGCTCGACGCTGCCGGTCAGGATGGTCTGGCCATAGACCAGCACGGTAATGCGATCAGCCAAGGCGAACACGGCGTCCATGTCGTGTTCGACCAGCAAAATCGCGTAGCGGCCCTTTAGCTCGAGTAACAATTGCGTCATGCGTGCCGATTCTTCTGCACCCATTCCCGCCATCGGTTCGTCGAGCAACAACACCGAAGCTTCTTGGGCCAGCGCCAGGGCGATTTCCAGTTGCCGCCGTTCGCCGTGGGACAACTCGCTGACCAGTGCCTTGCCACGCGCCGCGAGGCCGACGCGTTGCAGATAGTCCGTCGCCGGGTCCAGCAAGCGGCGGTCACTGCTCAGAGGTTTCCACATGCCGAAGGTCTGGCCATCGCGTGCGGCGATCGCGACCGCGACGTTTTCCAGCAGGGTGAATTCCGGATACAACTGGCTGACTTGGAAGGCGCGCGCCAGGCCGAGGCAGGGGCGTTGATGGGCAGGCACGGCGGTGATGTCCTGACCGTTGAGGAAGATCCTCCCCTTGTCCGGTCGTATCTCCCCGGCGATCTGCGAAATCAGCGTCGACTTACCGGCGCCATTGGGGCCGATGATGGCGTGCAACTCCCCCGGAGCAATATCAAAACTCGCACCGTTGGTGGCTTTGACTGCACCAAAGGTTTTTTCCAGATTCTGGATCGACAATTGCGGGATCATGAACGTACCTCGCTGTTGGCAATGGCGGGCGGAGCGTGTGGCACCGGGGGCTTGCGCCATTGCGGCCATGGACTGAGCAGCAGGCCGTACAGGCCTTTTTTGCCGAACAGCACCACGACCAGCAACAACGGGCCGAAGATCAGCAGCCAGTGCTCGGTCCAGAGGCTCAACACCTGCTCCAGTCCCAGGTACACCGCAGCGCCGAGCACCGGTCCGAGCAGGGTGCCCACGCCGCCAAGAATGACCATCGCCATCAATTCGCCGGACTTGTGCCAGGCGCCCATGTCCGGGCTGACGAACATCGCGTAATTGGCCCACAAAATTCCGGCCAGGCCACCCCCGACGCCAGCGATGACAAAGGCGCTCAGCCGGTAGCGCAATGGGTGCAAGCCCAGGCTGATGCTGCGCCGTTCGCTTTGCTTCAGGCCGCGCAAGACATAGCCGAAGCGCGAGTTGACCAGTCGCCGGCAGAACAGCAACCACGCCACCAGAAGCCCCAGGCACAGGTAGTAAAACTGCACCGCATTTTCCAGGTCCAGTCCCGGTAGTGTGTTGCGTTCGTTAAGCAGGATGCCGTCGTCGCCGCCGTACAGCGACAGCGAGCTGAGGAGGAAATAGAGCATCTGGCCGAACGCCAACGTAATCATGATGAACTGCACACCGCTGGTACGCAGTGACAGATAGCCGACCACCAAGGCAAACAGTGCGCACACCAACAGCGACAGCGGCCAGACGATCAGCGCGCTGTTAGAGCCTTCCCAGCCCAACAACGGCATGGCCTGGGAGGTGTGGAAACCGATGACGCCGACCACATAGCCGCCCAGGCCAAAGAACGCGGCATGACCAAAGCTGATCATCGCGCCATAACCGATCAACAGGTCTAGGCTGGCAGCGGCCATGCCATAGATCGCCAGGCGCGTGAATAGGCTGACCAGAAAAGGTTCGTGCAAAAATGACGCAAGCGGTGGCAGGAGGGCGAACGTCGCCAGGCAGAACAGATCGATAAGGACTCGACGGGACATGGTTTTCTCCTCAGGCGCGGGCGGGCAGCAGGCCGCGTGGACGGACCAGCAGGACGATGGCCATGACGATGTAGGCACTGGCGGAAATCAGCCCGCCACTCAAGGTACCGCTGACTTCGGCGGGTAACAGTTGGTCGAGCAACTGGGGGATGTACGCTCGCCCAAGACCGTCGACCATGCCGATCAGCAGAGCACCGGCGAGTGCGCCGCGCACCGAGCCGACTCCGCCAACGACAATGACCACGAAGGTGGTGATCAGAATTTTTTCGCCCATGCCTATTTCCACCGACAGCAGCGGGGCCACCATGAAGCCGGCGAGTCCGCAGAGCACACAGCCGAAGACGAACACCAAGGTGTACAGGCGTGCGATGTTCACGCCCAACGCGCCCACCATCTCGTGATCGTCGGCGCCAGCACGTATCAGCATTCCCAGGCGGGTGTGGTTGATCAGCAACCACATTGCAACCGCCACCAGTGCTCCGGCAGCGATGAACAGCAGACGGCTGATCGGGTACATCAACCCAGGCAGGACTTCGACGAAGGCGCCGTACCACTCGGGGGTCGGCATGGCGGGCGGACTTCGACCGAACAACACGGTGATCAACTCGTTGGTGAAAAACACCACGGCCAAGGTAGCCAGCACCTGGTCGAGGTGATCGCGGCTGTAGAGCCGGCGCATGATGCTGGTTTCAATCAGCAGCCCGTACAGCGCGGAACCGACGATCGCCGCCAGCCCTGCGAGCCAGAATGAGCCACTGGCCGACGCGGTGTAGGCGGCGCAGAAGGCGCCGACCATGTAAAAGGCACCATGGGCCAGATTGATGACGCCCATGATGCCGAAGATCAGCGTCAGGCCGGAGGCGAGCAAAAACAGTAAGGCGCTGTATTGCAAGCCGTTCAAAATTTGTTCAAGTAGTAGCATGCTGGGGAATCCTACGAAAAATGCCGGCAGCCGAAGCCGCCGGTCACGAGACCAAAAGGTCGGATCACAGGGCGCATTCGGCGGCGAAGCTGTCCACTTGCGATTTGGCGATGGTCTGCACCGGCACCTGGATCAGCTTGCCGTTGGCATCGGCTTCTACGCGCAGCAGGTACCAGTCGATGACCGCGTGTTGGTTCTTGCCGAACGCGAAATCGCCACGGATCGAGTCGAACTTGACGTTGCGCAGCGCATTGCGAAATGCCTCGGGGTTTTTCATGTCACCGCCCACACTCTTGAGTGCTGCGCCGATCAGTCGCGCCGTGTCGTAGGTTTGAGCGGCATACACCGTTGGCACGCGGTTGTATTTTTCGCTGAATGCTTTGACGAACGCTTGGTTGGCCGGGTTCTTCGATTCAGGGTTCCACAAGGTCACGATGTTCATGCCTTTGGCCACATCGCCGGTGGCGGCGAGCATGCGTTCGTCCATGGAGAACACAGGTACAACCATCGGGATGGTTTTGCTCAGGCCCGAGCTGCCGTATTGTTTGGCGAAGTTGATGCCGGCACCGCCGGGATGGAATTCGAAAATCGCATCCGGCGCCAACGAGCGCACCCGGGCCAGTTCGACCGAGAAGTCCAGTTGGTTGAGCTTGGTGTAGATCTCGGTAACCTCACCCTTGAAGGTGCGTTTGAAGCCTTCCAGCGCATCGCGTCCGCCCTGGTAGTTGGGGGCCAGGATGACCATCTTCTTGTAACCCAGGTCGTTGGCCGCGACCCCCGCCATTTCATGGATCGTATCGTTTTGGTACGAAGCCACGAAGTAGTTGGGCTTGCATTGCTTGCCGGCCAGGCTCGAAGGGCCGGTGTTGTTGCTGATATAGAAACCGTCCTTCGACGCCGTGTTGACCACCGCCGCCAGCACGTTGGAAAAGATCACCCCGGTGTATAACGAAATGCCGTCCAGGCTCATCCGGTCGATGATCTGCTTGGCGCGCGCAGGTTGCAGTCCATCGTCCTCGACGAGCAGGTTCACGGGAACACCGCCGAGCTTGCCGTCTTCCTGATCGATGGCCAGTTGGAAGCCATCGCGTGAGTCTTCGCCTAAATAACCGGCGGGGGTCGAGAGGGTGGTGATAAAGCCGATGCGCACCGGGTCCTGGGCCTGGGCCTGCAGATTGGCCACGCAACTGGCCGCCAGCAATGTACCCACGAGTAATTTTTTCATAGTGACGCCTTTAATGAAGTCCGCATCGCGCGTGACGTAGTTGTTAGTTGAGGGCAGTAAAAAATATCCGGATGCCTGGGATTTTTTTGGCTATGGGTTCCAGTGTCAGGTGTTGCTTTCGGTGAATTTCTCGTAGTACAGGCGGGTCTGATCCAGGGCCTGGCCGGAGAGCCATTGCTTGATCGACTCGACCATTGGCGGCGGGCCGCAGAGGTACATATCCAGGTCCTGATCACGAAACTCGGCAAGGTCGAAATGCTCAGTGATATAGCCGCGTTTGCCGTCCCATTCCGGTGTCGGATCGCTGATCACCGGGGTGAAACGAAAACCGGGAATCCGCTCTGCGTAGGCCGCGATGCGCGCGGTTTCGCAAAGGTCCGCCGCGTTGCGCACGCCGTAGTACAGATGCACCGGATGCCCGCACCCACCACGCTCGGCGATCTCGTCGAGCATGCCCAGAAACGCCGAGAGCCCGGTGCCGCCGGCGACGAACACCAACGGCTTGTCGACATGGCGCAGATAAAAGGCGCCAAGGGGTGCTTCGAGCAGGATCTCGTCGCCGATCAGGCTGCGCTCGCGGATGTAATTGCTCATCAGCCCGTCGGGCAGCAGCCGGATCAGGAACTGCAACTGGTTGCTGCCGTTGGGGCGGTTGGCGAATGAGTAGGAGCGCTGACTGTCGGTGCCCGGTACTTGCAGTCGAGCGTATTGGCCGGGCAAAAAGTCCAACTGCTGGCCATCGGCACCAGCGTCCAGATGCAGGATCGCGGTATTCGGCGACACTTGCTCGACGGCCCGCACGATGCCCTTGAGCCGCTCCGGGCCTGGCGCATTGCACAGGCTGGAGGCGAAGTCGAAGTAAAACGCGGCATCGGATTCAACTCGGGTCTGGCAGGTCAGCATTTTGCGTTGGCGCAGATCGTCCGCCGACAGTGCTTCATCGTCGACATAGTCTTGGCTGTACTGGCCCGATTCGCAGCGTCCCTGGCACGTTCCGCACACGCCTTCCCGGCAGTCGAGCGGAATATTGATGCCGTTGCGCAGCGCCGCATCGAGCAGGATTTCATTGTTCTGTACCGGGAAGAACAATGTTTTGCCATCGGCAAAACTGAACGCGACCTTGTGACTCATGATCCAGATTCCGCCCGTCAGAGGTGATAAAAATCGAGTACCGAATTGATCGTGTCGTTGAGTAGCACCGCATGCTTGCGGCTGATCTTCCAGCTCTCGCCATCGGGCCGTAGGCGGTAGGTGGCGCGACCGAAGAACTGCTCGGCGGTTTGCAGGCGGTAGTAAAGGGTGTGCCAGTTGACCCGCACCTCCAGTTCGTCATTGTCCAAAGGCGCAATCCGCACATTGCTGATCAGGTGCAGGGTGCGCGGCATCGGGATGGTCGATGCCGCCTTGCCGGTGCGAATACGGAACACCCGGTCTTCGAGGCCGCCACGGTTGGGGTAGTAAATCAGCGACATGCCTTTTTTCGGGTCGCTGGTGTAGACATGCTCCGAGTCCCATTGCGGCAGATGGAACTCGCTGTCGTCGCTGAACATCGACAAGTACGTATCCCATTCCTGGTTGTCGCAAGCTTCAGCGTTGCGGTAGAAAAATTGCTCGATGCGGTATTGCAGTTGCGAATTCATGTTCACACCTCACGCAGTTTCAACGGTTGCTCTTCAGCGGCTTTGCGCGCCAGGCCTTCGAGCATGAAGCGCTGCCAGTTGCCGTGTTGATTGACGTAGAGGCCTTCATGGGTGAACTCGGTGCCGGTCAGCGCCGGTGAAATGCCAATGGTTTCGCTGTTGGGTGTCGCCCCCTCGACCCATTTGCCGACGCCACGAGAAATGTCGCTCCAGCGCTCCAGGCGTGCCTGGAAACCGCGCTGGGCTTCGCGGAACTCCACCAGGTCGTCGGGGGTGCCCATGCCCGACACGTTGAAGAAGTCTTCGAATTGACGAATGCGATTTTCCCGATCGGCATCCGACTCGCCGACCACGCCCAGACAGAAGCTGTTGATCTCGGTCTTGTTCCAGGCGATCGGACGAATAATGCGTAGCTGCGAGCTGATCTGGTCGAGGAAGAACATGCTTGGGTAGATGTTCAGGTTACGCAGCCGGTGCATCATCCACTCGGCCTTGCCTTGGCCGTGCTCTTCCAGCAGGCGCGGCATGATCGTGGCGTAGCCGGGGCGGACCGCCGGGTTTGGCATGTCGCTGAACAGCAGGCTGTGGCCATTGTGGAAGGCAAACCAACCATCGTCGGTTTCTTTGTCGCCAGCGCCGAGCTTGCTGTAGTCCAAGGTGTCAGCCCCGACCAGGCCTTTCTCGCTGTTGACCTGTTGGCGATGTTGTACGGTGGCCACGTAGTTGTAGTGCACGGTGCTGACGTGATAACCGTCCAGACCGTTTTCGTTCTGCAGTTTCCAGTTGCCGTCGTAGGTGTAGGCAGACTTGCCCGGCAGCACTTCCAGTTCACCGGTGGGCGACTGGGCGACCATCATGTCGAAGAACACTTTGGCGTCGCCGAGGAAGTCTTGCAGCGAGTCCGTACCCTCGACATCAAGGCTGACAAACACAAACCCTTTGTAACTTTCGATGCGGGCTTTTTTCAGGCCTCGGGTGGCTTTGTCGAAACCTTCCGGGTATTCACCGGGCGCCTTGACCTTGACCAATCGGCCATCACTTTTGTAGCACCAGGCGTGGAACGGACAGGTGAAGGTCGATTGGTTGCCCTTGCCGACGCGTGTCAGGGTCGTACCCCGGTGCTGGCAGGCGTTAATCAGTGCATTGAGTTGGCCGTCGCCGCCACGAGTGATGATCATCGGCTGGCGCCCGGCACGCATCGTCATGAAGTCGTGAGGTTGGGATATTTCACTTTCGTGGCAGGCGTAGATCCAGTTCTTTTCAAAGATCAGTTCCATTTCCAGATCAAACAAATCCGGCTCGGTAAACATGTCCCGGGCAATTCGGAATATGCCTTCTGCTGGCCGAAAATCCAGGCAGCTTTCAATGAAGCTTTTCCACTGTTCGACGCTTTTAGCATTGCTCATTAATCGATACCTCGTTGCATCGGGATATTTCGTGCATTCAATAAGTTGTTCGTGTCTGCATTAAATAAGTTGCCCGCGTCTGGGTCTATCCGCTTTGTCGGCAAACACAGTCCATAAAATTGGCCCGTGTGCATTTGCCCGGCCATAGCCGGCTTGGGGGCGACACGGCGGACGCGCAGAGATTGATAAATCGAAGTAAACGGATATGAGTCTCGAATTAACAGGATAGAGACTCTGGCGCCAATCCGGCTTAATCATTTTCGATGCGTATCGGCTGCCTCGCCGGACCGACATCAACCATAACGACTCATGCTGAATATTTTAATAAAGAAACAACTGCCAACGATTGGCGTGATCACTTTGGTCGCGCCGCTACTTGATGTGTTCGCACATTAAATAAGAGGGGATAAGTTATGTTTCAAGCGAGTTGGTTTACCCGCTGCGTGCAGACGGCCAGCCTGGCCGGAATGATTACACCGATGATGGCCCAGGCGGATTTCGTTGAAGACAGCCACTTGGGGCTGGGCTTGCGCAACTTTTATATCGATCGCGACTTCAAGGGCGAAAACCCGAAGAACTCCCGCGTCGGCAGTTGGACCCAGGGTTTCGACCTGCGCTTCATCTCGGGCTACACCGAGGGGTCGCTGCAGTTTGGTCTGGACGCGTCGATACAGTACGCCTACCGGCTCGACGGCGGTGGTGGCAGGGGGGCCGACAGCATCATTCCTTATAGCGTCAGCAAGCAAGAGCAAGCGACCGACTACGGCCGCGGCGGCTATACAGCGAAGGTACGCTATTCCAAAACCGAGTTGAAATACGGTGAGCATCGACCCACGCTGCCGGTGGCCTACACTGATGATTCGCGGCAACTGGTCACCACGTATCACGGCACCCTGATCGAGTCCAACGAGGTGGATAAGCTGACCCTGACAGGCGGGCGCTTCACCGAAATCAGCGGCCGTGCATCCTCCAACAGCGAAAAAATGTACTTGTTCAACGGGCCTGACGTGCAGCACCGCAGCGACGGTTTGAACTTTGGCGGCGCCAGCTACGCGTTCACGCCGGCGCTGACCGGGACCTATTTCTACGGGCAGCTGGAAGACATCTACCGTCAGCACTACCTGGGTGCCACCTACCTGGCAGACCTGGGCGGCGGGTACGCTCTGAAAACCGATTTGCGTTATTTCAACAACAAGGAAGATGGCGACGCCCTGTACGGTCGCATCGATAACCGCTCCTACGGCGCCATGACCACCGTGCGCAAAGGGGCTCACTCTTTCGGCCTGGGTTATCAGCGGATGCTCGGCGACAGTGCGTTCCCGACGCTCAACGGTTACGCGCCCCAGCCTTACCTGGTGAACTGGTCCGCCATCGCCTTCGTCAAACCCAACGAAAAATCCTGGCAGGCGCGTTATGACTTCAATTTCGCGGGTATGGGGGTGCCGGGATTGAAACTGATGACGCGTTATATGCGCGGCACCGACATCGATCGCGGTGCGCTCAGCGATAACAGCGAATCAGAGCGCAATATCTATCTGTCCTACGTGGTCCAGGACGGCCCGCTGAAGAATCTTGGCGTTGAACTGCGCAACATCAACGTCAAGTTTCGACACGGTAATGACTTCGACGAAAACCGCCTAATTACCACCTACACCTGGAAATTCTGGTAAGCGATCAGCCCCTCCCGAGCAAGATTTCGGGCTCCTGCGCTTCAACAACTCCAGGGGGGTAACACCTGCTGCTTATCTGGGCAGGTAATACCCAATCACGCCTGGTGTTCAATGTATGCCTATTGTGCCGACCGGTTGGCGTCTGTTCTTTTTTGCAGCGCCATAGCTGTGTTTACGGCGTGAGAGGGGCGCTCACGGGCATGGACGGCCCTGGCGATACACGGTCCCTATCCGATTACTCGGTGAATGTTATCCGCATATTTCGGCCTGCCCCCGGAGGGAGGCTCGCGGCATGAAGATTGCTCTTTCAAACAGAGGCGTGCCGTTAGAGCGCGTTCATAAAACAGCCGTGGGTGCCCCGTGATGAGTACAAGTCCTGATGTACATGTTCGTGACATTCGTATCGAGCGTTATGACCTCAATGGCGCGCAGCAGTGGATGGCCGGGATCTGTGGGCCACATCTGCTCAAGACCAGCCAACCCAACCGCATTCAGTTCCATCACAGCGGCAATGTACTCAAATCGATGTCCACTACGCTGGGGATAATCGAATATGGCACCGACGTCACGGTCGGCATCGAAGACGCCGAACACCTGAACAGCTACAGCCTCAGCCTGCCCCTCGTCGGCGAACAGCACTTGAGCAAGAACGGCTGCCAGGTGACGTCTGATCGGGACTGCGCAATCATCGTGTCGCCTCACGAAAACCAGGAGCTGACGATCAACGGTGATTGCCGCAAGGTCCAGGTCGCCATCACCCGTGCGGCCATGCGCAAATCCCTGGAAGACATGTTGCAGCGGCCATTGGAAACCCCCTTGCGTTTCGAGCCGATGATGGACGCTGTCAACGGTTCCTCCGCATCCTGGTGGCGCATGGCACGCTACTTTATCGGTGAGCTGGAACGCAGCCGCGAGCTGTATGACCAGACGTTTTTTACTCGCGACATCGAGAGTTCGCTGATCAAGGGTTTGATCCTCGCTCAGCCGAACAACTACTCCGATGAGTTGCGCGATGTACTCGGCGTCAAGCTGCCGCACTACCTCATTCGAGCCAAGCAGTACATCCACGAAAATGCCCGCGAAGTGCTGCACCTGGAGGACATCGAGGCGATTTCCGGTGTGTCGCGGTTCAAGCTGTTCGAAGGTTTCAAGAAGTTCTTCGGCATGTCGCCAATGGCGTATCTGAAGAAGTATCGGCTGGGTGCCGTACGCCAGGAAATTCTCGAGGACAACTCGGTGCGTAATATCTCGGTGATAGCCATGGGGTGGGGCTTTACCCACTTGGGCAGGTTCTCCAGCGAGTATCGCAAGCTGTTCGATGAAACCCCGAGTACCACCCTGCAACGTAACGAAGCCCGCCGAAACCGGTCGCTGTAAGCCATGGCTGCGCTATCGGTTCACCCTCTGCCTGGCGCTGGCGCCGGGCTTGATCTGTCGAGGCTGTGCCAGACCCCCGTCTTTACCAGCCGCTCGCGGCAAGAAAGCCATCGACTGCTCGCTCGAGAGTTGGTCGAACACGATCTGAGTTGGCGCAGTGGCAATGTCGACACTGCGTTTTTCCGCGCTGAAGTGGGGCGTTGCCAATTGTTTGTTCTGCGCTATGGCGCCGAGGTTGAGGTTCGGCCACGGCCTTTTACCGATTTCGTTTTGATGCAGATGCCATTGCGCGGGCGGGCCAGCATTGAGTGCGACGGGCTGGCGCTGGAGCTGGAGACGGGTCAGGTGGCCGTGCTTTCGCCCAATCGACACGTGCGACTGGTCTGGCACAGTGGCTGCGAACAGTTGCTGCTCAAGGTGCCGCGCTCATTGTTGAGGCTGATGCAGGAACGGCTGGCGGACGAAGGCGGGCTGGCCGCCGATTTCAGCTTGCCGCCCGCGTATCGGCTCGACACCGGTCAGGCGCGTGTCTGGTTGCGTCTGGTCGATGATTTGCTTGAGCAACTGGGGGCCGGCGTAGGTGAGCCGGTGCATGCGCACTGGTTGCGACATCTGGAAGAAAGCCTGCCGCTGTTCCTGCTGACCCATCCACCGAAAGTCGACGGATCGCCGATGGCGGTCGTTGAGTCGCCGGCACAGCGTCAGGCATTGCGGCAGTTGCACAAAATTGAAGACTTGATGCGAAATCGTCTGGGTGAAGCAATTTCCTTGGGCGAACTGGCCGCCGCGGCGGGCATGAGCGAGCGCAGCCTCAACACCCTCTGCCAGCGCTGTTACGGACAAACGCCCATGGAGCGGTTGCGTAACCTGCGGCTTGAAGCGGTGCGTGATCGTTTGCTCGGTCGTTGCGACGCGAGTATTACTGATGTCGCCCTGGAGCATGGCTTTGGCCATCTTGGTCGTTTTGCCCGTTATTACCGTGAACGCTTTGGCGAACTGCCGCATCAGACTGCGGCCATCAGATAATCAAACGCTGCCCCTTGTAGGAGCAAACTCGCGGCTACAAGGGTGCAGTGTTCGATTACTGTTCGGTGCTGTCCGTCCATTTGCCCATTAGCGTATTGGACGGACGTTGTTCGTCGAGCAGTTTCTTTGCCGTTTCGATACCGGCCACGGGCAGCCCGGTGGGGTCGAGCAGGCCGATCTGCACCAGAACGCTGGCCTGGTCCCAATAGATGTGTTCGTGACACAGCTTGTCACCACGGAACTTGATGACCCCGAGCATCGGTATTTCGACATATTGACCAGTCGGTGCGACGTTGGGCAGCATCCAGTCGATTTCACTGGTGTGGGTGAAACACATCACGAACTCGTCGACGATCTGCGAGGCGCCAACAGTGCGCGAGATAGGTACCAGTTTCATGTCCGGCGGATTGGCGTGGACGAAATGGTTTTGATAAAAACGGCTCAATTCGCGATAGCCCACGCCACCCGTCATGGTCGGAATGTGGTTGACGTAAGGTTCGGCAACCATGGTCGCCATGGTTGCCGGGACATTGCGGACGGAAAATTCGAATTCGATGTGCTTTTCCCACAGCTCGGACAAGTTGTAGTTCGGGCCGATGGCCTGTTTGAGCGCCGCGATGCTGCGTTGATGGGCCATCAACGCGGCCGGCTTGTTGTAGTGCATGCCACCGTTGCGGGCGAAAGCATGGTCGACGTCCGGATAGGTGTAAATCTCGACGTTGTTGCGCCCGCCCAGGCGCTGGCTGATCAGCGTGCGTGCATTGGCGTCGCAGTAACTATCCTGTTCGGCGAAGTGCAGCACCAGGCGCCCTTTGAGGTTGTCGGCCTCGTCGAGCAGCTGTTCAATGCCCATGCCGTAATAGCCCACCGAACAGGCGATGTCGGTTCTCGTCGCCGTCAGGTAGGCCAGCTTGCCGCCCATGCAGAAACCTACATAGCCAACGCCAGCCGTCTCGACTTCGGGTAAATCGAGAAGTGCTTTGAAACTGGCGTCGATGTCATCGACAGCCTTGTCCATATCCATGCGCTGGAACAGCTCGATTGCACGGGCGAAGTCAGCTTCGGTGTAGCCCAAATCCACGTCCGGTTCCAGACGCCAGAACAGGTCCGGTACCAAGGCGACATACCCTTCCTCGGCATAAAAATCGGCCACTTCACGCATGTTGGCGTTGACCCCAAAGATTTCCTGGCCGATTACCACGCCGGGGCCTTTGCCGGCGGCGGGTAGTGCCAGGTAGCCGGTGAAGCTGCCGCTACCGTCGCTGGCTTTTACGGTGATCATCTTGCCCATGGTGTTACCTCGTATCGATTCATCATCAGGTTGTGTTGGAGTTGTTCAGTGGGAGCTGCCGGGCGATTCAGGCCGGGTCATGCAAGCGCTCGAACCACACGCGGGGCGAGAGCCCTTGATCGGGGCCCAGGATCGAGAAACCTCCGTCTACCGGTATGTCCACCCCCGTAATCCAGGACGCGCCATGGCTGCACAGGAAGGCGACCACCTGGCCAACCTCCTCGCCACGCCCGACGCGCCCAAGCGGGTGAAAGGTCGCCCCCACACGGTCGGCCACCGCAAGGTCGCCGCCGCTCAGGCTCGCCACCGACGGCGACCAGGTCCAGGCTGGCGAGACGCTGATGACCCGGATCGACGCCGGCGCCAGGCTCACCGCAAGGTTTCGGGTCAGTTGCAGCAACCCGGCCTTGGACGCCGGGTACAGGGCTCGCCCGGCCGCGCCGAATTTGCCGCCGGTGCTCCCGATATTGATCACGGTGCCACCTTCACCCATGTGCGGCGTGGCTTTCTGGACGAAGATCGCCGCCGACACCAGATTGATGTTGAGGGTGTTCAACCATTGCTCGCGGTCTGACTGTAGCCCCTGATCGTCGTAGACACAGGCGTTATTGACCAGAATGTCGAGACGGCCGAAGGCGGCCAGGGTTGTGTCGATACAGTCGTCGATGTCCTCGTCCAGTTCGACATTGCAGGCGACAAAACGACAGCGCTCACCCAACTCGCTCGCCAGTGCCGCACCCACGTCACGGTTGCGGCCGACCAGCATGACGCTGGCACCGGCCTGTAACAGTTGACGAGCAATATCGGTACCCAGGCCCTGGGTGCTGCCCGTGACAATCGCTACTTGATCTTGCAGATTGGCAGTGGGAATGGGCTTCATTGCATTGACTCCAGAGTGCTTGCGACATCCGTGACGGTGGCGATCAAACGCATGCTGTCCAGCGCCGCCAGATGAGTCGCGGGGCGGGCGGCAGCGCAGGCGTCGGCCAGCACCGTGACCTCGAAACCGCAATCGACGGCATGCCGTACGGTGCTTTCTACCACCGAGTGGGTAGCGACGCCGGCGATCAGCAGATGACGCGCATCAAGCTGGCGCAGCAGGGTGTCCAGCGGCGAGCCGTAAAACGCGTTAATGCGGGTATGAGTGACGACGAACTCGTCCGGGCCTACCAGCGGTTGCAGCGCGTCATGGAACTGCGCGCCCCAGGTGCCTTCCTGAACGGCACCGCTGGTGACGACGGCACGCAGGATCGGTGCGTTCTGTACCAGGTCGGCATAGTCCGGGCGATACGCCACGCGCACATGAATAATCGGCCAGCCCCGTGCGCGTGCACCTAGTTGCAGTCTGATGGCGGCGTCCAGCACGGCGTCGCGCGCCGGATCATCGGCTGCGAGCCCGACCCGGATGCGTCCGTCAGGGTGCAAGACGTCGTTTTGATAATGCAGGGCCAGTACGGTCGGGCGCCCCATCAGACAAAAACCTCAAGATTGGCGAACACATCGTTGCAGTTGATCAAGTCAACCTGCTTGAGCTGGATTTTCCAGCCGCCGCTGTCCTGACTGGCCAACTTGTAGGTGTAGCGTCCGGCCAACTGGCGTTGTTCAAGACGCCATTCGCTGACCTGGAAAGTCGCACTCACCACCAGCAGCCCTTGACTGTCGAGTCCTTCGACCATCACGTTGCCCACCAGATGGGCCGTGCGGGTCGGGGGTTGTTGCGACCAGTTTCGTACGTTCTCTACCCGGCGAATGCGCACTTCGCGCAGCATGCGGTTTTCCCAGAACAGAGAAATGTGCTCGAACGGGTCGACCTGCGCGTGTTGATGCGGCACCCAATACATGCCCGTATCGGTATACAGTTGGTCCCATTCCCAGAAGCGGCGCTCATCCAGAAGGCGTACTTCGCGATAGAGAAACTGCTCGATCTCGCGCAAGGTTTCGCTGGGTACCTGGGCCGGAATCAGGTCGTGAGTCGAGACGTCGAACGTGCGATCAAGCAGCATGGGTGCTCTCCTTGGCGATCAGGGTGGCGGTCATGTAGTGCTTCCAGGCGGCGAACTGGTTGCGCATCGGCAGCTCGCTGGTGCCATTGGTCGAGACTGCACCGTCGGGCAGCAAGCGGTCGGTGCCGGCATAACGATGCATGCTGATCCATTCGCCGCCACGGGTCATGTTGCCTTCCTGGCAGCGAGCATAGACTTCCACGTCGTCGGGCATGACGTTGGAGGAGGGTGAGTTGATGACGTTGGCGTACGTCAACGCCCGATCAAATACGGCATCCGGGGCGCCTTTACATCGGAACGTCTGGATTTCCACCAGAGTGCGGTCGACGGCCATCGGCCGGATCACCCGGAACTGCATGAACACGGTGTGGGGCGAGCCGCTGCCGTAGATGACTGTGTTGTGGCGATTCATCCCCATGATGTCTCGGGCGCGGCCTTCACCATAGGCCTCGCTCAGGCACTCGAAGTGGGCCTTGGACACCTCGTCGCGCTCGGCGGCTGCCGGGTCGAAGATCGCTTCCATGTAGCCATGTCCATTGTGGTAAGCGCGCAGTTCGAGCTTCTCCCAGAAATCGTAAGGCTCACCGTTGCCGTCCATGATCAGCAGTTCGAAGGGCATTTCTCCCAGGGATTTGGCCTCGCTGCGGGCTGCGTCCACCGATGACTCATGCGTGACGCGAGCGTGCATGGTGTCGTGGAGATTTTCGTAGAAGACTTTCCAGTTGGAGCGCTGCATGACCCGAAAAATACCGCCGGCCACTTCAACTTCACCCACGGGCGAGCGATCGCAGAGGTTGTCGATAGAGGTGATCACGCCGCCGAGAAAGTTTTTCAGGTCTGGACCATGATCGATCTGGCTGGCGAACACGAAGCCCCTATAGCAGTCGACCCGCGCCAGGCTCACCATTGAAAAGTCCGGATGCTGAGGGTTGAAGCAGGTGCCTTCGAAGCCGTTCTTCAGTGGTGCCGAAAGGTGCTGGCCGTCAAGTTTGAAAGTCCAGGCGTGGTAGGGGCAGCGGAAAAACTTGCCGACATTGCCGTCGCCTTCGGTCACCAGTTTTGCGCCTTTGTGCGGGCAACGGTTGTAGAGCACGTTGACGTTTTTGTCGGCGCCGCGAACCAGAATTACGTCCTGATCGCCGATGCGCGTGGTGTGGTAGTCACCGACGTTTTTGACCTGGCTCTCATGGCCGACGTAGATCCACGCCTGACCATAGATTCGCTGCATTTCCAGCGCAAATAGTTGAGGATCGGTGTAGACGCTTTTGTGCACGCTGTCGTTGCGGATCAGTGCCGCGATTTGTTCGTTCGAGGGAATCATGATGTCTCCTTTCAACCTGCCATAAAGAGGTGCGCACAACCCGCAACGCACTTACAAATCGAGCACCAGTCCAGCGCTGGAGGCGCGGGACACACAGGTGCAGAAGCTGCCGTCAGCCCGTTCGCGCTCCGACAAACAAATGTCGCGGTGGTCAGCGGCGCCTTCGAGCACTTGGGCCACGCACACTCCACAGTCACCCCGACGGCAATCGAACATCGGGTCCAGATCGGCTTCTATCATTGCGTCCAGCACGCTTTTGCCCGCGGGCACCTGAAGCGTTACTCCAGTGGCGCGCAGCTCCACTTTAAAACCGGCTTCGGTCTCGGCGTCGAGGCTGCCGATGAATAATTCGCTGTGCAGTTGGCTGTCGTCCCAGCCCAGCGCGCGAGCTGTTTGCAGCACGTTGCTGATCAATGACTTGGGGCCGCAGACATAGAGCTGACGTCCGCTGGCGGGTGAGTCCAGCAGGCTGGTCAGGGGCAGGCGCCGAGTAGAGTCGCCGCCGCTGATCCAGCATCGGGCGGTGCCGAGCGCCTGAACCTCTTCCAGATAAGCCATGCGGTCTGCGTCGCGACCGGCATAGTGCAAGGTGAATGGCTGCTGACTGGCCGCGAGCGCGCGGGCCATGCCAAGCATTGGGGTGATGCCTATCCCTCCCGCGATCAGCAAGTAATCACTGGCATCTGCTACCAATGGAAAATGATTGTTGGGCGCGCGTACCACCAGTTGCTGACCGACTTGCACCTGGTGCATCCAGCGTGAGCCACCGCTGCTCTGGTCTTCCAGTTGTACGGCGATCTCGTAGTGAGGGTGATCAGGCAGGCTGACCAGCGAGTAAGCACGCCACATGGGTTTGCTGCCTGGTATCTGCACTTCGATATGCGCACCTGGGGTAAAACCGGGCAGGAGGTGGTCGGCGTCAGCGACCAGGATCAGGCGACGAATTTTAGGCGTGAGCGGGTCGATTCGTTCGATACGCAAAGACAGGCTGGGCATGCACGATTCCTGAACGGGGCGAGCGCTACTCGCCGTTGAAGTCGTACACACTGTAGGTGGGGGGGCTAGGGTTAAAAAAGCCGATATCGGCAAGTCGATAGCCGCATTTTGCGTAAATACGCGCGACTGGGCGTCAGGCAGTGAGCCAATCGTACGTGGGTGTCATTAGTGGTGATGGGGCAATTCATGAGTGCAGCGGCGTTCACCGGGAGTGGATATGCACAGAGCAATCCGCGGCGCTGTGCAAGGCAGTGCGGGCCGGGTATTCAGTTTAGTCGATGCTGGTGATCCGGATAAAAGGCTCGTCGTTCGCCTGCACGCCCGTAGCTCTGTATGTTCAATGAGGTTTCGTCTGAGGAGAGTTGAGACGGCTGACGCGACAATCACCTTGAAAAACGCCGGTTTTGCCATGCTCATAAAGGGCAACTACCCTTATAAAACAGATGCTTAAGTTGCTACAGTCCCTAGCATGGGGGCGAGGGGTAGAGAGTTCGAATCACTCCGTCCCGACCATATTTTTCAATGACTTAGTCCAGATCGGAAACGGCTGAGATTTTTTATTTGTGGTTTCGGCTTTTCTGGTTGCCAATTGATGTTGGTTCTGCAATGTGAGCTGTTTATGGAGAACGAGGGAGAGGGGGGGATAAAACCCCAAGCGCCCGGTAACGAGCTGGTTCGCATCGGCGCCCTGCTTTCGATTGCCCGTACCGCCTGGGTAGACGCGTGGATCCGCGAACTTGATGGCTGTGGACGATCTACACTCTGCCACCGGCCGGGACCTGAACTTGGTGTCGTGGGGCTGTTGACGCCGATGCCGTATTGCCTGGGACTTAACCAAGCTGCGAGTACGAGACATAGCCCATGGGGAGCACATGTCGTCATGAGCCATGGTGATGCAGCAGAAGACTCAGCACCGTTAGCAACTTTAAATAACAGGGTGAGCCCGAGCGATCCTAGAACCTTGGTTTCATCACGCCGTGTAACGCGGTGAGGTCTTCTTTTTTTCGACCCAATGCCCGGCCCGAGTCATCTCTTCCGGCAATACGCTCGAATAGTCAAAATGTAGGAGATCGCCATTGGCCTTGGCCCAACTATGTACGGTACAGCCATTGCACTTAAACGATGGCTGATGGCAATGTTGTGCCGACGGTCATTACACAACGTTTTGTTATCACCACTGCCAGTCTATGTGTGCATATCCAAAATCGTGCCGGGCGTGAGCCATAAAGGCGACTGAGCTCACCGTTGGCCGAGATGATCTCTAATCCACGTGCTCTACGAGTCCCATGAAAATGAATAACAACCTGGCTGCTGTACCGCACGCACTGAGCGCGTTAGACCGCGAAGTGCATTATGGCCACCGCGGCGCAGTATTGTGGCTGACCGGACTGTCCGCTTCGGGTAAATCCTCTTTGTCCATGGCGTTGGAGCTCGCTCTGACGAAGCTAGGGTATTCCTGTTACGTACTCGATGGTGACAACGTTCGCAGAGGCTTGAATGCTAATCTCGGCTTCAGTGCCGAAGACCGGACCGAGAACATCCGTCGAGTAGGCGAGGTTGCGGCCTTGTTTGCCGATGCTGGTCTGATCTGTATCACTGCGTTCATTTCACCCTACCGCAAGGACCGTGCGCGCGCCCGTGATGGGATCGGACCGATGTTCCACGAAGTTCATGTCGCAGCAGATCTTGCGACCTGTGAGGCCCGTGACCCTAAGGGTTTATACAAGAAAGCACACGCCGGCGAGCTGATTGAATTCACCGGAGTCAGTGCTCCGTATGAAGTGCCGGTGAATCCGGAGCTAACGATTGACACAGGTAATGCCTCCATCGCGGAAAGTCTGCAAACACTATTGAGTTATGTGCTGGCCAATGTCTCGCTAAGCAGGCTGCCTGGAAAGGTCTAGGTTGAGATGGGAGTATTTCGGAGATTAAAATTCAGCTTTTGGGCCAATGTCGGTCAGTTAAGCTGGCTTGCATTTCATGTTTGATCGGATATTTCGAGAATTTTGGCCTGATCGCACGAAGATAAATACGCAGCTCTCGCCGACGCGAAGTCATCGAATACATAATGAAGACGGTCAATTAGCAAAATCTGACTATTAGAGTTGGTGAACGCTTGATCCAAAACTCTAATGCTCACATTGCAACTTCCTCCGTGGATGGAGGCCTCTAAGAGTCATCTTCACAGTTTCAGTACACTCTTGAGCCCTTCATTCTGATCGATGGGCGCAGCTTTCGGCATAGCCAAAAGACTGAATACGAAAAAGCCCCTGGAATCTCGCGACTCCTGGGGCTTTGCCCGTCTGGCTGCCAACGCTGCCTGTTTAGAACGCCCAGCGTGCCTCGGCCGACGCGGTCTGGTTGAGGAAGTCCGTGCGCTCCTCAACGTCATAGCGCACAGCCAGTTGCAGTCGACCGTTGACCTTGTAGTTCAACTCGGTGCCGCCCCGAACCAGCCAACGCTGCGGGCTGCTGGCGAAAGTGTTAAATGCTGTGCCTGGCTCACCGGCAAAGCTGCTGGTCAGCGAGTCGCGACTCGCCAGGAAGTCATAGCCGACCCCCAGCTTGCCACTCAAGGTCACCTGTTGCGTGAAGTCATGGGCCAGCTTGCCATCCACACCGAGAATGAATTGATCGGTACTGCGGCTCTTGACCTGCAAGCTCAGCTCATCGGCACCTTTCTCGTTGTAGGCTTCGTCCTTGATCCACGTGTAGTCCGCGCGTACCGAGGGGGTGAAGCGAGTGGTAGGTGTCAGGCTGAAAGTCCGATCCAGACTGACGCCGGCGTGAGCGGTCCAGGAGTCATAATTCGACTTGGCTTGCAGTCCGGCAAAATCGAGATCGCGTTTGCCATCGTTGTGGTTCTGTCCACCATCGAACTGGAAGTTTAGGTTGGTCGTGTCGTCCAGATGGTAAGTGCCATAGCCCACCAACTGGTAGACATCGGTGCCGAGTTGTTGGCGGGCAGACTCGCCATTGTTATGCGTGTCCGCCTTGGCGTAGACGAACGCGGTACCCAGCATCCAACGATCATTGACGCTGGTGTCGAGACCGAACGCCATGCCTCCCACGCTGGAACTGAACCCGGCAACACCACCGCTACGGTCCTGGTCAGCCCAAGAGCCGAACGGTTGGATCCATAGGTGCTGGTCCATTAGTACGCTGTCGCCGGAGGAGAGCCCGCCACGGACCGACTCACTGCGCGCTTGCACCACGCCGTTGATGCTGCTCAGTGCGGTCTTCGCCGCGGCCGTGGAACCGCCGGTCATCAGCGGCAAGGTTTCAGTCACGGCCTGTGACACTTCAGCCTGCGTGCTGAGCGCGACAAAGTGGGTGGCCAGCTTGCCATTCGGATCGCTGCCAATGATCCGGTCCAAGGCCGCGGCCGCACCCCGGGCCGCCGAGTTGCCCAGGGCCTGAACACTACCTCGGAAACTATTGGCGCCACGGTTGCTGGTGCCCCCGATGCTGGCGCCACCGTTACTGGCAGCGGCAATCAGGTCCAGGTCGACACTGCTAGTGTGATAGTTCGGCGTGAAGTCGAACAACAGGCTGTTATCGGTGACATGGTTGAATTGCCCGGTAACCGTGCCGGTCGCGCTGATCACGCTGGTCAGTTGATTGCCCGTGGCAAGGGTGTTGCCACTTTTGACATCGACGTCCAGGGTGCCGTCCAGATGGACATTGCCATTGACGCTGAGCTTGCTGTACTGCGACGAACTCAAGGCGCTGACCCGTATCGTGCCGCTGCTGACCTGGTTGAAATCGTTACCGACGCTCAGCGTCGCATAAGGGGTGGCCGTGCTACCGATCGCCAGCGTGCCTGCGTTGTTCAGGCCGCCCGCGATGGAAGCGTTACCGGCATTCAGCTTCGCACCGTTGACGACAGCCACGGCGCCCTGCAGGCTGGCGCTGTCAGCCAGGGCCAGGGTGCCAGCGTTGACACTCCAGTTCTTGCCATAGGTATCGGTGCCGGTCAACGTCCAGGTGCTGCTGCCGTCCTTCGCGAAGCTGCCGAATCCCTGATACTGCATGGAGCCTCCCAGAGCACCGACCGTACCTAGGTCGAGTGTGGTGGCGCTGCTATTGCTGTTGCCACCAAGGGCCAGAACATCGCCGCCATCGCTGGAGCTGACGACATTGCCATTAATCACTGAGCCCGCAGCGAGTATCAGCTTGTTGCTGCCGCCACTGAGTTCAATTGCGTTGGCCCGGGAACCGGCACCGTTTTTGGCAAAACCGCCGGAAATGGTCCCGGCGTTGTAGATGGTGGAACGTCCCGTCACGACGACACCCACTCCGCCCACGCCCGCACTGCCGTCAATACCACTGGTGCCTGCGCCGCCTACCTGCCCGTATCTATCGCCCACGCCTGCCGCACCTCCTGCACCGCCCGCGCCGGCAATCCCCGCGACGCCACCGTTACCACCCTGAATGGTCCCGGTGTTGGTTACCTGGATGTCGGAACCGGTGATACCGGCACCACCGGCACCACCCGTGCCGCCGTTGCCACCATTGCCGCCCCGGCCACCGCTGCCGCCGTATTTACCGGAATTGCTACCGGCGCCCCCCACGCCACCAGCCCCTCCGCCGACGCCAGCGGAACCATTACCGCCGAAGATACTGGCGTTATTGGTGACCGCAAAGAAACTGCCTGAAACACCGGCACCGCCCGCGGCACCGGTCCCGCCGTTGGCACCGGCGCCACCGTTACCTCCCGTGCCGCCAGAGTTCCAATAGGTATTGGAGCTATTATTGCCACCGCTACCCCCCGCACCGCCGGCCCCTGTGGACACGGCAGATACTCCCGCGCCTCCAGTGAGCGTGGCATTGTTGGTAATGGCAAAGTAATTCCCGCTGACGGCACTTGAAGCACTGGCCCCCGCGGCAGAGTATTTGCCAGTTGAACCCGTACCGCCGACACCAGCGACGCCTGAACTGACGTTCGCCCCGGCACCTCCCGCAAGTCCGTTGATCCCCGATCCGGCGACCGATGGACTGCCGGTGAACTGACCCGAAATCGCGGTGGTTACGGTGCCCGCGTTAGTACCATTCAGGCTCAGGAAACTACCATTACCCGCCAGGCCGGCACCGGTAATAGTCAGTGGCGCCGTGGCGTGCAACGTCGTTCCGCCACTGAAAGCCGAAACATCCGAACTCAGGGTAATCGTGCTGACGCCAGGGTTCACGAACAGCGATCCGGTACTGGTCAACTGTTCGCGCAGCGAACCCGTACCGGAGTCGGCACCGGTGGTGACATTAAAACTGGGGATGGCCCAGGCTGAAGAGGCCATGCCCAGGGAAAGCAATGCCAGCGGCCAGACGACTGTCTTGCTGCGAACGCCCGACAGGCGCACGCCTGTACCACCGCAGCTTTTTAACTTGGCGGCCTCGGAAACGACTTGCAGCGCCCCCTGGCTGCTATTCCAGACCAACCGATAAATGCCCTTGTTCATCTACACCGCTCCAATGATTTTTTTCTATTTTTATAAGGGACATTCACAGAATCCTGACCCCTTGGGTGTTGTGTTGTGGGTGTTGCCAGAAAGCGTCGT
The DNA here is from genome assembly GCF_054330215.1 of Pseudomonas sp. Ma2-10. Lineage (NCBI taxonomy): Bacteria > Pseudomonadati > Pseudomonadota > Gammaproteobacteria > Pseudomonadales > Pseudomonadaceae > Pseudomonas > Pseudomonas sp. Ma2-10. The sequence goes on along the minus strand of NZ_JBTEYL010000026.1, from coordinate 31,023 downwards.
TGGTAAAGCGCGCAAACACGTCGGGTGGCAGCAGCGTCGGTCGAGAAACCGCTTGCACATTGGGCCTTACGTCGTGCAGGCCTGGCGTACCGGCGCGCCGGTCGAACTCGTGGGCATCGAACTGGATGTTGTGCAGGTCGTGGCTGAAGGCAGGCTCATCGATAAAGTCATAGAGGCCGTCGAGCACAGCTTGCGGATTGCCCACTAGGCTCTCGTAGCGCACCAGCAGCAAGCGGCTCGCATGGTCGCCATAAAACGCCTGCTTGAGGGCGTTGTACGGGTAACCCAACATGCCGTCGGCATGCGCGAGGGCGTCGGCGCGGCTGTAAACCGTACCACCGGCCTGAAAATTGAAGAGCGCCGAGGGCGAAAGCGCGTTGTTCTGGATCAGGCGCTCAATGCTGTCGATGATCCAGGGGACGTCGCGCACGCAGGCGATCACCTTGCTCGCGGGGAACAGGTCGCGCAGCAACGTCATACGCGAGCACCAGGAACGGTTGCTATCGAAGATCACCGACGTGCCAAACTCTTCGCCGTAGAACTGCATGAACAGTCCGCGCAGGATGCGCTCGCGCTGTTGATCCGAAATAAACAGCGAATACTCGTTCTTGCCGCTCATGCCATGGAGCAGGTCATCGACCAGGCCCGCGACGGGGCTGCTCATGTGCGCGTGAAAACGCGGGTTCTGGCACAACAAGGCCGACAGCAAGGTCGAGCCGGAACGGGGCAAGCCGGAAATGAAATGCAAGCTGCGTTCAGTCATCGACCGGGTTCCTGTTGAAGGGGCTGTTAACACGCTGGCTCATGATAGGAACAGCCGATGCCAAACACTCTGACCGCTCTCATCGACCCCGAGGTGCTGGAAACCGGCACGCTGGATCACACGGATGCCGGCAGCGGTCTCCAGCTTCGGATTCTCGACAACGATCATCATTCCCACTGGTGCCAGGGTTTCACCGGCATAGGTCAGCGCCAACTGCTCACAGGTGTGGGCAAATAGCCGGGGGGCCAGGCCAACATCGCGGCTGTCTTCACGGATAAAGGTGCGATAGAACCAATAGAGCCCCCCGGCGCCAGGGCTATAGGAGCAATACACCGAGCTGACGCCGACGAGGCGGCCATCGCAATCCATGACGACACTGGCCACCTCGAAGGTCCTGCGCCAGGCCTCGGCGAGATCCATCAGCGCTCCGGTCTCGTTCCAGAAAGTGATGAGTTCGCCGCGCAGTTGTGGGGTGATCTGTCCCCATACCCAGACAATCGAATGTTTTTTGAAGGAACCAATGGCAGACACAGCAGCTTCTCGCGTTAAAGGTCAGAGACAGGGTGGGCGCCATGACTCGGCAACGGCATGCGCAGGCGATCGTCGTTCAAGAACAGTTCGCACCACAGGCGCCACAACTTGATCAGTCGTTGCTGACCGCCTTCCTGGCGCAGTTCCCGAGTGGCCCGAACTAGTACGCTTGCAAACGATTGGGCGTAGAGCCGGCAACTGCCGCAATCGATGTTCGGCGTGCAGCATTTGCCGTTGCTCTGGCTCAAGTCGGTGTTGTAGTGCCGCAGGGAAGACGTCAGCAGTACGCCGCAATCACGGGTAACCGCGCCAGGACTTTGTGCATCGGGATACAGGCCCGCTGGGGCGTGGATCAGCTCGTTGAAGTCATGGTCATAAAGGATCCGCTGCCCCGGTTGCTGCAGGAGAAGCGCGATGCTGTTCCGCGCACGCAGCAGATCGTCGCCCGTCAGGACCAGGTTGTCAGCCGCCGTGCTGGTGATGTGGTAGGCGTCGGCACCGGCACCGCTTCTGATAAAGTCCAGGTACTTGCTGGTGGGGCTGTAGTGATTGAAGGTCAGAGCCAGGCCGTTATCCGCACAGACCGTGGCGATGTACGGAATATCGTCGAGGTTGCGCGCCGTCAGGGTGAACACGAAGACCGCCCTCGGATCGTTGCGGTAGTTCCTGATCTGCTTGGCCATAATGTCGGCCCCGCGCAGCTCGCGGCTACGTTCCGGATTGCCCCAGAGCGACACATGCACGCGATAGTCGATTTCGGCACTCAGGCGCTTGATGCCGTTGGTGAACACCACGCCGTAGGGGATATGCCGGTTGGCGATGAGCAATTTATTCTCCGCCAGCGACGGCTCAGCGCCTCCGAAATACCCATAGCGTACGCCACGGGCACTTTCGCTGGCGAAGAAGGCCTCGATATTCTGCAGATCTTTTTCATCCTTGTGTCCGAGGTAATCGTCGCCCGAAAAGAACAGGCACCCTTCGCAGGTCAGATTGCAGGCCGAGGTGATGTCGAACTGGCTGGGACGAAGCGGCAGTAGTTCCTGGCGCAACAGTTTCCAGAACTCGGCATCACTCAGCGATCGCCCACCCAATTGCGGCCCACGAACAACTTCAAGGACATCCATTCACGATGGCTCCGGCAGGAATTTACGGGGCGGAAGCGACTCGAGGGACTCTGCTCGGCGACAGCCGTCAGAGCTCAAACAAGACAGAGTCAGAAGAATGGCAGATGATGCTCTATTGATATTAAAATGCCAATTTGTAAACGTGTCTTCTTGTGGGTTTCTTTATATTTCCCGTCAGCTCGGCTGGAAATACTCGAAAACAGCAACTTTCCGACCAATTACTGTCACCAATAAGAGCCAATAAGTTGACGCTGCACGCTTGACCTGTTCATTACGCCGAGTATCGGAGGGACCGCCCGGTGAGTACCGTTGTCGTACTGGGAGGCTTCCACGCATCACGCCATACCTGGCAAACAACGAAAACCCCCCCTTGTAGCCTCGTGTCTTCAGGGTTCTCCATATACAGAGCGATACTAAAGGTCCAACTCGAAAGGTCATTTTTCTCTCATTAGTAATCGAGAAAATGTCACTGTCATCGGGCTGATCCGCCGAGAAGTGCGCGTGGTTTAACCGTGAGACGTCTTCAGAATTAGCGTACGGAGTTCGTTAGGGTCAGCCAGATCTTCGTCCAGTGCTCAGCCCAGCAGCAAACGTGGTCGTAGCCCTCAATCACCTGCAAACCAACGGGCGTTCCCGGCGCAAGGGTTGCGACAAAAGCCTGAACCAGTTCCGGTGGCACAATTCGATCCTCGCTACCCACCAGATGCAGCTGGTGTACCCGTGTCAGTGCGGCCAGTTCGTCAGCGGGATTGAGCGAGTTCTGCAGTGGGCGCACCCGGTGGTAGCGAGTCCAGAGCGCATGATCGAGGTTGCCGGCGACCGTGATGACCTCCCTGAGGTCGTTCCGACGTGCGGCGAGTAGCAGCGCGAGGGTTGCTCCGCCGGAATAACCGACCAGGTTGAGCCGTTGTGCTCCACTGCGTGCCTTGAGCTCGTCGAGGGCTTGGCCGAGGCTGGCAATCACCTCTTTCGCAAATCGGGCGTCCGTCCAATAGCGCTGGGCGCAGGCTGGTTGCGCCGCGAGGTACTGGCAAGGGCGCGCCAGATAGGCGGCGCGCCCCTGCGGCTGCGCCAGAGCTAAGCGCAAGGCCAGTGGGTTGAGCGGTGTCGGATCACTCGAAGGTTGGGACCCACTCATCCAGGCGAAACCGTCGCCCTCCAGATAGACCGTCAGCTCGGCCGCAGGGGTTATGTCAGGCGAGGCTATGGCCAGCAGGCGAAAAGGAACGGTGTCTATTTCCATGACCTGCCAACCCCGCTCCTTCCCCAGAGCCATGGCCTGTTGCCGACGCGCCTCGGGCTTGGGCACAGTGGTGCAAGCACTCACCAGGTAGGCGACCAGCACCCAACAGATTAATCTCAGGTATGCCATATTCCGCCTGTCCACGCTCACACAATCTCCTGGAACTTGCCCGCCGGCTCGTTCGAGAGCTTCCGACAGTACTGTTCCCCAATCATCATAATAGCATTGTGAGTGTTGACGCCGACGCCGTTAACAATCACCGTCGCCGAGGTGCTGCCAGGGCCTGTGGTCGAAAGCGACGAGCAGATGTTGCAGTATTTTCGCGAGAACAGCGGTTCGATCTATCACCTGTGCGGTTCGTGTGCGATGGGTGCGGATGAACAGAAATCGGTGGTCGACAAACGGCTCAGAGTCCACGGTCTCGACGGTTTACGTATTGTCGATGCGTCGATTTTTCCCAACTTGACCAGCGGTAATACCCACGCCGCAGTATTGATGGTGGCAGAGAAGGGCGCCGACCTGATTCTGCAAGATGCCTGATTTCGTTGCCATACGCGATCGAAAAGCGATTGGATCGGCCGCACTTGGCCGATTTCTGCCCCAGTACAGACAATCGCATGTGTAGATTGAGTGAGCGACGAATCAGTCTTATGAAGCGCCAGCACCGCTTCTCGATTGTTCAGAGTTCTCAACCAGCACGGCCTCTGCTAGCTGGTTGAGGTTCTGCCAAAGCTCAATCGAGATATCCATGCCTTCTTCGATTGCGCGATCGCCAGCGAGTGCGAACTGCTCGGGGCTGACCTGGCGAAAACCCGGACGATGACTACCGGCATCACGCAATTGGCCTTGCAGGTCAATGCGGGTGTTGAGTAGAAGCGTCATTGTCTGAGTGTCGGAAGGTGCGCCCGATTCTGTCAGCAGGGCTTCGGCATAACCGGGATAGGCTGAGCCTGCCGAGATGCAGGCGACGTGTTCACTGACAGGCGCTTTACCATTTTGCCAGTAAGCCATTGCGCTGATGCCGTGCTTTGCGCAATCAACCAGCAGTTTGAGGACAAACTTGCGATTGTGGCAGTTACGGATTTTGACGTTGACGCACCCTTCTTCAAGCACCTTGTTCTGCGCGAGTTCGACAATGCTTGGCAGGCAGTTCAGAGCGCTCCTACCGTTGCATTCAAATATCAGAGCCTGACTTTCCTCTACAAGTAACTGCAAGGCAGGCCGTTGACTGTCGGCCACATAAGGCAGCGCACGCTGTAATTCGGCAAATCCCTGTTCGCCATGGACCTGCAGCCATTTGACCAGTACGGCGGCGTCCTCGTAATAACCAACGGGGTAACCCATTCCCTCGAAGACTCGCTTGAGCAGAGACGTCAGTTCGTTCGTTGAAATAAACATCAGCGAGTCTCCGGGGTCGGGGCAAGTGGCAGGAACCAGTCGTCTTCAAAAGGCTTGCCGATATCTTCAAGTAACGGTGCACCCTGGAACATCGTATTGCGCACCCAGAGACGTGAGCGAGGGTCGAATTTACTGACCCCAAAGAACGCCAGTTTGCAACGCAGCAGGTGCATGGGCAGCACATTGCGATCCAGGAGATTGGCTTGAATTTCACCGTAGTGGGTTTTTGCCATGCTCTGGATGCGCCTTATGATTCCTCGCTGCTGGGGGTGACGCAGAAGAAAGCTGGCAACGCATAGCGTTGAGTGCGCGTCGACCGACGTATTAAGCAGGCGATAACACTGCTGAACCAGGTGGCCAATGCCCAGTGGCATCTGCTTTTCCCTGCCACTTTCCAGGTCGCAGTTACCCAGACGAGGTTCCTGTTTCTCTTCGGAGCGGTACCAGAACGTTTCAGCGGCACCGTCGGCGTCGAAGTCGATGGCCAGCGCCCAGGCATAGTGGCGTTCAATCAAGGCGCGTAGCTCGTTGATGGCCATTTCTGGCTGCAACTCCAGCGACTCCACCAGCGAGAGGCGATCTTCCAGTTCGTCGACCAGATCAGGATAGAGTTCCAGCAGGATGCAATTAAGCAATTCCTCCGCCTGCAAACTGAGCGATTTTGCCGACCACGACAAAAGCTGTTCCCAGTGTTGCAGACGATCAGTGGCAAGCCAGTCTTGTAACCTCGACAGATCCTCACAGACGGTTTGGTTGTTTTGCGTCTGCCATGAGTCTTCAGTGACGGTTTCGGCCAAGTGACGAACGCCACGGTCTATCAGCGTCGATAGGCGCGCCAGGCGCTCTTCGGTAATTTGAGTCTCACCACGCACACGGGCCAGCGCTAATTCGCGCATCTCCACCCAGCGGCTGATCAACTGAGGGTGGTTGATCAAATACGGTGCCATGCCCAAACCGGTAGAGTTGCCGATACCAAAGTAACGTTTAAGGGCGGGTTGCAGAGTAACGGCCGTCTGTGGGGCACGTTGTCGGGCGATATGTTCGGCTTGTTGCAAACTGAAGTTGCGTAGCATGAAGCAATTGAACATCTCGGCCGCAAAAGGGCGGGAAAAGTCAGGATGCTTTTTACTGACTTTTTCCCAGTCGGCCATTCCCAGCTTGCCGCTGCCATAAACAGCCGTAGTGCGGTAGAGGTAGCCAACCTGAGTAATCTGCTCAACGTCAGGCTGGCGACCCGCGCTAAGGGCTGACACGACCATGTCGAAGTTGCGCATGCTTCGGTTGGCGCGCGAAAGCACCATCACTTTTGCATCCAGGCGACCGGCTTCCTGAAGGGGCACATTACGGCGCAGGAACTCGACATAGGCATCGTCAACGTCGCCTTCGCACAACGCCATTGTCAGGTCCCATTCGGTGGCGATGACCCGGTCATTGCGATTTTCCGGCGCCAGATATTGCGAAAACAGTACGAAGCTGAACACGTCCTGTTTGGTTTGCACGCGGTAGATCACTGTGCCGTAGCCATCAGCATCCAGATCGAAGCGGCGTGGTTGTATCTGCCAGCCTTCGCGCATGATTTTGCGGACAAGACTGCGCATGAAGCTCAAGCGACTTTGATGCAAGCTGCCAAGTCGCTCCAGGTTCATCACGACATTGGCCGGGCGCATGCGCAAAACGGCGGTTTGCTCCGGTGCCGGATCAATGCTCGAAAGGGTATTCATACGTGTGTCCTCTTATGGCGGACGCCGCAGTCGTCGCACAGACCGTTGAACGGCGTGCCTGGCGCGCAGAATTGTTTTTATCTGCTGACGATGTTGGTCCATGGACCGCCGCCAATCAATTTAGATCGGCCTATCGACTGATAAGTGAAACTTATCTTGTGGGCGCTGTTGATCAGAGAATAAACACTCACCGCCAATCGGCAGGGTCCAGCTCGTTGTCGCGCAATATGAATTCGAACAGCGCCTGAGCTGCGACGGGTAAAGATCGATTGGCCTGGCGTACGATGCCGATATCTCGATGGATGAGGGGCGTACTCAACGGGATGAAGCACAAGCTGCTGTGTTCCGGGGGGAATGCGAAGCGCGGCAACGTGGTAATGCCCATGCCCGCCTCAAGCATGGCCAGCAATGAAATCATGTTGGACATATAGAATTGGGAGTCCGCGACCAACTCTTCCGCTTCGCTTCCTTCTAACAGGCGAGAGGTGCCGTTGGAAATCAGGCGTTCTGCGCGCAGCTGCGTCCAGCTTAATTCAGGCTCTGCCGCCAGCGGATGATCGCGTCGACAAACCACCCCGATGCTGTCTTCCCAAATAGGAATGAACTGGATATCGCTTTCTGCTTCCCAAACACTGGCGATGCCGAAATCCACTTGTTGATTCTCCACCATGGTCACTACCACTTCGGAGCTGTCGTCGAACAGACTCACGTGAAGGTCGACAGCATCGCCGATAAAACGGGTGAGAATGTCTGGCAACAATCGACTGGCGATGGACGGAACAGAGGCGATACGCAAGTGCCCTGACTTGTGTTGAGCAATCAAACTCATGTCTTTGACCACCCGATCATGGTGAGCGATCAACTCTTTGGCATAACCAAGTAACTGCACGCCGAATGGCGTCAACTCGGGACGCGCTGCTCGGGCGTTACGCTTTTCAAACAATTGCTGGCCGAGTTTGCTTTCCAGATCGCGGATCGACAGCGAGATGGCGGGCTGGGTGCGGTGTGCCCGTTCAGCCGCCGCATGGAAGCCTTGCAGCTCGGTGACCCAGACGAAGTGCCGCAGTTGCACGATCTTGAGGTCGGCGAGCATGGTAAGTTTTCCTTATCAAACAATAGTTACTATTGATTTTAGTTTATCAAAGCCGAGGCATACCATCTTCTCAACGCATGAGAGGAGGTGCATATGCACGGCGAGACTTTTAATAACTACATCAACGGCGAATGGCTTTCGGGCGCTTCGACCATCATCAACGTCAGCCCGGCCAATATTCAGGACAGACTGGGTAGCTACGCGCAGGCTGACACCGCTCAAGTTGAACAGGCCGTCGATGCCGCTATCCTGGGTCAGGCGCAATGGCAGCTCAGTGGGCTGGAGCAACGTTATCAGGTACTGATGGCGATTGGCGACGAGCTCATTGAACGCAAGGCTGAGCTGGGTGAGCAACTGGCTCGCGAGGAGGGCAAGACTCTCGCCGAGGGTGTCGGAGAAGTTTATCGCTCCGGCCAGTTCTTCCATTATTACGCTGCCGAAGTCCTCCGCCAGATGGGCGAGACTGCCGACTCGGTACGCCCCGGTGTTGAAATCGAAACACGGCGCGAGCCGGTAGGCGTTGTCGCAATCATTACCCCGTGGAATTTCCCTATGGCCACCGCGGCCTGGAAAATCGCGCCTGCGCTGGCTTTCGGTAACGCCGTGGTATTCAAGCCTGCCAACGCGGTGCCCGCCAGTGCCTGGTCACTGACCGAGATTATCGCTCGCCAGGGCTTGCCGGCCGGTACATTCAACCTGGTCATGGGCAGCGGCGCTTCGGTGGGTGATGCCTTGATCCACTCTGACAAGATCGCTGCGCTGAGCTTCACCGGCTCGGTGGAGACAGGACGCAAAGTCGCCTCGGCAACTGCTGCCAACTTTGTACGCTGCCAACTGGAAATGGGCAGCAAGAACGCACTCATTGTGCTCGATGATGCCGACCTGGAACTGGCTGTTGAATGTGCGGTGAACGGCGCCTTTTTCGGTACGGGGCAGAAATGTACCGCCTCGTCACGTCTGATTGTGACCGAAGGTGTGCATGACCGTTTCGTTGCCGCACTGATCGAGCGCATGGGCCAACTCAAAGTCGGGCATCCGCTGCGGGAAGGGGTACAGATTGGCGCAGTGATCGATGAGAAGCAGCTCAATCAGAACCTGCGTTACATCGAGCAGGCACAAGCGGCAGGTGCACGCCTGGTGTGCGGTGGCGAACGCATCAACGAGGAGCATGAAGGTTTCTACATGCGCCCGGCGTTGTTCGTCGACACGCGCAATGACATGCAGATCAACCGGGACGAAGTGTTTGGCCCAATCGCCTGCGTGATCAAGGTCAAGGATTACGAAGAGGCGTTGGCCACCCTCAACGACACCCGTTTTGGTTTGACTGCCGGGATCATGACGCAATCCTTGAAGTACGCCAGTGACTTCAAACGTCGAGCCCAGACTGGCTGTGTCATGGTCAACCTGGCAACCGCCGGTACTGACTATCACGTGCCTTTCGGCGGCCGCAAAGACTCCAGCTTCGGTCCTCGCGAGCAGGGTCAGTATGCCCGCGAGTTCTACACCGTGGTTAAAACCATCTATATCCGGGCCTGAGGAGCAGCGCCATGCATGACGACCTGATAGTTATCGACGGATTGCAGTATTCCAACTGGGATCGGAGCATTTTTACCCAGCTGCACGAAGGCGGTATTACGGCGGTTCACGTGACCTTGGTTTACCACGAAAACGCCCGTGAGACGCTCAGTCGCCTCGGGGAGTGGAACCTTCGTTTCGAACAGCATGGCGATTTGATCATGCCGGTGAGCTGCGCTGACGATATTCGTCTGGCAAAAAAACTCGGCAAGGTCGGGATCTTCTTTGGGGCGCAGAACTGTTCACCGATCGAAGATGATATCGCCCTGATCGAGGTGTTCCGGCAACTCAACCTGATGATCATGCAGTTGACGTATAACAACCAGAGTTTGCTTGCCACCGGTTGTTACGAGGGCAGCGACAGTGGCATCACCCGCTTCGGCAAGCAGGCCATCGCCGAGATGAACCGTGTCGGCATGCTGATCGACATGTCCCACAGCGCCGAGCGCAGCACGTTGGAGGCCATCGAGTTGTCTAGCCGGCCGATTATCATCTCGCACGCTAACCCGGAATTCTTTCACCCGGCCAAGCGCAATAAATCAGAAACCGTATTGCGTGAACTAGGCCGTTCGGGTGGCCTGCTTGGTTTCAGCCTTTATCCCTTCCATCTACAGAACGGCTCCGACTGCACCTTGGCGCAATTCTGCGACATGGTGGCGCGCACCGTCGATCTGATGGGTATCGACCATATTGGCATTGGTACTGATCTGTGCCAGCAGCAGCCGCAGTCGGTACTCGAATGGATGCGAACGGGTCGCTGGTCGAAGCAGGTCGACTATGGCGAAGGCTCTGCCAGCAATGCCGACTGGCCAAAACCCTTGAGCTGGTTCAACGACAGCCGTGACTTCCCGAATATTACTCAAGGGCTCCTGCAACGAGGTTTCAGTGCCCAGGACACTGCAAAAGTGATGGGCCTTAATTGGCTGAACACCTTGGAACAAGGTCTCAAACCGGCATAGCGCCGGTCCTGAACAATCAACAACTACAAAATTTTGTCAGGAGGCTTTAATGAAGAGTTCTCAACACGCTGCCGAGCAGGGGAAACCCGCGATGGTTGAAAAAAGCAATTTTCTGCAGGGCGTGGATGTCCCGGTATTTCTAATGAGCGGAGGCTTCATTCTGCTCTTTGCGATCCTTGCATTGCTCGATATTGATTTGATGACCAAAACGGTCAACACAGCGTTCTCCTGGTCCACGAAACTGTTCGGCGCCTACTGGCAAATGTTGTTGCTCATGACGTTTGTCATCGGTCTTTTCCTGGCGGTGGGTCGCACTGGCCGGGTGCGCCTTGGCGCCCTGGAAAAGCCGGAAATGAGTACGTTCAGCTGGGTCTCGATCATCATGTGCACCTTGCTCGCAGGTGGGGGTGTGTTCTGGGCGGCGGCTGAACCCATGGCTCACTTCCTGTCACCACCGCCCTTGTTTGGCGGTGTGACCGGCACGCCTGCCGCCGCCTACAACGCATTGGCGCAGAGCTTCATGCACTGGGGATTTTTGGCCTGGGCCATCCTGGGCAGTTTGACCGGCATCGTGCTGATGCACTTGCACTATGAAAAAGGTCTGCCGCTGAAGCCCCGTACATTGCTCTATCCCCTGCTGGGTGAGCGGGTGATGCGCGGCTGGTTGGGGGCGCTAGTTGATGCGTGCTGTGTGGTCGCCGTGGTCGCCGGCACCGTCGGCCCCATCGGCTTTCTTGGCCTGCAAGTGAGCTTCGGCCTGGAGAAACTCTTCGGTATCACCAATAACTACACCACCCAGCTAACCATTATTTGTTTGCTGGTGGCGGTCTATACCCTCTCGGCGGTTTCAGGCGTAGCGCGGGGGATCAAACTGCTCAGTGGCATCAATGTGGTGCTTGCGGTTGGGCTGATGCTGTTCATTCTGCTGTTCGGGCCTACCGGCTTTATCGTTGATGCCTACGTGCAATCCATGGGGATTTACCTGGACAAGTTTATTCCCATGGCGACCTTCCGTGCCGACCCGGCCTGGCTGGACTGGTGGACGGTGTTCTTCTGGGGATGGTTCCTGGGTTACGGCCCTTTGATGGCGATGTTCGTGGCGCGTATCTCTCGAGGACGCACGATTCGTGAACTGGTGGTGTTGATCTCGATTGTCGCACCGGTAATCACCTGCTTCTGGTTCACCATTGTGGGTGGCAGCGGTTTGGCTTTCGAACTGCAAAACCCGGGCTCGATATCGACCGCTTTTGCCGGGTTCAACCTGCCTGCCGCTTTATTGGCGATCACCGCGCAACTGCCATTGGGTTATTTGATGTCGGTGTTGTTCTTGATACTCACCATCATTTTTGTGACGACGACGGGTGACTCCATGACCTACTGCGTCTCCATGGTGATGACCGGTACCGATCACCCTCGTGCGGAAATTCGTGTGTTCTGGGGTGTGATGATGGGCTTGGTCGCCGCGTTATTGATCTCCATTGGGTCGGGAGGCATCAGCGCCTTGCAGTCATTCATCGTGATCACCGCCGTTCCGGTGTCGCTGATCCTGCTGCCCTCACTGTGGAACGCTCCGCAGATAGCCCGACGCATGGCCGACGAACAAAACCTCTAACACCCCCGTTCTGTAGGGAGAGCGGCAGCCGCCGCCTCCCTTTTTTTATGGAGCCAACAATGAAACAAGCAGTTAAAACCCAACTATTTCCATCAAAAGCGCCCCTTGAGTGGGCGGTTGTCGGTAACGGGACGCTTTACACCGCACAGATTCCGATTGATGTGCAAGGTCAGGTGGTTGCCGGCGGTATCGAGGCGCAGACCCGGCAGACCCTGGACAACCTCAAGCACACGCTTGAAGCGGCTGGCCTGGGCATGGATGCGGTAACCCAGGTGTTGATTTACGTGACTGACCGCGCTTATCTGGCCACCGTCAACGCGGTGTACGCCGAGTATTTTTCGCCCCCATACCCGAACCGGGCGGCCATGATCATCGCCGGGCTGGCGCGTGAAGAGATGTTGGTAGAACTAGTGGTATATGCCGCGACTTGAGGCTGTCATCGTTGAGCGGCAGGGGCTAGACTGATTCGATAAAATCAAAATACAGATGTGACCTTGCCTGCATGAAAATCCATCCACTACCGCCACTCAACAGTCTGGTGGCATTTGAAGCGGCCGCGCGCCATTTGAGTTTTACGCTGGCCGCACAGGAACTGAATGTCACCCAAGGGGCGATCAGTCGGCAAGTGCGTCTGCTGGAGAACTACCTGGGAAAGACTTTGTTCGAGCGCACTACGCGCTCGATCCACCTTAGCCCAACCGCCAGCCAATACTATGAAACGGTGCGAGCATCACTGATGCAGGTAGCTCAGGCCACAGGCGAAATCCGCCACTGGCAGGGCGCGCAGCAGGTCACAGTGGCCACCAGTTCCGCGATGGCTTCGCTGTGGCTGCTACCCAAGGTGTCTGAATTTCAGCGCAATAACGAAGACATTGATCTGCGCATTATCGCCTACGATCAGGTAAAGGACTTCACGCGGCTGGATTGTGACTTGGCGTTGTACTACTGCCGAACCCCTCCGCAAGACATGCAGGTAACGCCGCTATTTTCCGAAGAGGTGTTCCCGGTCTGCAGCCCGAGCTACCTGTCAAAGTACCCTGAGTTGAAAACGCCAGAACATTTGGCTGAGTGCACTTGGTTATGGCTGGAAGATCCACAGCGCGATTGGATTGGTTGGACTGAATGGTTCCAACGGCTTGGGCTAAAGAGCGTTGAGCCCAGGCGCCGGATCAATATCAACAGTTACTCCATGCTGATCCAATCGGCACTCGGTGGGCAGGGTATCGCTTTGGCCTGGTCGAACCTGGTCGACAATCACCTGCAAACCGGTGCTTTGGTACGGCCGATCGATACAGTATTGAGTTCAGACGCGCAGTTCTGCCTGCTGGAGCCGAAGGGCCAGGGGAGGATGCGGCAAAGTGTTAAATGTTTTCGCACCTGGTTGATCGAGCAGTTACCGACGACGCTCAGTGACTCAGATTTCGGTTCCAGCGAATAGATTCCGTTCTTCAATGAAACATGCCGCAGGCTGGTGGCCTGCGGCACGCCTGCAATATGCCTCCGCGTCTTTACACATCATCAAAACCTGCTGCATTCCCACGGTCTGAAAGCGTTGATCAGCGATCGTCGGACAGTGCGTGTCTGTCGTTTTGATGCATGAATCTGGCCTGTTTGAATTTATGATTAAAAGTCATAAATCGTGATGTAAATATCGTTTGTCGAGCACTGCTCGTTTTCTCGAAACTCACTGCCAACGGACGATGGCCAGTGAGCCTGCCGAACATTTCACACCGTGCCCAGCAGGGGAAAACAATAATGAGCAATACCGCCTTGCAACAGATTCCTGTGCATCATCTGGAAACCGTACTTAACCCGATTCATCAAGCCACCGGGTTGAGCAACGAGTTCTATACCCATCAGCATTACTTCGAATTGGAACGCGACCAGGTGATGGGCAAGACCTGGGCGTGTGTCGGTTTCGCCAGCGATCTGACCAAGAACGGCTCGGTCAAGCCTGTCGACTTCATGGGGCTGCCATTGCTGCTGATGCGCAACCGCGAAGGCCTGGTGCAGGTCTTCCATAACGTCTGCAGCCACCGCGGCATGAAGCTGGTGCAAGAAGAGGGTGAAGTACAGGGCGTTATTCGTTGCCCCTACCACTCCTGGACTTATGACCTCAATGGCGCCTTGCGTGGCACTCCGCATGTCGGCGGTATTGATAAGCACAAGGACGAGCGTTTCGCTTGCGAAAAGCACGGTTTGAAAGCAATCAACAGCGCCATCTGGATGGACATGGTGTTCATCAACCTGTCGGGTGACGCACAGCCGCTTGAAGAAATGCTTGCACCCTTGACCGCGCGCTGGACTCAGTTCCTTGGCGAGGACGGCATGAGCCTGCTGCGCCGCCGTCCGGGTCATGACGCGACCACATTGGACATCAACTGCAACTGGAAGCTGGCCGTCGAGAACTACTGCGAAGCCTATCACCTGCCGTGGGTACACCCGAGCCTGAACGCCTATTCGCGCCTGGAGGATCACTACAACATCCTCTTTGACGAGCATTTCGGCGGACAGGGCAGCTATGCCTACAACCTGTCGGATGTAGCCGGTACGCATTTGCCGAAGTTTCCGAGCTGGCCGCAAGACCGTCTGCGCAATGCCGAATACATAGCCTTCTTCCCGAACGTATTGCTGGGCATCCAGGCTGATCACGCGTTCGCCATGCAGTTGGAGCCGGTTGCACCCGGTAGAACTATTGAACACCTGCGCCTGTTCTATGTAGGAGACGAGGCCCTGGGTGATGAATACGCCGCTTGCCGTAACGCCATTCTGGAGTCCTGGAAGGTGGTATTTGCCGAAGACATCAGCTCGGTCGAAGGCATGCAGAAAGGCCGTCACTCTCCTGGTTACAAAGGCGGTGCGTTCTCGCCGGAGATGGACGTTCCGACTCACTTCTTCCATCAGTGGGCTGCACGTCAGCTGTTAGCCACCGTACCGGAGGCCTGAGGAGATGAGCATGTACCCAATCGCATCCCATTGGCTCAACTACATCGATGGTGAATGGCTCGACAGCGCGCAACAGCTGACGGTGAACAACCCCGGCACTGCCGAGCCGCTGGCGACTATCGCCCAGGCCACTGTCGCCGATGCCGAGCGCGCCGTGCGGGCGGCTCGTCGTTGCGCGGACAGCGGTGAGTTGACCCGCGTTCGTCCGGCGCAGCGTGTCACCTGGTTGCTGCGCATTGCCGAAGAAATCCGCGCCGTGGCCGAAGAGGGCGCCTGGGTGCTGTGCCAGGAAAACGGCAAGAGCCTCAATGATGCCAAAGATGAGTTCGTCGAGGCTGCACGCTACTTCGAGTACTACGCAGGCATGGCCGACAAGATCGAAGGCACTTCGATTCCACTCGGCAATGGCTACATGGATTTCACCCTGTATGACCCGATGGGTGTGTCCGCGCAGATCGTGCCGTGGAACTTCCCGGTTTCGATCTGTGCCCGCTCGCTTGCACCGGCGTTGGCGGCTGGCAATGCGGTGGTGATCAAATCGCCCGAGCTGTCGCCGTTGGGTATGTGCGTACTGATCCGTGCAGTTGCCAAGGCTGGGTTGCCTAAGGGCGCGGTCAACCTGATCTGCGGTCGTGGTCGTGAGGTTGGCGCGCATCTGGTTGGCCATCGCGCTGTCGACCAGATTGTTTTCACGGGCTCAGTGCCAACCGGTCAATCGATTCTGCGCGATGCCGCCGAACATGCCATCCCCAGCGTAATGGAGTTGGGTGGCAAGTCGGCAGCGATTGCTTTCGCCGATGCTGATCGCGAGCAACTGCTCGCCAGCGTCAAGGGCGGTATTTTCTTCAACGCCGGTCAGGTCTGCTCTGCCATGTCGCGGCTGCTGGTGCAGCGTGAGATTTATGACGAGGTCGTCGAGTCTGTCGTCGCCTTGGCCGAAGGGCTCAGCGTGGGCGTCGGCCATGACAACCCAGACCTCACGCCAGTGGTCAGTGCCGGGCAACTGGCAGGCATTGAAGCTTTGTGTCGACGCGCCATCGAAGAGGGCGCGGTAGCGGCCACTGGCGGAGAGGGCTTCAGTGACCGTGCCGGGCACTTCATGCGCCCGACCGTATTTCGCGACGTGACCCCCGAGATGTGCATCGCTCAGGAGGAGGTGTTCGGTCCGGTGTTGGCGGTGATCCCGTTTGACAGCGAAGAAGAGGCGATCGCCATCGCCAATGGCACCGCTTTTGGCCTGGTGGCGGGTGTGTTCACCCAAGACATCAGTCGCGCCATGCGCTGCACTCGGCGCCTGAAAGCTGGCCAGGTGTTTGTCAACGAGTGGTATGCCGGTGGCATCGAAACCCCGTTTGGCGGTGTCGGCCTCTCCGGTTTTGGCCGGGAAAAGGGACAGGAAGCCTTGTACAGCTACGTGCGTACAAAGAACGTAGCGATCCGCGTAGCGGGGGAGTAAGCAACATGTTCAAGACTTGGCTTTGTGTGGTCTGCGGGCTGATCTACGACGAGGCCCTCGGCTGGCCGCAGGACGGCATCATCGCCGGCACGCGTTGGGAAGAAGTGCCAGAAGACTGGAAATGCCCCGAGTGTGGCGTCGGCAAGGGCGATTTCGAGATGCTGGATATCAGTGAATCGGTAGTGGCGACCGCCGCAGTCAGTGCGCCGGTTGCGCCTGCGGTGCAGCTGCAACCGCCGCCAACGGCCACACTGCCTCGCCAGCCGATCGTCATTATCGGCAGTGGCTATGCCGGTTATGGCCTGGCCCAGGCGTTACGCAAGGCCGACCCGAAGGTCGAGATCCGCGTGCTGACTCAAGAGTCTGGCCACCTGTATTCCAAGCCGACGCTGTCCATTGGCCTGGCACAGGGCAAGAGTGCGGAAGCATTGGCGGGTGAGGCGCCGCTGGCGATCGAAAAACGCTTGAATATCCGAGTCTATCCGCACTGTACGGTGACGCGTATCGACAGCGCGAGGCAACGCCTGCACACCAATTTCGGCGAAATGGAGTACGGCCAGTTGGTACTGGCCAGTGGTGCGCAGCCCATCCGACTGCCGATCGAGGGTGAGACTGCGGCGTTACTCAGTGTCAACAACCTGCACGATTACCAGCGCTTGCGTGAGCGCCTGGTAGGCGTGCGGCGAGTGGCAATCCTGGGTGACGGCCTGATCGGCTGCGAGTTTGCCAACGACTTGGCCAGCAGTGGCTTTGCCGTCAGCGTAATCGGTCTCGGCCATTGGCCGATGGAGCGTCTGCTGCCGGTGGAGGCGGGGCGGAAGCTGCAGCTTGCCTTGAGCGAGTTGGGGGTGAGTTGGCATCTGGAGAACACCCTGCAACGCATTGAATCGGCTGAAGACGGCTATCGCCTGAGCCTGGCCGATGGCCAAAGTCTGGAAGCCGACCTGGTGTTGTCCGCCGTGGGTCTGCGTCCCAACCTGAGCCTGGCCGAGACCGCCGGGGTCGCCGTTGGCCGCGGCATTCAAGTGGACGCCCAACTGCAGACTTCGCAACCGGGGATTTATGCCCTGGGCGACTGCATCGAAATCGACGGCCAATTGCTCCCGTACCTGGCGCCCATCAACCAGGGTATTCAGGCACTGTGCAAGACCTTGCTTGGCCAGCCTACCAACGTCAGCTATCCATTGATGCCAGTCACCGTGAAGACCCCGGCGGCGCCACTGTGTCTGCTGCCACCCACCGTCGGCGTTGCCGGGGAGTGGCGTTGCACGCCGACTGCCGATGGCCTCAGTGCCAGTTATTACGACATCGAGGGGGCACTCTGCGGCTTCGTCCTGCTCGGTCGCCAAGCACAATTGCAGCGCAATACATTGCTGCAGTCCTGTCAGAACGCTCAGCGGGCCGTGGCCTGAGGGCAGCACCATGAAAAATACAATCAACCTTCCCCATGACGATGCCAGCTGTGGCTGGTATGCCGCCTTGCCCGAGCAGCCACCCTGCAAGCGCTTGCAGGGTGAACAGCGCGCCGACTACACGGTGATCGGCGCCGGCTTCGCTGGCCTGGCCGCGGCCCGCCGGTTGGCCGAGCTCTGTCCAGAGGCCAGAATCCTGCTGGTCGATGCCCAGCGCGTCGCTTATGGTGCCTCTGGACGCAACTCGGGTTTTGTCATCGACCTGCCACACAAATTCGCCCTGGAACATCCGGATCCCGCGCACAAACAGCGTTTGCTCGCGCTCAATCGCGGCGCCATCGCCCAGTTACAGGGATTGATTCAAACCCATGGAATCGATTGCCAATGGTCCCATGCCGGCAAGTATCAAGGCGCGGTAGGTCCTCGCGGCCTGGCTTATCTGGATCATTTCGAACACTTGTTGAGCGACCTCGGTGAGCCGTTCCGTCGGGTCGAGCGTGCCGAGTTGGCTCAGGTGGTGGGCACCCGCCATTACAGTGGCGCGATCTACACCCCTGGTTGCTACTTGATGCAGCCGGCAGCGCTGGTCAATGGCCTGGGCCGCTCACTGCCGAGTAATGTCGAACTGCTTGAGGAATCACCGATCCAGCGCCTTGAACGTGATGGCCAGGGCGGCTGGATTCTGCACGGCAATCAGGGGCGGATTCGCACTGCGCAGCTGTTGCTTGGCACCAGCATCTTCACTCAAGAGTTCGGTTTTCTGCGTAATCGTCTGTTGCCGGTGATGACCTTCGCCAGTTGGACTCGCCCTCTGACCGATGCCGAGTTGGCGGCCTATGGCGGTCAACTCGATTGGGGGCTGACCCCGGCAGACCACGCCGGTACCACGGTACGCATGACTCAGGACCGCCGCTTGATCATCCGCAATACCTACAAGCATGTTCCCAAATACGGCCAAAGTACCAACGATGCCATGCGCGAGAGTGTGCGCAAGGATCACCGAAAAGCGTTCCAGGCGCGTTTTCCGCAGCTCGCTGAAGTGCCTTTCAGTCATACCTGGGGCGGCGTTTACGCCATCTCGCGTAACTTCACCAACTTCTTTGGCGAACTGGAGAAAGGTGTCTACGCCTCGGCATGCGACAACGGTGTCGGCGCGGCCTGGGGCACCATCTCAGGTACCTTGCTCGCGGACCTCGCCGTGGGTGCCGATTCGGCGCAACTGCGCGACATTCAGGCCGTGACGGGCATGCCGTCACTCAATCCTCCGGAACCCTTCCTCGGCCTCGGCGTGCGTTCGCGTATCCGCCTGGCGGCCTGGAACAGTCGGAGTGAGCTATGAGCAAGGTCGTTACTGGAAAAGGCCCAGTGCTGCGGGTCGATCATCATGATCTGGATTTCACGCTGCGTGGTGGCCCACCCGGGGCCGCTTATGTCGCTCGTGCAATCAGCAATGAAGTGTCGCCGAATATCGGTATCGGCTTTGCCCGCTGGGAGGGCGCGCAAGTCGCGTGGACCCTGCTGTATGACGAGGTGATCTTCGTCATCGAAGGCTGCTTCGAATTGCAGGCCAACGGTGAGGTGTACCGGGTTGAACCGGGACAGTTGCTGTGGATTCCCGAAGGCACCGAACTGGTCTATGGCGGCCATGCGTTGTTCGGGTATGTGGTTCAGCCAGGCGACTGGAAGCAGCGACACGGTTTGGCCTGAGTCGGGAGCGCAGTGCAATGCAGTATGTACAGAGCGATGTCCTGGGGCGGCAACGTTGCAGCTTGCACTCTAACGCACACATCATCGACGAGGTTGCTCAGTGCTTGGACTGACGAAGACGTTTGGCGCCTTATATCTGACCAGTTTGCTGATGCAACTGGGTTCGACGTTGTTGATGACCTATCTGGCGCTGCGCCTGAACGCAGGAGGTGGGGCCGAGACATGGAGCGGCGCATTGATGGCGGCCAATGCCTTGGGCATGGTTCTGGGCGGCAAGGTCGGGCATTACCTGATTGAACGGGTCGGACACATCCGCAGTTACGTCACCTGCGCTGGCGGAATTGCCGCTGCAGTGCTGGCCCATGAGTTCAGTAATGCCTTGCCATTCTGGCTGCTGTTACGAGCGCTGGTTGGGGTGGCCATGATGTGTCAGTTCATGGTGTTGGAAAGTTGGCTCAACGATCAGGCTCAGACCGAACAGCGCGGCAGCGTGCTGGCCCTCTATATGGTTGCCAGCTACGTTGGCATGATGCTTGGCCAACTGGCGCTGAGTCTCAATGGCGACTTGGGGATCCGCGCGCTGCTTGGCGTGGCCATCGCTTTTGCGTTGAGCCTGGTGCCGGTGGCGTTGACCCGCTGCCCGCATCCGACGCCCATCCTTGCGGCGCCTGTCGACATTAAATTGTTCCTGCGTCGAATACCTCAATCGTTAGCGACCCTGGTGGTGTCGGGCATGATGACGGGTGGCTTTTACGGTCTGGCCTCGATCTATGCCAGTCAGCAGGGACTCGATACGGTCGAAATCGGTCAGTTCATGGCCTTGGTGATTGGGGCCGGATTGCTGGCCCAGCTACCCTTGGGCTGGCTTTCGGATCGACTGCCACGTGCCAGCTTGATTCGCGCTGTCGCAGCGCTGTTGATGTTCGTCACGCTGCCGCTGGGGTTTTATCAACACCCTTCGTTCAACACCTTGATGTTGTTCGGTGCGGGGATAGGCTTTTTGCAGTTTTGCCTGTATCCGCTCGGTGTGGCACTGGCCAACGACAATATCGAACCTCAATTGCGCGTTTCATTGGCCAGCGTGTTGTTGGTGGCGTTTGGTGTGGGGGCCGGGGTCGGTCCTCTGCTGGCCGGTTCACTGATGGAGCACTTCGGCGCATCGAGTCTTTATTTCTTCTTCGCTGCCTGCGCTGCGCTGCTTGTCGTGTTCGTAGGCCAAGGCAAGGTCACCGGCGAGCACTTGCAAGACGACGCCCCCCTTCATCACCCGACAACGCCCAATGGACTGGCCAGTTCCAGTCTGGTGGCAGTCGTCGAGTCGGTCGGCATAAACGCCCAGAGCACGCAGTGCGACAGCGCGATCAACGAGACTGAAACATCCACGACGCTGAATCATCCATGAAGCCAAAGGGTGACCGTCCTTTCTCCTATTGCGATTAACGGATTCGAAAGCATGTTCGAAAATAAGAATAAATACCGTACTGGCGATTACTCCACGCAACCCTTGCACAACCCCGTCACGCTGGAAACGCTGCAAGCGGCGCGTGCCTATCGCTTGCAGCGGGTGCGCGATCAATTGCTGGCGCGCGATTGCGCCGCCATCCTGCTCTATGATCCGGTCAATATTCGCTACGCCACTGATACCTCAAACATGCAGGTGTGGACGTTGCACAACTTCGCTCGTTACACCTTGGTGTTCGCCACAGGGCCGGTGATCTTGTGGGAGTTCCACAATTGCGAACACTTGCACGAGGGCATCAGTTTGATCGATGAAGTGCGCGAGGCCGTCAGTTGGAGTTATTTCGGCGCCGGTTCGCGCATATCCGAGAAAGCTGCCATTTGGGCCCGTGAAATTGTCGAGGTGATGCACGAGCACGCGGGTGCCAACGCGCGCCTGGCCGTGGACAAGGCCGACTTTGAAGGGCTTGAGCTGCTTCAGGCTCGGGGGCTGAGGGTGGTCGAGGGGCACAGTCTGATGGAGGAGGCGCGCAAGATTAAATCAGCCGCCGAACTGGAGTTGATGCGCTGGACCATCCAGGTGTGCGAGAAAGGCATTCAGCGCATGCATGATGAACAGCGCCCGGGCATGACCGAGAACCAACTGTGGGCCTGGCTGCACTACGAGAATATCCGCCACGGTGGAGAGTGGATCGAAACCCGCCTGCTGGCCTCCGGGCCTAGAACCAACCCGTGGATGCAGGAGTCCAGCGATCGGGTGATGCAGGAAGGTGAAATCATTTCCTTCGACACGGATCTGATCGGTCCCTATGGCTATTGCGCGGATATATCGCGCGCCTGGACCGTCGGTCACGTTGCTCCTACCGCCGAGCAACGCAAGCTGTATTCGCTGGCCCATGAACATATTCAGCACAACATGGCGCTGTTGCGCCCAGGCCTGAGCCATCACGAGTTCGCTCAACGATCGTGGGACATTCCACAACCCTATCAACACAACCGTTACTGCTGTGTAGTACACGGTGTCGGTTTGGCCGATGAATACCCGGCACTGGCGCATAAAGGCGCTGATTGGAAGAGCAGTGGTTATGAGGGCGTTTTCGAAGAGAATATGGTGATTTGCGTAGAAAGTTATATGGGCGAACGAGGAGGGAAGGAAGGTATAAAACTTGAACAGCAAGTGCTAATTACCCCAAACGGCTGTGAGGTACTTTCCCAATATCCGTGGCAGGAGGACTGGTTGTAAGTCGTTCATCGCGGGTGGTCGCCGTTGTGCGCACAGCCAAAACGGGTACACGAGTACTCATGAGAAATAGTCATTAGTGGCGCAGATAAAATGATTTGTCGTGCACCGCTTCCTGTTTGAACATAAATCCCAATGCGTTGCCGTGCGTTCTGGTCTGGATAACGTTACGCCTGATTAGCGGTTATTCGATGTTGGCTGTAAATACAAAAATAATAGAGAGGCCCTTAGCATGAAAGAGTTAGTTGTCGATGAAGGATCCTGTTCTCGATCGTTCAATACCCGAATATTAGGATTGAATATTCATCGGGTTATTTTTCCTGTTTCATTCTTGATTGTATTGGCGCTGGTTTTAGTTGCATTGCATGACCCGATAACCTTCGGCCAGTCACTGGAGGGGGCCAAAGGCTGGATTCTTAAGAACTGCGACTGGTTCATTATGATTATGGGCAACCTGGCCGTGCTGTTTTGCGCCGGCGTGGCCATTTCACCCTTTGGTAAAATTCGCTTGGGTGGCAAGGACGCGACGCCGGAGTTCAGCACACTGTCCTGGTTTTCGATGCTATTTGCAGCAGGGATGGGTGTTGGGCTGCTGTATTGGGGGGTGGCTGAGCCGGTCGCACAATATACCGCTTGGTGGAAAACGCCACTCAATGTCCTCGCCAACACCCCGCAGGCCGAGCATGCCGCAATGGGTGCGACGATCTTTCACTGGGGCTTTCATCCTTGGGCCATCTACCTGACCAGTGCGTTGGTGGTTGGCTTTTTTGCCTATAACAAAGGCCTCCCATTTGCCCTTAGTTCGGGGCTGCAACCATTGATTGGTAAAGCACATCGAGGGCTGCCAGGGCAGTTGGTGGATGTTTTTACTGTGGTGCTTACGGTGTT
The DNA here is from genome assembly GCF_054330215.1 of Pseudomonas sp. Ma2-10. Classification (NCBI taxonomy): domain Bacteria; kingdom Pseudomonadati; phylum Pseudomonadota; class Gammaproteobacteria; order Pseudomonadales; family Pseudomonadaceae; genus Pseudomonas; species Pseudomonas sp. Ma2-10. The sequence continues at coordinate 7,897 of NZ_JBTEYL010000026.1, read as the reverse complement.
CGGCTTGGCCACCTCTCTAGGCCTGGGCGCCATGCAGTCGACTGCCGGCATCTCACAAGTACTGGGTATTCCCAACTCCTTTGGTTTGCAGTTGCTGTTCATCCTGATAGTGACTGGCCTTGCCGGATTTTCTTTATGGCGCGGCATGGATGCTGGCGTCAAGTTGCTAAGCAATATCAATATGTTGCTGGCGTTGGGCTTGTTCATACTGGTAGTGATCGGTATTGGGGTGTCGACCTTTTTTTCCGGTGTGCTGAGCACGACCGTTGATTATGTCGAGTTCTTCCTGCCACTGAGTAACTGGGTCAATCGTCCAGACCAGGATTGGTTCCAAGGATGGACGGTGTTCTATTGGGCGTGGTGGTGCACGTGGGGTCCATTGGTCGGTGTATTCGTTGCACGTGTTTCCCGAGGCCGTACGTTGCGTCATATGGTCGGCGTGGTGATGTTGGTGCCAACCCTGGCGGCTATCGCCTGGTTCACCGCGTTCGGAGGAGGCGCCATCGATCAAGTCATCTCGGGTAGTGGATCCCTCGCGGCCGGTCTGACCGACGTCAATACGGCGATTTTCCAGTTCCTGCAGATGCTTCCGATGCCGCTCATCAGCTCAGGACTGGTGGTCATCCTGCTGGTCATCTTTATGGTGACTTCCATGGACTCGGGGGCCTTAGTAGTCGATAACCTGGCCGCGGGCGGTGACCCGGAAACTTCGCCAGTACAGCGGGTGCTTTGGTTAGTGATGATTGCATTAGTCACCATCACGCTGTTCGTAATCGGTGGCGATACCGCGCTCAAAGGCATTCAGGCCGGCGCAGTGGCCATGGGGTTACCGTTTATGGTGCTCATGCTGTTGCTAATGATCGGCTTCGTTAAAGCGCTGGCCAAAGAGCCTCGCGACTAAGGTTGCTTCAAGGAGAACGGCCTGCCTCTTCGGAGGCAGACCGTTGGCCAATGTGTGGAAGGCAAACCGGCCAAAAGGGGACGTTGAAGATGGGACCGCAACAGGACGACATACAGAATTTTGTCGTGGCGCTTAGGAAACTTGTGCATGAGGTGACGGATGAGGCTGAACTGCTTGTGCAGGTCGGACCTATCGTCCAGCGAATGGTGCAAAAACGTAGTTGGCTAAGTGCCGACATGTATGAGGCCGACTCAGAACTGGGCTATGGCACGACGCTGTTACACGTGGAGCCCGACCAGTCATTATTCGTGGTGGTCGATAGCTGGCTACCCGGGCGTGGCGTACCGCCTCATGACCACGATACTTGGGCGGTGGTGGTGGGTGTCGATGGCACCGAACGTAACCTGTTTTGGCAGCGTTTGGACGATGCGCAACGTCCGGGATACGCCGAGCTGCAGCTAATGGGTGAGCAATGCATCACCGTTGGAGAGGCGCTACTTTTGCCAAGCGGGAGTATTCACAGTGTGATCAATGAAACTGAGCACACAAGCCTTTCGTTTCATGTGTATGGCCGCCATCTGAATTTTACCGAGCGGCGCCAGTTCGACCCGGAAAACAATCTTGAGCGGCCGTTCAAAATAACCCCGCGCTGATGCCGCGTGGTTTCGCGCGTTGCGCCGCTCAGTTGAAGGTCACCTCACGTGCAACAAATCCCCTGACGTGTTCAAGGAAGCTCTCGTGAAACTTCGAGGGCTTTGTCTGTTGCGGTACTAACATACTGAAGTCCATTTCGATGGCGGGTTCGAAAGGGCGAAAAATCACCTTTTCGCCCTTGTGTTCCAGTGCGCTGATGGGGTCGACCAGGGCAGCGCCGGCCCCCAACTCCACGAACGTGCACATTGACATCGAGAGCTGGGTTTCAAGGTTCATCCTGCGCTCCACCCCATACGCGGCAAAGATGGAGTCGATGTGTTGGCGCGAGGCGACCGCGTGCGGATAGGAAATGAAGCACTCCCCCTCAAGGTCCTGTGGGACGATCACCGCCTTGTCGCGTAGTCGGTGATCGAAGGGCAGGGCGCATCGCAGAGATGACCGAATGATCTTCTCACCACGCGGGCTGGGATAAGCGTTGGGTTGAGCAATAAATCCGACATCGCATCGTTCGCCCACAATCGCGTCCACCACTTCTCTGGAAGATTGAACTACCAACGTTATTTGTGCGTGCTCATGCCTTTCGAGAAATGCACTGATGACTCGCGGCAAAAACGACAATCCCAGCGCTGGAGCGCAGGCTACCTGGAGTGAGCCGCGCTTGAGATCAATGATTTCGCGCGCCGTGCGGGCGATACGCTCGACTCCCAGCAAAGACCTTTCTACCTCTTCGTAAAGTACCAGCGCTTCAGGTGTTGGTTGCAGGCGCCCCTTGATCCGCTCAAACAGGGCGAACCCTATGTTCTCCTCAAGTGCTCCGATCAGGCGCGTCGCTGCTGGTTGCGAGATGTGCAGCATCTCGGCGGCACGGGTCACGGTCTGTCCGAGCATCACGGCTCTAAAGGCCTCTAATTGACGAAGGTTCATGGCACATCGACCTATAACAAAAAGACATGGTCGTCGCAAAATAAAGCATTTTTAATCCGTGTTACAGCGTCATAGGATCATTGCTACTTCGACGACGTCTCAGCTTTGCTGGCTATCTCGGTACAGAGTGGTTTGGCAGTTGATCAAGCAGGACCTATGCAAAAAACTGATTTTATAGTCATTGGCGGCGGTCTGGCGGGCATGGCGACCGCCTACGGCCTGTCGCTGCTCGGGCGTCAAGTGATCGTGGTAGACGAAGGTGATACGGCCTTTCGTGCTGCGCGCGGCAACTTTGGATTGCTTTGGGTGCAAGGCAAAGGCCATGGCATGAGCGCCTATACACAGTGGACCCGAGCCTCCGTCAGGCTCTGGCCCCAGTTGGCCGCCATGCTATTGGCTGAAACCGGCGTTGATGTGCATCTGAAGCAACCCGGTGGATTTCAACTGTGCCTGTCTGAGGTGGAGCTGGCCGACGAAGCGCGCCTGTTGCATGAGATTCGGGTCGCACAGGGCGGCGATTATTCGTTTGAAGTCCTGGACCAAACTGCACTGCACAAGCGCTTGCCCGGCATTGGACCTGGAGTGGTCGGTGCCTGTTACTCGCCCATGGATGGCCACGTTAATCCGTTGAAGCTACTTCATGCACTGCATGTCGCGTGCAAGCTACGTGGGGTAAAGGTGCTCAATGGATTGAAGGTAGATGACATTCGGCAAAGCACTGCGGGATTTGAAATCACCGCGGGGTCTGAACGATTGGCGAGCGACCGGCTGGTGTTAGCCGCAGGGCTCGGCAATCGAGCCCTTGGTGCGTTGCTTGGCCAAGATATTCCCCTGGAGCCTAGTCGTGGGCAGATTTTGATCACCGAAAGACTCAAGCCGTTTCTTCAATACCCCACGACGTATGTCCGCCAGACAGATGAGGGAACCGTACAGCTCGGTGACTCAGCCGAGCGGGTGGGCTTCGATGACCGCACCAGCGTGTCGGTGATGTCACAGATTGCCGGTCGCGCAGTGACGTGTTTTCCGCAACTGGAGCATGTCCGGCTGGTCAGGGCTTGGGGATCGTTGCGGGTGCTGAGCCCCGACGGCGCCCCGATTTACGAGGACCTGGCCAATGCGCCTGGCTGCTTTGTGGTGTCGTGCCATAGCGGTGTGACCCTGGCCGCTGCCCATGCACTGACACTGGCACCCTGGATTGCCGGCGTAGAGGTATTGCCGACGGTGTCGGCATTCTCGTTGCAACGCTTCATTCCGTCTAGCGAGGTCGCTCATGCCTGCTGAGAGCCTGTTCCATCCAACAACCCGCGAGCATTCCTGGCACACCATCGAATTTGATGGCCGCACTTTGTCGGTGCCGGAAGGTGTTTCCCTGGCCGCAGCCTTACTTGCCGCAGGTGTCAGAAGTACCCGTACCACGCCGGTGTCGGGACAGCCACGTGCGCCCTATTGCTTGATGGGTGTGTGCTTCGAATGCCTGGTGGAAATTGACGGAGTGCCGAACTGCCAGGCGTGCATGGTCACCGTCCGCGCCGGCATGCGTGTGCGCAGCCAACAGGGTGCTCGCGCATTGGCCGTTACTGCTGAAATGGGGTGTGATCGTTATGAAGCCTGAACTGTTCGATCTTCTCATCGTCGGTGCCGGCCCCGCGGGGATGAGTGCCGCGGTGGAAGCCCGGCAACATGGCCTGACCGTATTGGTCCTGGACGAGCAGCCATCACCCGGTGGGCAAATCTATCGCAACATCCGCAACACTGATGCCTCGCGTCTGGAAGTGCTTGGCGGGGATTACTTGGCCGGCCTGGCGTTGACTGATGCCTTCATCACGTGTGGTGCGCACTCGGTGAGTGGCGCGTCTGTGTGGTGGGTGACCGAAGACAAGCAGGTGCACTACCTCGTTGGCGGTCAGGCCTACGTTGCACAGGCCCAACGACTATTGATTGCCACCGGCGCCTATGAGCGGCCAATGCCCATTCCTGGCTGGACCTTGCCTGGCGTCATGACGGCGGGGGCCGGGCAGATCCTGCTCAAAAGCGCCGCGCTCCTACCGGCATACCCAGTGGTGCTGGCCGGTTGTGGCCCCTTGCTGTACCTGTTGGCCGTCCAGTACCTGCGGGCTGGAATTGAAATCGCCGCGTTGGTCGATACCTCAAGCCACCGTGACGTTTTGCGCAGTTGGCGAAGTATTCCCGGCGCCTTGCGCGGTTGGCGCGACCTGCTCAAGGGGGTGTCGTTGTTAGCCACGTTACGGCGTGCCGGCGTCAAGCATTATCGAGGTGCGCGGGAACTGCGCATCGAGGGGGCGGACCGGGCCAGTGCGCTCAGTTTCTATCATCACAACGTGCAACGGCGCATCGCGTCTGACTTGATCCTGCTCCACCAAGGGGTGGTCCCCAACACCCAGATCAGTTGGGCGCTGCGCCTTGAACATCATTGGAGCCCCGCGCAATTGTGCTGGGTCGCGGGTCGTGATGCCTGGGGTGAAACCAGTCAGCCGGACATTTTTATCGCAGGAGATGGCGGCTCCATCGGCGGCGCACTCGCCGCACGACTCCAGGGCAGGATTGCTGCGCTGCGTGTCGCAGAGCAGTTGCAACGACTCGATGCATGCGCGCTTGAGCACCATGCCGTGCCATTGCAACGAGCGTTAAGTCAACAATTGGCGGCGCGACCACTCATTGATGCGCTGTATCGCCCCCTGCAGGAAACGCGCATCCCCGCCGACGAGGTCACGCTGTGCCGCTGTGAAGAGATCAGTGCCGGCGAGGTGCGCCGTTATGTCGATCTCGGGTGTCTGGGCCCCAACCAGACCAAGGCGTTTGGCCGTTGTGGCATGGGCCCCTGTCAAGGTCGGTTATGCGGCCTGAGCGTGACCGAGGTCATCGCCGAGCGGCGCCAGGTGTCCCCGGACCAGGTGGGTTACTACCACATTCGCCCCCCCATCAAACCCATCACACTCGGCCAGCTGTCTGGCGAGTCCCACCCCCATCTTCCCATGGAGACGGTATGAGCGAGATCGAACGTTTAGACAGCAATCCACGCCTGAGCAGGGTCGTCCTCCACAACGGCGTTGCCTGGCTCAGCGGCATTGTCGCTGCTGATTGCAGCGAAGGCATTGGTGGTCAGACGCGCCAGGTGTTGGCGCAACTGGAGCGACTGCTGGAGCAGGCAGGCAGCAGTCGCACGCGCATCTTGAGTGCACAGCTCTGGATGAAAGACATGGTCGCTGACTTTGACTGCATGAATGAGGTATGGAGCCAGTGGTTTTCTCCCGGCGAGACTCCCGCGCGGGCGACCGCCCAAGTTGTGTTTGACGACGAACAGATTCGCCTGGAACTCATTGTGGTCGCTGCACAGTCGCCAGTGACGGACTAACAGTTAGTAATTCACCGTTATAGCCGGACATCAGTACCGTCACTCAGCATCGACGGCACTCGCATGGCATCACCCATCAAAATAAAAAAGCGAGAGAAAGACATGCACTTTAAATTCAATGTAAAAACCCTCGGGCTTGCCGCGATGATTGCAATGACCGGTGTGGCTCAAGCCAGTGAAAGAATATTGCGTATTGGTGTTGAGGCAGCCTATCCACCCTTCGCGTACAAAACCCCAGACAACCAACTGATGGGTTTTGACTATGACATTGGCCAAGCGTTGTGCGCCAAACTTGATGCGAAGTGCCAATGGGTCGAGATCGAGTTCGACGGCCTTATTCCCTCACTTAAAGTACGCAAGATTGACGCCGCTATTTCCTCGGTTTCAATTACTGAGGAGCGTTTGAAATCCGTTGACTTCACCACTAGTTATTATCGCTTGCCCGCCAAGCTCGTTACGCGCAAGGACAGTGGGATCAATACCCTTCCTGGCGATCTGGCCGGCAAGCGAATTGGCGTACAACGTGCTACGAATTTCGACCGCTATGCGACGTTAACGTTTGAACCCGCTGGCGCACAGATCATTAAATATGGCAGCCAGAATGAAGTATTTCTTGATCTCGCGGCCGGCCGTCTCGACGCCTCCCTCGCAGGATCTGTCGCTATTGAAGAAGGCTTGTTGAAAACCCCTGGCGGGGCGATGTATCACATGCTGGGTGAAAATTTCACTGACGAACACTACTTCGGCACGGGAGCAGGAATTGCCGTGCGTAAAAATGATCCCTTGGCGGGTGAACTGAATAAAGCCTTGGCAGACTTGAAGGCTGATGGGACTTATGATCGTATTCGTAAAAAATACTTCGAATACGATATTTCAGGAAATAACTGAACCTCTCGGAGAGAAACATGCAGCTTGATGAGGTCGAGCAATTCGCACTGAGCCAGCTGTTCAATGCGGGCGACACGCAAGGTGAGGTGGCACAAGCATTTTGTTTGAAGGGTGCAAAGACGACTACTGCTTGCACTTTATCTCCCGGAGCATCCAATCCCCAGACAAAAGGCCGCCCGGGAAATTTCCGGCGGTTGGACTTTTCCTCGAGTTGGATGGCGAAAGTCACCCCGCCTCGCTAACTGGGCGATAGCCACGATCGAAATTCCACACGAATTTCAGAAAGGTCAGGAATGCCCGGTCGAGCTTCTCTTTATAGCCAGATGCGAGATCAGGGCGAGGGCGGTTCATTACGCTGTGCATGATCCCCCGGGTGAAACAGGTGAGCCGCCACGTATCGAGCCAGATGATCAGGTCGGTATTGGGCGGTGGGAGAGGTGGGACGGGCGGTAGAGCAATTGATGGCCAGGGCGGTGCCTGCGGCGAAAGTGTGCGGCAGCTGATTGAGCGCCCCCTAAGAGGATCAACCACTTTCTGCTTGATCCTGTTTCTGGTTATGGGGCTGCGCAAAGCTATCCTAGGGCTTCGGGATTTCCCATCCTTCTATATAGAGGGGGAACGGGCTGTTTTACGGCGGCCAGCAAGCGTTTGATAGAAAAGCTCAATTAAGGGTTGACGGCAGATTCTGGACGTCTATAATTCGCCCCACTTCCAGCGCAGTCGAAACGAAAAACTCCTTGGTAAACAAAGAGTTATGCGGTTTTCGGCAGCGAGTTGCTTCAGGTCATCGAAGCCCAGAAGGAGTTGAAAGAGCGGCGTTGTTTGGCTCTTTTAGCGATTCGGTCTTCTCGGTCGAAAGCGGTGTAAAAGAGGTGTTGACAGCAGCGAGTAACGCTGTAGAATTCGCCTCCCGCTAACGAGAGATCGGAAGCGCAAGTGGTTGAAGTTGCAAAGGAAACTTTGAAAACTTCGAAAAATAACCGCTTGACAGTAACAGGGGCTGCTGTAGAATGCGCGCCTCGGTTGAGACGAAAGATCTTAACCAACCGCTCTTTAATAACTGAATCAAGCAATTCGTGTGGGTGCTTGTGGAGTCAGACTGATAGTCAACAAGATTATCAGCATCACAAGTTACTCCGCGAGAAATCAAAGATGTA